>NZ_JBEPOX010000005.1:0-268745 GCF_040547025.1 Arthrobacter sp. UYEF36
TCCCCGCTTCAGCCACGTCCAAGACGCTGTCGGCAACAATTCCGGCAACTCGTCACTCGCGAACATCACCCTCCCAGAACTGACCGTCCTTAACGCGGCGGCTGATACGACCGCACCGGTGGTCCGCGAAATGTCAATATCGCCGCAGACCGTCGACGTCACGACGGCCTCCCAGCCGGTAACGGTCACCGCACACATCACAGACGACATTTCCGGAACCACGTTTCTTTTCGTCTACCTTGAAAACAGGTCGACGGGCACCAACGTCTACGGATACATGAACCTGACCAGCGGGACATCCACCGACGGCACGTTCACCGCTAACCTAACAATTCCCTTTGGTGGCGCTCCGGGCACCTGGACTCCCCGCTTCAGCCACGTCCAAGACGCTGTCGGCAACAATTCCGGCAACTCGTCACTCGCGAACATCACCCTCCCAGAACTGACCGTCCTTAACGATCGCCTTGTAGCCCCGGCTGAGGTGGTTTTCACGGACAAGGACGGCACCGCCGAGGACGCCTACACGATCCCTGCCACCGAAGGCGTGGACTACCTCGTCGCCGACAAGGTCGTCCCTGCCGGAACCTACCCCGGCACCGGAACCGTCACCGTCACCGCGAAAGCCAAGACCGGTTACATCCTGACCCCGGGCGCCACCGCAACCTGGGCCGCGACGTTCAAAACCACCCCCAACCCGGTCATCCCGGCTGCGGTCGTCTTCACCGACAAGGACGGAACTGCCGCCGACATGTATACGGTCCCGGCCACCACGGGCGTTGATTACCTCATCGCTGACAAGGTCGTCCCGGCCGGCACCTACCCCGGCACCGGAACCGTCACCGTCACCGCGAAAGCCCGCCCGGACTATGTCCTGGCCTCCGGGGTGGCAACGACATGGACCGCCACACTGACTACGACTTTCGCCTCAGCCAAGAAGTCGACCGATTTCAACGGTGACGGCAGGAGTGACCTACTCGCTAGGGACAGTGCCGGCGTCCTCTGGTTCTACCCCGGCAACGGCACGGGGGCCTTCCTCACCCGTGTCAAAATCGGCAGCGGCTGGAACACCATGACCTCCCTGACCAGCCCCGGGGACCTCAATGGCGACGGCAAAGCAGACCTGCTCGCCAGGGACAGCAGCGGCGTCCTCTGGTTCTACCCCGGCAACGGCACCGGGACCCTCCTCACCCGCGTCAAAATCGGCAGCGGCTGGAACACCATGACCTCCCTGACCAGCCCCGGGGACCTCAACGACGACGGCAAAGCAGACCTCCTCGCCAGGGACAGCAGCGGCATCCTCTGGTTCTACCCCGGCAACGGCACCGGGACCCTCCTCACCCGCGTCAAAATCGGCAGCGGCTGGAATGCCATGACCGCGCTGACGTGACCTAGAAAGCCCGGCATCGAGCCCCGCCCGGTTCGACACCCACCTGTCCGTCATCGTCCGCCAGTTCCCCCGACGTCGGCGTCTTCTTGTGCCGGTTCTTGTGCTGGCTATCCTGTGGCCTGTCCCTCCTACGCCACGGCACAGGCAACAGCGGCACCCAACCAGAGAGCCGCCGTCGCACTTCATGGCTGGCGCTACTCTTTGGCGGCTACGACGACGCTCCTGTCGCTACCGAGAGTGGGCACGCGACGGCGTCGGCGTTGACGGCGCCCGCGTGCCGCTGAGGCGGAAGAGCGGGTCTTCGGCCGCGAACGACGGCGCCACCAACGAGTCGAGCCGATGGGAACGGTGCCGGTGCAGCTTCCCGGTGGAACGGTGCCGCTCAGCGCCGAACCGCTGGATCAAGACGCCTGTCTGCATCCGAACAACGCAGTGCTGCGCGGCTGAGGCCAGTCCTTTCGGGGCCGTCCGCGTTCCAGACACCCGCCCCGGTTGCGCTACCACTTGTAGCCGCCATCAGCGACTGAGAACGACCACAGGTGATAGCGCAACGGGACCGCGTTCCGCAGCTGACTAACCTCGGTCGTTACTTCTGGAGCAGTTCCTCGCTGCCGTGCTCAGCCCCGCCCGCGGTCTCTTCGCCGCGCTTTTTCCGTTTGAACAGCCCTGCGACGCTCCCTCCGACCGAGCCCGCCGTACCAGCGATGGCGCCACCGAGGCCCTTGACCGCGGTGAGGGCCTGGGCCTCGTCCGGGATCCCGTCCCCGTCGATGTCCACGCTCCGGAACGCGCGCGATACCGTATCGGCCGCGGTTGCCACCCCGGCGCCCACTGCCACAGCGCCCGTTGCAACCCCGCCTCCGACAGTGCTGGCAGTGCCAGCAATCCAATTTCCCGTCACCTTGGCGGCGTCCTCCATTGCTGCGAGAGCTCGGTTCTGTTCGACATCTCCGTCCTCAGCTCCAGCCCCCACAAGAACGGCCAGATGTTCGGGGAACATGTCTGGGGCATCGGCGAACGCTGCCCGGGCAGCGACGATGACGTCGCGACCGAACACAAAACGCGTGACTCCTCCCGCCAATGCTCCAACTCCGTATTCAATCGTTGCCTGCTGCTTTCCACTCAATTTTTCGCGCACGGCGTCCAGCTGACCCGTCTCCATGGTCCGAACCAGACTCTGCGCGGCGCCTCCAGGGAGGGTGTCCGCGAGCGTGTTCGCCCAGTGCGACCAGTCCCCGCGGCCGTCGGAGATCTTATCGCCGACGCCGACGACGCCTTCAGACGATGCGCTCGATAGGTCTGTCGCCATCGTTGCGATTTGCTTCTGGCTCACGCGCTCGTTCGAGAGACCGTAGACAAGGGCGAGAGCCTGGTCTTTGTCGAGGTCCATTCCGTGAATATCGGCAATAGCGAGCGCGAAAACCGCCGTGATCTCGAACTGCAACTGCTCATCGCCTGCGGGCAGGAGAGCAGCGGCTCGCTCTGCACCGTTCTTCGCAGTACCCAGCGCCATGTTCTTTGCGGCCTGTTTCGCAGCGCTCTTTGCGGCAAGTTTGACGGCTTCCTTGCCAGTCTTCTTGGCGGCCTGTTGTCCCGCACTCTTCATGCCGGCTGCTGCCGCCCCGACGCCAGGAATCATCGCTATACCAATGTCGGCCGCGATCGCGCCGGCGCTGATGAGGGCACCAGCAGTGGTGATCGAGGTGCCGTAGTGACGCTCCAACATCTGAATTACTTCAGCGGGCGATGCGTCTGGATGCCGCCGGCGGAGCCTCATGACGTATTTGCGAGCGATCGAGTGACGGGCGCTGACCGCCTTCGCAATGTCACGCGTGGCGTCCTCGCCGACGAGCTCCGCCTCAAGCGTGATGCTCTCAATATTGGTCATCGCTTACTCCTCTGTGGTTGCACCTCTCCGAGATGTGAGAAGGCGGCTGATAAGTGAGAATCCACCAGTGCCCCCTGGATCTCTGGTGATTGTATTCATGGATCCTGGCTTGGCAGGTCGCGGCGCGTTTAAGACTCCTCGAACAAATGCCTCATTTGGACTTTGCCCGGTCAATCTCTGCCCCATCTCCCAGCCCTTTGGTGCGCCAGGGCCCACTACAGCTCAGAATCAGCTTGCCGGGGACGGCTGACTGCAGCCGAACAACGCCGCGTGGGTGCCCCGTGTCTGACTCGACGGATCTCACATGGGCCGTCCAGGTTCCATAAAGGAACGCGGACGGCCCATTTGTTGGTAGCGAAGGACGCAAACACGGCCGTATCGCTTGGGCTCCAAGAGGGAGCTAGAAGCTTACTCCTACGCCACCGCCCCGGAACTTCGCTTGGTGCTCCAAGAACGGCGCAACCCACCATGCATCGACTTGGTAAAGGTTCACACGAATAGCCGGGACTTCGTAGCTGGTCATTCCTGAGGGGATCACTTGGGCGGGACATAGCGTGAGGAATTCCAGTGAGGGGAGGCTATCCCCCGTGGACGTCTTCTCCATCAAATCACTCGCCTGTTGGGTTGCGATAGCCTCCTTTTCGTGCCGGGGCATTTTCCAACCGCCGACGTCCTTCGCAATCTCTGCTGCAAACGCGGTCACATTGGTGCCGATAAAATTGGACGTGGACGTGGGGATGCCTATGTACACGGTGGACCCGCACACAACAACGATGCGCTGTAAGATCGCGCCGTTCTCCGCCGCCTGGACAACCGCTTGGAGGTGGGGATCAAGTACTCCGAGTGTATTCATGCAGGGACTCTAACAACGATCTCTCGCAGGCAAAGCCAAAACGCAAGATTGACGACACGACCCTCTCGTCGAGTCATCCCCGGACGGGCATGGTGGCTTTTCGATCGTCATCCGTTAAGCAGACGCCCTTTTCCTCCTTGATGGCGTGCCGACAAGTCTGATTCATTATGACTCTCCGCCTCGGAATGCCAATCAGCTAGCTTTTATTGAACGCCGGCACTTTTCGAAAAACGACTGAGATGACATTTTGGCAGTGATTGCATTTGATGTCGGGGTCGAGGTGTAGCATCCGTTTTGTGGGCATTTACGCCCGTGACGTTATTGGGGGAAGCGAAAATGCTTGTGACTGTTGGCTGGCGCGATGTAGCGCCTCTGCGGCCGTATTCCATGCCGGGCTCCCTCTGTGCGCGTCCATCACCGCACCCACTCCGCACGCTTCGCATCGCACGTCGGTCAGGTGTCCTATGAAAGGACTCTCATGAGCCAGTCCCCATACCTCGCCCCCTATCCGCCAGCGCACGGCTATGGACCGGCGCAGCAGAGCAATAAGTCATTCCTCGTGACATGGCTACTTTCCCTCCTCCTCGGCGTTTTGGGCGTGGACAGGTTCTACCTGGGCAAAGTCGGAACCGGCATCCTCAAGCTGGTTACCATCGGCGGTCTGGGTATTTGGGCCCTCGTCGACCTTGTACTCGTTCTGGCGAACAAGACCCGAGATAAGCAGGGTCTTCCGCTGGAGGGTTATGACAAGCACAAGAAAGTGGCCTTGATCGTCACAGGCGTTTTCCTCGTCCTGGGAATCATTATCAACGCCAGCCGCGGCGCTTCGATCGCGACAACGTCCGCCTCCGCCGTTTCCGCTCCGAAAAACTCCGCTGTTGCGACCCCGGCAGAGACCACAAAGCCAACAGAGGATCCTGCCGCCGCAAAAGCTAAGGCAGACGCCGAGGCTGAGGCGGCTGCTAAGACTAAAGCTGACGCTGAGGCTGCTGCCAAGGCTAAGGCTGAGGCTGACGCCGCTGCCAAGGCGAAAGCTGAGGCGGACGCCGCCGCTAAGGCTGCAGCTGACGCCGCTGCAAAGGCCCAAGCTGATGCCGAAGCCGCTGCCAAAGCCGGGACGATCAGCCAGCAGAACGCACTGCGGAAGGCTGCTGATTACCTCGATTTCTCCGCCTTCTCGCGCACCGGTCTGATCGGGCAACTCGAGTACGAGAAGTATTCGACCGTGGATGCGACTTGGGCCGTGGACCGCGTGACAGTCGACTGGAACGAGCAGGCAGCCCTAAAAGCCAAGGATTACCTCGAATTCACCTCGTTTTCTCGCAGCGGACTGTTCGATCAACTGATCTACGAGGGCTACACCCCGGCGCAGGCCGAGTACGGAGTGAGCCAGACGGGTCTCTAGGGGCCGGAATCGATCAAGTCCTGTCGATGGGCTAGAAATCCAGAACAAATGAAATGGGAGTAATGAAGAAAGAACTGGCCCTCACGGGCTTGCTGTGTATAGCGCTATCAGGATGCGCGGGAGCAAAGACGCCTCAAGCTGCTCCGACCGTCACCGAGACCGTGACGGTGACGGTGACGGAAACCGCGACGGCGACTGTAACGGCTACGGTGACAGCCGCGGCGACTCCAGTCGCGGTCGCGCCTGTGGCAGCCGTACCTGCCGCTCCGGCTCCGCCCAAGACGGCCGTAATTCCGGCCGCAGTTGAAGGCATGAATGCTCAGGCCCTCGACGAGGACCTGGCTGCTTTGGGATTCGAGACCGTCATCTACAACTCCGATACCGGCAAGACAGTCCTCTTGCTGAGGAACTGGACAGTCACCGGCATCGACAACCCGGGAGCTGAGCAGCCCCTTAGCAAATCCGTCGTCGTTCACGTCACCAAGTAGCCATGAGGCGGGTGCAGGCGGCCACTATCAGCCGTCTGTACCCGCAGTTCAGTGCAACGAGTTCTGACGGACCGCTGCCGTAACGAGCCTTCCAAGCGGGCCGCCCCCTCGCCGCAGGGAACCCGATCATTCCTCGACGAACTCCACCAGGTCACCCGGCTGGCACTTGAGGACCCGGCACATTGCTTCCAGGGTGCTGAAGCGGACGGCCTTGGCCCGGCCGTTTTGAGCACCGCCACGTTGGCCGGGGTGAGTCCCACGCGGTCGGCGAACTCCCCCACACTCATTTTTTGTTTGGCCAGTTCGACGTCGATGCGCACCACGATCGGCATCAGATCACCGCTTCCATGTCGGTGCGCAGGTCGGTGGCCTGCCGGAGCAACGCTCGCAGCACTGTGACCACAAGGCCTAGTGCGGCGCCGGCTACCAGCAGCAGGAACAGCAGGAGCGGCAGCCCGGAGTCATCAGCGTGAAGAACACGGACGAGGACAGTACCGCCAGACAGCAAAGGGCGCGCCCGGCAAGACCGGACGCGCCCTTCAGTGCCCCGAAGCCGCGAGTCGGTTCAGGCGAGTTAACTAGTCGACGAGCGCCGGCTGCTTGTCACCCTCTGAAGTGTCAACAAGAACCGGAACCTTCCTCCGCTGGTGCAGCCAGTTCGCCACCGCCAGCAGAGCCACAAGCGAGAAAGTGCTCAGCAGCTGGGGACGTGAATCCTCGCCGATGAAGCCCACCGTGAAGATCGCCACGAGGATGAGCAGGCCAAAGCCCGTCAGCCACGGGAAGCCGGGCATCCGCAGGGGAAGCTCCGTCCCCTCGCTGTCGGCGCGGAGCCGCAGCGCGAGCTGGGCCAGGAGCGCGGACGTCCACACCAGCAGGCAGGTCGAGCCCACAATGTTGAGCAGGACGGGAAGGACCATCTCGGGGAAAGCCAGCTCCAGCCCGACCGTGACAACGCCGAAGGCGACGCTGGCCAGGACTGCGATAACCGGGACCCGTGCCTTGGACACCGAGGCGAGCAGGCGCGGCGCGTCGCCCCGCTCGGCGAGGGAGAACGCCATCCGGGAGGCGCCGTAGAGGTTGGCGTTGAGCGCCGAGAGCAGTGCCGCCACGGCCACCAGGGTGATGGCGGTGGCTGCGCCGGGCATGCCGGCGGCGTCCAGTACCGCCGCGAACGGGCTCTTCAGCCCCGCCGAACCCACGGGAACCACAGCCGCAATAATGAAGATGGAACCGATGTAGAAAACCAGGATGCGCCACAGCACCGTCCGGACCGCTTTCTTCACGCTGCGGGCCGGCTCCGCCGTCTCGGCAGCCGCCACGGAGACAATCTCGGTGCCGCCGAACGCGAAGGCCACCACGAACAGTGCTGTGGCAATCCCGGCGAAACCGCTGGGTGCGAATCCGGCACCGGTGAAGTTGGACAGGCCGGGCGACTGCACTCCCGGCAGCCAGCCGAAGAGCAGGGCTGCGCCCACCAGGAGGAACCCCACGATTGCTGCCACCTTGAGCAGGGCGAACCAGAACTCGAACTCGCCGAAGTTCTTCACACTGGTGAGGTTCACGGCGGTGAGCAGCACGATGAACACGAAGGCCATCAGCCACACCGGCAGGGCCGGGAAGATGGTGGCCAGCAGGCCTGCCGCGCCGAGCGCTTCGGCGGCGATGACCACCACGAGCTGCAGCCACCAGAGCCAGCCCACCGTGGCACCGGCCACCGGCCCGTAGGCCTTGGCGGTATAGACGGAGAAGGCTCCGCTGTCCGGGTTGGCGGCGGCCATCTCGCCGAGGGCCCACATCACCAGGATGATGAGGGTGCCGGCCACGAGGTAGGAGATCAGCACGGCAGGGCCGGCGGCCTGGATGCCGGCCCCGGAGCCGATGAAGAGCCCCGCACCGATGGCGCTTCCCAGGCCCATCATGGTGAGCTGGCGGGGTTTGAGTGTGGCGCCGAGCGGGCGGCCAGACGTCTTTGTCTGTTGTTCCATGGAGAGTCCTCTGGTTGTGGAACGGATTGATAAGGGTCAGAAAGTTCCTAGGCTGCTTGGGCTTCCAAAACCCGGAGCACGCGGTTGTTGGCGGCGGGGCCGGCAACGGTGATCCGCACCCCGTCACCTTGGTAGGCCCGGACCATGATGCCCGCGCGGTCAAACGCATCCACGAGCCTTGTCTGGAGGCTCTCATCCGCACGGATCCACAGGAAGTTGCCCTGGCTCGGCTGCAGCTTCCAGCCCTGGGCTTCGAGCTCCGCGGCCATCCGGGCGCGCTCCTGCTTGACCGCGGCCACCCGGGTTTCCATCTCCGCTCCGGCGTCCAGCGACGCGACGGCGGCCTTCTGGGCCAGCGCGCTCACGGCGAAGGGAAGGGCGGTCCGGCGCAGTCCCTCAGCGATGGCCGGCCCCGCCACGGCGTAGCCCACGCGCAGGCCGGCGAGGCCGTAGGCCTTTGAGAAGGTGCGCAGGATGCAGACGTTGGGGTACTGGCGGTAGAGCGCCAGGGAATCGGGGCCGCTGCCCGCTTCGGCGTATTCCACGTAGGCCTCGTCGATCACCACGAGAATGTCAGAACGGACGGAGCGCAGGAAGGCCTCGATGCGTTCGTGGCTGATCGGCACGCCGGTCGGGTTGTTGGGGGTGCAGAGCAGGATCACCTTTGTGCGGGCGGTCACGGCCGCGGCCATGGCTTCAAGGTCGTGGCCTTCAAAGGTGTCCAGCTGAACGCGGACCGGCCGGGCGCCGGCCAGCTCCACCAGGATGGGGTACGCCTCGAAGGAGCGCCAGGCGAAGATCACTTCATCCCCGGCATCGCACAGCCCGGTGATGATCTGCTGGAGGACGCCCACGCTGCCGGGTCCCACCGCGACCTCTCCGGCGGTGACGCCGAAGTGGCTGGCGATACGTTCACGGAGTTCGACGGCGGCACTGTCGGGGTAGCGGTTCATGGTACCGGCCGCTGCGGCCACCGCAGCGGCGGCAGCGGGCAGCGGCTCGTAGTGGCTTTCGTTGCTGGCAAGGGCAGCAATGTCCATGCCGGCGCTGCGCCGGCCCGGGACATACGGCGGGAGGCCGGACACAGCGCCACGAAGGGCGGGGAGTGCGGCGTCCGCTGCGGTGAGGAGCTGATCACGGGTCATGAGGACTGATCATGGTTGTGACTCCGCCCACAATGCAAGGTACGCTCAACCCATTGGGACTTCTGCTCAACTTCTACTGTCTCTGGTGAAAATATGACCATCCTGCACCCCCGCACCCTGGATTCACTCGACGGCAGGATCATCCTGGCCCTGGATAAGGATCCGGAGGCCAGCGCCCTGGCACTCTCCCGGACACTCGGCGTCGCACGGAACACGGTCCACGCCCGGCTGGCACGGCTCGAGCGCAGCGGCGCCCTCCGCTCCTTCAGCCGGCGACTGGATCCCGCCGCACTCGGCTATGACCTGATGGCCTTCCTCTCCCTGTCCATCAGCCAGACGCGGACAGGCGCGGTGGAAGACGGACTCGCCGCGATCCCGGAGGTCATCGAGGTGCACGCGACCACCGGCGACGCGGACCTCATGGCCAAGGTGGTGGCACGCAGTACAGCCGATCTCTACCGCATCACCAACGAGATCCTGGAAATCGAGGGGATCCAACGGACCAGCACCGCCATTTCCGTCCTGGAACTCATGCCGCCCCGCTACGACGGCCTCCTGAGCCGGCTCTCCGAACAGGAATCCCGCCCCTCCGCCTAAGTTGGGGTGATGCAGACCACAAGTGGGCATATTTTCAGTTTTCACTCCCATTTCCTGCCAATAATCCCTATCAAATCTGCCGCTCTTGCCTATCTGTGAACCAGACCACAAGATTCCTGCATGACTACTCTCACCGTGTCCGGCCGCGTGGCGCAGATTCTCAGCAGCTATCTCAGCGATGTCTTCGGCGTCATGGGCAACGGGAACGTCTACTTCCTGGACGCCGCGGAAAAGCTGGGCCTCCGCTTCTCCGCCGTCCGCCATGAAGGCGCCGCCATCGCCGCGGCCGACGCCTACTACCGGACGTCGGGACGTCTCGCCGCGGGCACCACCACCTACGGCCCCGGCTACACCAATGCGCTGACCGCCCTCGCCGAGGCGGTCCAGGCGCAGATCCCCGTCGTGCTGGTCACCGGGGACGCCCCCACCACCGGCGCCCGGCCCTGGGACGTGGACCAGGCGGCCATCGCCGCAGGCCTCGGCGCGGCAACCTTCACCGTCACCCGCGACGCCGCGGGTTCCATCACCCGGCAGGCGGTGGAGTACGCACTCACCAAGCGCACCGCCGTCGTGATTGCCATCCCCTACGACCTCGCGGCCCTCGAGGCTGCGGACGAGGAACTTCCGGCACCCTCGGCACGAATGGTGACGGACGACGTCGACGGCGGCCTTGGGCAGGTAGCCCGCCTGCTCGCCGGTGCGAAGCGGCCGCTGATCCTCGCCGGCCGCGGCGCGCACCTCGCCGGCGCCGGCCCGGAGCTTCGGGAGCTCGCCGACCGCCTCGGCGCCGTGACCGCCGGAACCGCCCTGGCGCTCAACCTCCTCGAAGGCGAGGGATACCTCGGCGTGGCGGGCGGCTTCGGCACGGACACCGCAGCCGGGCTCATGGGTGAGGCCGATGTGGTCCTCGTGGCCGGGGCAAGCCTGAGCGCCTTCACCATGCGGTTCGGGCACCTGCTCGGCCCGGACAGCACCGTCATCCAGATCGACACCGCCCTGCAGCCGACGCACCCACGGGTGGATACGTTCGTCAGCGCAGACGCGAAGTCCGCGGCCGGACACCTCCTGCGGATGCTGGAGGGCGCGGCCTCGCCGGACGCCGGCCGCGGCGGAGCGTGGCGCGCGGAAGCCCGCAAGCGGCTGGCCGAAGGACCCGCCCACCACCCCGGCTCCGAGGAGACCGCGGACGGCCGGCTGGACCCGCGTTCCCTGGCCACCGCGTTGGACGCCGTGCTGCCGGAGCGGCGCACGGTGGTCCAGGACGGCGGGCACTTCCTCGGCTGGGCACCGATGTACTGGAACATCCCGCGGCCCCAGGACCTGGTGATGGTGGGGACCGCCTACCAGACCATCGGGCTGGGCCTCGCCAGCGCCGTCGGGGCAGCCCGCGCGGTGGAGGACGGCCGCACCCTGGTGCTGGCCTCCGGCGACGGCGGTTTCCTGATGGGCCTGTCCGACCTCGAATCGCTGATCGGCGCGGCGAGCAGCGCCGTCGTCGTGATCTACAACGATGCCGCCTATGGAGCCGAAATCCACCAGTACGGCTCCCAGGGCCTGACCGAAAAGCCCATGCTGATCCCCGAGGTGGACTTCAGCGGCGTCGCCCGCGCTTTGGGTGCCGAGTCCGCGATCATCCGCTCCTTGTCCGACCTTTCCGCGTTGCAGGACTGGATCGATGCCGGCGCGAAGGGAACCTTCGTGGCCGACTGTCGCATCACCTCCAGCGTCCGGGCCCCGTGGCTGAGCGAGTGGATGGAAGCCTCGCGGGCGGCGAAGGCGGCGGTGGCTAGCTAGTCAGCCCGGCGGACCGGGAAGGAACCAGGCACGTCGGGCGGGTCCGCTTCCCGGCAGGAGTTTGCAGTCACCTCAGACACCTCGGCGGTTCCAGTCGGCGGCGGCCCCGAAGGTTTGATGTCGGTCACCCAGCGTAAGGTCGCGACCATGATCAGAGACGACGATGACCTGGACTTCATGCAGATCCAAGAGGCGCTCCTCCAAAAGGAGGAGGACATGAAGACGTGGTGCCCGTCGAGCGGCGAGGACGTGGGTAGGATGATCGAGTTTCCCGGAAACGACGAGTGGTACATCGAGTGCCCGACGTGCGGCCTGAAGTGGGCTGGCGGCAGCACTGTGCTGGCCGATCACAACAGACCGGGGCGCCGATGAACGCGGGGGATCACCTCGGATGACTCCGGCTCCTGGGTTCCTTCGACTGGAACCCACGCGCCGCCGTCGTACGCCTCTCCCGGGACCACGCCTATCGGCGGCCGCGAGAGCACGCATGCGGCCTAATAGCATTCCAGACACGCAAGAAGGGCCGTGCCCCGTGACTGGGAGATGGCGGCAAGGGCCTAAGCCAGTACCTCCAGGACAGGGTTTCGACCTGGCGCCATGTGACCATCCACATCGACGAAAACCTCCGCAACACGAGGAAGATCGCCGACACCTTCAAATCGTTTGCTCAGGACGTCGGCAAGCGCGATCCTCTGAAGGACGGGCGGTGATGGGCCCACGGGACCAGGGCCTCGATGGCCGCGCCGACCCGGAACACGCTGCCCTCGGCAAACGGGTGCCCGATCACCTGCACGCTTGTGGGTACGCCGTCGGCCGCGAAGCCGCTGGGCACAGCAAGCACCGGGCACCGGTTGGCCACGTTGAACGGGCTGGTCAGGTGCGCCTCCCAGTAGTGCTCCAGGTGCCGCCCGCCGGCGTCGATCCCGGCGAGGTAGTCCCCCGCGGCGTCCAGCGACGCGACGCCGGACGTCGGGCACAGCAGCGCGTCGAACCCGGACATCGCCGCGGCGAGCTCTGCTTGGATCCGTGCGTCCATCGCCAGGCCCTCCGCCAGCGTGTTCCGCGCCGCGGCGGCCGCTGCGTCGGCGATGAACCGGGTGGTGTAGGCCGCCACCGGGGCGTCCCCGCCGGCGAGCTCCGCGGCCATGGCCGGTCCCAGGATGTGGCCGAAGTGCGTGAAGATGGTCTCCCGGACCTGGTCCGTGGTCCACGGCAGTGCGACCTCGATGACGTCGGCGCCGGCGTCGCGCAGGGCGGCGGCCACGGCGCGGGTGTTGGCCTCCACGGCAGGGTCGATCGGGAAGTTGCCGAGGGTCACACTCAGCGCGATCCGCATCCCTGCGACGGGCGCGTGGGCTGACGGGATCGGCTCCCCCGCCGGGACCGTGGAGTGGTCCCCGGCGTCGGGCCCGGACATGACGTTGGCCAGCAGCGCGGCGTCAGCGACGGTGCGCGCCATCGGCCCGTCCCCGCGGTACCAGTCTGCGGACAGCGGCGGCGCGCCGGGCACGCGGCCGTAGGGCGCCTTGTACCCGACCGTGCCGGTGAAGCCGGCGGGGATACGCGTGGAGCCAGCAATGTCGCTGGCGGTGGCCAGCGGCGCGAACCCGGCAGCCAGCGCCGCGCCGGCACCGCCGGAGGAGCCGCCGGGCGAGCGGTCCAGGTTCCAGGGGTTGCGGGCCACGCCCCACAGCGGGCTGTGCGTGACGGTGGCGCAGCTGAACTCGGGGGACGCGGTGCGCGCGTGCACGATCCCGCCCGCGGCCCGGATCCGCGCGACCACCGGGTGGTCCGCGGCAGCGATCCGGCCGCGGTGGGAACCCAGGCCCTGCTCGATCGTCCGCCCGGCGAGCGCGTGCTTCTCCTTCGTCGCCACCGGCAGGCCCAGCAGCGCGGGCAGGGCGCCGGCGTCATCCGCGGACCGCGCGTAGCGGGCCTCGGCCAGCCGCGCGGCGGCCAGGGCGTCGTCGAAGAGCGTCTCGGTGAGCGCGTTGACCTCGCCGTTGACCTCCTCGGTCCGGGCGATGACCGCGTTCATGAGCTCCACGGGCGAGAGCTCGCGGGCCCGGAAGAGGCGCAGGGCGGTTGCGGCGTCGAGGTAGTGGAGCTCCTCCACTACGCGCCGGCCCCGCTCGCGGCTTCGACGGGCGCGAAGTCCCCCGCGAGCGCGCCGCGGACCATCTCCCAGGCGACGCCGGTCAGCGCGTCGACGCCGGCGACCATGTCCGCGTCGGTAGTGAATTCCCGCTCGCAGTGTGAGACGCCGTCCACGGACGGACAGAACAACATGACGGTGGGCACGATCCGGTTCAGGGCGACCGAATCGTGGCCGGCCATGGTGCGGATGCGGCGCGCGCGCAGGCCTAGGTCCGCGGCTACCTTCTCCGCGAGCTCGAGGCCCTCCTCCGGGTAGCGCTGGATGCCGCGGACATCGAAGTCCTTCACGTTGATGCGGATATCGTGCTCCGCCGCGAGCGCCGCGATCTGCTCCAGGAGCGTCGCGCGGGCCGCCTCGACGGTCTCCGGGCTGGCCGAGCGCAGGTCCGCGACCAGGTGCACGCGGCGCGGGACCACGATCGGGGAGTTGGGCTCCAGGGTCAGCTGGCCCACGGAGGAGACCAGGGCCTCCTCCTCGAAGTCCCTCGTGACGTCGTGGACCATGAGAACGATCTTCGACGCGGCGACCAGCGCGTCGTGCCGGTCCGCCATGGCGGTGGCGCCGGTGTGCGACTGCTCGCCGAGCACCTCGATGTCCAGCTTCTGCGTGTGCCAGGAGTAGTCGACGGCGCCGATCGCGTAGCCTTCGCGCTCCAGGATCCGGCCCTGTTCGATGTGGATCTCCGCGTAGCCGGCGACGTCTGGGCGTTCGTCCGTGCCGAGGTAGCCGATAGCCTCGAGCGCCTCGCGGACGCTGGTGCCCTGGAGGTCCTGGACTGCGAGCATGCGCTCCTGGTCCATCAGCCCGGCGAAGACCGAGCTGCCCATGATGGAGGGGGCGAATCGGCCGCCCTCCTCGTTGAACCAGTTGACGACGGCGAGGTTGAACGGCGGGCGGGCGCCCTCCGCCCGCACGCGCTCCGCCACCCGCTCCGCGGCGTGCAGCCCGGCGATCACGCCGTACGCGCCGTCGAACCGGCCGCCGAGGGGCTGGGAGTCCAGGTGCGAGCCGATGAGGATGTACGGGGCTCCCGGATGGAACTCGATGAGGGCGAACATGTTGCCGATCCCGTCCACCCGGGTCTCCCAGCCGCGCTGCCCGACGAAGGCGGCGAACCAGTCGCGGCTCATCTTGTCCTCGGCGGTGGCCGCCTGGCGGTCGACGCCGTGGTTCTCGGTGGCCCCTAAGGTGGCGACGTGGTGGAAGTCAGTCAGGAATGCTTGGGCGTTCACGGTGGTTCTCCTTGTGCGTGAGGTGCGTTCGGAAGGGTGCTGGCTTGCCTGCCGCTAGTGCAGGTTGCCGCGCGTCTCGGGGACCTTGGTCAGTGTCAGCAGCAGCAGGACGATCACAGCGGCCACGGCCAGATAGATGCCGGGGGCGAGGTTGTTGCCGGTGGCGCCGATCAGCGCGGTGCCGATAAACGGCGCGGTGCCGCCGAACAGGGCGTAGGCCAGGTTGTAGCTCACGGCTGCAGAGGTGAAGCGGGTGCGGGTCGTGAAGATCTCGACGAAGAAGGTATAGCAGCCGCCGCCGTAGATGCAGAGCGGGACGACGAACAGCAGCTGGCCCAGGATCGCCAGAGTCAGCGAACCGCTGGTGACGAGCATGAAGCACGGGACCGCGAAGACGGCGATGGCCGCGGCGCCGGCGATCAGCATGGGCTTGCGGCCCACCTTGTCGCCGATCCTGCCGCAGATCGGCAGCAGGATCGCGTAGAAGAGCAGCGCCGCGGCGTTGGCCATGAGCGACTGTTCGCGGGTGAGGTTGCCGCTGGTCTGCACGAACGGGACGAAGTAGCCCACCAGGAAGTAGAAGCCCATGGCGGTCAGGCCCATGACGAACACGACCTGCACCATGCGCAGGCGGTTTTCGCGGAAGGCCTCGCGGACCGGGCTGTACTCCTTGGACTGCTCGGCTGCGGCGACCTGCTTGAACGCCTGCGACTCCTCGGTGCGGGAGCGGATCCAGAGGCCGAACACGGCCAGTGGCAGGGCCAGCAGGAACGGCACGCGCCATCCCCAGCTCATGAAGGCGTCGGCGCTCATCGACTGGCTGAGAAGCAGGATCAGTATGCCGGCGAACACGGACGGCAGCGCGGTGGCCGCGAGCGTGATGTTCAGCCAGAAGCCGCGGCGGTCGACGGGGGCGTGCTCGAACACGAACGCCGGGGCGCCGACGGACTCGCCGCCGGCGGAGAAGCCCTGCAGCAGGCGGCAGAGGACCAGCAGGATCGGGGCGAGCGCGCCGATCTGGTCGAACGTCGGGAGCAGGCCGATGGCCGCGGTGGCGACGCCGATCGTCAGCAGCGTGATGTACAGGACCTTGCGCCGCCCGATCTTGTCTCCGAGGGCGCCGAAGAACAGACCGCCGAGCGGGCGGATGAAGAACGCGACGCCGAACGTCGCGAAGACGGAGAGCAGGGCGACGACGGGGCTCTGGCTGGGGAAGAAGAGCTGGGAAAGCACCACGGCGGAGAGTCCGTAGAGCGAGAAGTCGTAGAACTCGATGAACTGCCCGACGCTGCCTCCGGCGAGGACGCGCTTCTGCATGCCGGTGGACTTCCGTCCGGTGTTGAACTCGACGGTGGGCGCGGAGCCTGAGCCTGAGCCGGGGCCGGTCGCGGGGGCTGGCTGCTGTGTGGTTGTCATGGCATCAACCGTACGGAGGCGCGGTTACCGGGGGCGCCCACGGTGTTTCGGGATGGTGAATTCGTCGGTGCGTTGTTGTTTCGCGTTCCGGCGCTGTGGCCGGGGGTTCGCGAAACACCGTGGAAACGGTGGTCCTGCTCGGGCATCGTGGTCTCCTGGTGGGGTGGTGGCCCTTCCCGGTGCGGATCCGCGCCGTTGCGGCGTCCGCGCGGTGCCCGGCTGCGCCGGGTCCGGGAAGGGGAGTCGTTGGTCAGCCCAGTCTGCGTGACCCCGGTCACACGTGTCTAATTGATTCTCTAGCTGGTTCGCATCGAGAAAATCGATGACTGGGCGGGCTCCAGGTCAACCGCGGGTGGCCCCGTAAAGCCGAAGGCACACCTCCTCGAAGGCGAGGGCGCGGCGAGTGGGGCGGACGCCGTCGGGCCGGACCAGCACCACGGCGATCGACGGCAGGTCGTCGGCGAGCGTAAGCGGGACGATCCGGTCACCGACGTAGGTCAGCTGGTGGTGGATGCGCTGGTTGAGCACGGAGTAGCCGTGCCCCTTCCCGACGAACGCCCGCACCGTCTCGTACCCCGTGGCCCGGTGGCGGATCCGCGGTTCGACCCCGGCCAGGCGGAAGAGGTGCAGGAAGTACTCCCGGGTGTGCGGCAGGTCCAGCAGGATCAGCGGCTCGGTGGCCAGCTCGGAGAGCCACACCAAGCGGTCCGCGGCGGCGGCCAGCGGATGCCCCGCATGGACGATCACGTGCGGCGGGACGCGCTCGACGACGTGCGTGGTGAACCCCGCCTCCAGTCCGATGTCGTACATCAGCGCCACGTCGCAACGCCCCTCGGCGAGGGCCCGCTGGACGAACTCCTGGTCGCCCTCGAGGAAAGAGACGTGCACGCGGGGGTGGCTGCGCTCGAACGCGGAGAGGATCACCGGGGCGCGGAACGGCGCCAGCGGGGCGAACAGGCCCACGCGGAGCTCGCCCTCGAGCGCGTCCGCCTCCCCCGCGACCAGCGCATTGATCCGGTCGGCCTCCTCGAGGAAGGGGCCGAGCTCGCGGGCCAGCCGCCGGCCGGCGTCGGTCAGGCGCAGCCCGCGCCGCGGCACCCTCACGAACAGGGACGCGCCGACCTCGCCCTCGAGCTGCGCGATCGCGGAGGACAGCGTGGACTGGGTGACGTTTAGGCGCAAGGCCGCCTCGGTCATATTCTGCGTCTCGGCGACGGCGGCGAAGTAGCGGAGCTGGACGAGCGTGAAGGGCTTGGTCACTCCCCCATTGTGCCCGTCACCGCGCGCCGGGCTGCGCACCGGGGTGCGAGCCGAGCCGCGAGACCAGGACGGCGACATGCAGGGAGGCGCGGGATTCGGCGTCGTCCAGGGGCACGCCCAGGCGGCGCTCCAGCCGGTCCAGACGCGCGTAGAGCGCCGGGCGGCTGACCAGCTCCCCGCGCGCCAGCGCTGCCTTGTTGCCGCCGGCGGCCAGGAACCGCTCGAGCAGCCCCAGCTCGGCCGGGGCCAGGCCGGCGAGCTCCGATTCCGCGAAGGCGCGCACGCGCGGGTCCTCGCGCAGGACGGCCAGCAGCCCGCGCAGCCGCACGTCCGCGGAGCGGTGGTACGGGCGCCGTGCGCGCTCGGCGGCGGGCAAGGAGGCGGCCCCCTGCGCGACGTGCCCCGCCTCGTCGAGACCGAGGGCCGTGTCCAGCAGCGAGGCCTGCGTGCGCCCGACGCCCACGGTCCACCAAGGACCGCCGCCGGGACCCTCTCCGGCGCGACCCGCGCCGCCCGCTTGCCCCGAACCACCGCTTGCGTCGAGGTCGGTCCGCGCCAGGCCGGCGCAGACGCGGGCCAGCAGGGGGTCCTCGAGCTGACGGGCCGGCAGGGCCAGCAGCAGCCCGACCTGGTCCGAGTGCAGCCGGGCCACCAGCGCCGAGGCCCGCGCGGCGGACACCACCCGGGCGAGCGCGTCCATAACCAGCCGTCCGCGGCGCTGGGCCTCGAGCGGCCCGCCGCGTCCGGCGTCGAGCGCGAGCACCACGGGGACATACGCGACGCCGGCGACCAACCCCATGGCAGCGGCCCGGTCCAGGGCCTGCTTCTCCGTCAGCGTCCCGGGCTGGCGCAGCTCGTTGACCAGCACGGCCTCGGCCTGGCGGGCCACCTCGCGCTGGTCCCGCTCGGCCATGTGGTGGATGGCCAGGGCCTGGGCGGCGCGCTGGAGGACCATGGCCGCGGCGGCGTCGTCCGGCGGGGTCCCGGGGGCGGCGAGGCGGCCCCAGTCCTGCCCGGCCCCCACGACCGGGGCGGTAAGCGTGTCCGCCGTGGCGGCCCCGGCGCGGCGGCTCGCCCAGTCCGCGGCGAGCGCGCCGGCGCCCTCCCCCGCGTGCAGCACGGTCCCGTCCGGGGACTCGAACAGCACGGGGCGCCCCGCCAGCCCGGCCGCGGCGGCGACGATTTCCCCGGCCCCGGCGTTCTCCACGCTGAGGGCGGTGAAGGCCTCGTGTACGCGGCGCGAGGCCTCCAGCTGCCGCACCTGATCCGCGACGATCATGCGGTGGACGGTCTCGGTGACGCCGACGAACCGGATCCGGCGGCGCAGGAGTATCACGGGCAGCCCCGCCGCCCCCGCGACCCCGCGCAGCAGCGCCGCCGTCGCCGGCCGGTCCCCCAGGATCTCGAAGGCGATGCCCGCCGCGCCGGCCTCACGGAAGCCGCGCAGGTGCGCGGCCACGGCGTCCGCGTCCAGCGGGGTCCCGCCGTCGAACGCCTGCCCGGTGCTGAGCACGAACTCCCCGCCCTGCAGGAGCACCGACGCCCCGGCCTGCTCGGAGACGTGGACCCAGCGGACGGGGGCGTCGAGGCCCTCGGCCCCGGCGAGGAGCTCGGGGTCCGCCGCCTGGAGCTCTGGGAGGGCGAGGAGGGTCCGGACGCTGAGATGCATGGACACAGTGTAAGCATTCTTATCCGATTTCCGACACATTGCCTGTTGTGCGGGGTGGGGCCGGCGGACAGGATGGGTGCAGGGCCGCACGGCCGAACCCCTCCCCCGATCCCCCAGGAGTGACGATGACCATCACCCAGCAGTCCGCCCGCCCCGAGGCCGCCTCCGGCGCGCCGACCATCCTCCACTGGATCGGCGGCGCCTCCACCGCGGCCGGCTCCGGGCGCACCTCAGCCGTCACCAACCCGGCCACCGGCGAGGTCTCAGGCCGCGTGGCGCTGGCCCGCAAGCAGGATGTGGACGCCGCCGTCGCCGCCGCGGCCGCCGCGTTCCCGGCCTGGCGCGACACCTCCCTGGCCCGCCGCGCGCAGGTCCTCTTCTCCTTCCGCGAGCTCCTGAACTCCCGCAAGCACGAGCTCGCGGCCATCATCACGGCCGAGCACGGCAAGGTCCTCGACGACGCGCTCGGCGAGGTCACCCGCGGCCAGGAGGTCGTCGAATTCGCCTGCGGCATGCCGCACCTGCTTAAGGGCGGCTTCACCGAGGGCGCGTCCACCAACGTCGACGTGCACTCCCTCCGCCAGCCGCTGGGCCCGGTGGCCATCATCTCCCCGTTCAACTTCCCGGCCATGGTGCCCATGTGGTTCTTCCCGCTGGCGATCGCCGCCGGCAACACGGTCGTCGTCAAGCCCAGCGAGAAGGTCCCCACCGCCACCGTGTGGATGGCCGAGCTGTGGAAGGAGGCCGGGTTGCCGGACGGCGTCTTCAACGTCGTCAACGGCGACAAGGAGGCTGTGGACGCGCTCCTGGACAACCCCTCCATCAAGGCGGTCTCCTTCGTCGGGTCCACCCCGATCGCCCAGTACGTCTACTCCCGCGGCACCGCCAACGGCAAGCGCGTGCAGGCCCTCGGCGGCGCCAAGAACCACATGGTGGTGCTGCCCGACGCCGACCTGGACCTGGCCGCCGACGCCGCGGTCAACGCCGGCTTCGGCTCCGCGGGAGAGCGCTGCATGGCCGTCTCCGCGCTGGTCGCTGTGGGCGACATCGCCGACGAGCTGGTCGCCAAGATCGCCGAGCGCACCCGCTCCCTGCGGACCGGCGACGGCCTGCGCGGCTGCGACATGGGGCCCCTGGTCACCGCGGCGCACCGCGACCGCGTGGCCGGCTACATCGATGCCGGCGAGACCGCCGGCGCCACGGTGGTCCTCGACGGCCGCGTCGACGCCGCCGCGACGGACCAGTTCGATGCCGAGTCCACACCCGAGGGCCCCTCCGGCTTCTTCCTGGGCCCCACGCTGTTCGACCACGTCACCACCGAGATGCCGATCTACACGGACGAGATCTTCGGCCCGGTGCTCTCGGTGCTGCGCGTGGACGCTTACGACGACGCCGTGCGGCTGGTCAACGACAGCCCGTACGGCAACGGCACCGCGATCTTCACGAACGACGGCGGCGCCGCCCGGCGGTTCCAGAACGAGATCCAGGTGGGCATGGTCGGCATCAACGTCCCCGTGCCGGTGCCCATGGCGTACTACTCCTTCGGCGGCTGGAAGAACTCGCTCTTCGGCGACACCCACGCCCACGGCACCGAGGGCGTGCACTTCTTCACCCGCGGCAAGGTGGTCACCACGCGCTGGCAGGACCCCAGCCACGGCGGCCTGAATCTGGGCTTCCCGCAGAACGACTAGCCACCCCACCTACACCGCGCCCCGAAGGAGCACCATGACCGAGACACTGACTTCCACCACCACCGGCGCCGGTTCCGCGGGCATCGGGCCCACGGAGGCCGAGCTGGCCGCCGGGCGCCGGGCCCACGAGCTGGACCGCGCGCACGTGTTCCACTCCTGGTCCGCCCAGGACAAGATCAACCCCATGACCGTGGTTAAGGCGGAGGGCACCCGCCTCTGGGACGGCGAGGGACGGCGGCTGCTGGACTTCTCGTCGCAGCTGGTCAACACGAACATCGGCCACCAGCACCCGAAGGTCGTCGCCGCGATCCAGGAGCAGGCCGGCAAGCTGTGCACCATCGCGCCGCAGCACGCCAACGACGCCCGCTCCGAGGCCGCCCGGCTCATCGCCGGACTGACCCCCGGGGACCTGGACCACGTGTTCTTCACCAACGGCGGGGCGGACGCCGTCGAGCACGCGATCCGCATGGCGCGCCTGCACACCGGGCGCAAGAAGGTGCTCTCGGCGTACCGCAGCTACCACGGCGGCACGCACCTGGCGATCAACGCGACCGGCGACCCGCGGCGGATCGCCAACGACTACGGGGATTCCGGCGTCGTGCACTTCTTCGCGCCGTTCCTCTACCGCTCCTCCTTCCACGCGGCCACCGAGGCCGAGGAGACGGAGCGGGCGCTGCGCCATCTGGAGGACATCATCCAGTTCGAGGGAGCGGCCAACATCGCGGCGCTGCTCCTCGAATCGGTGCCGGGCACGGCGGGCATCATGGTCCCGCCCGCCGGGTACATGGCCGGGGTTCGGGAGCTGACCCGCAAGTACGGGATTATGTACATCGCCGACGAGGTCATGGCCGGCTTCGGGCGCACCGGCAAGTGGTTCGCTGTCGACCACTGGGACGTGGTCCCGGATCTGCTGGCCTTCGCGAAGGGCGTGAACTCGGGCTACGTGCCGCTCGGCGGCGTCGCGATCTCCGGCGCGGTGTTCGACACTTTCCGCGAGCGGGCGTACCCGGGCGGACTGACCTACTCGGGCCACCCGCTGGCCTGCGCGGCGGCCGTCGCGACCATCAACGCCATGGCCGACGAGCGCATGGTGGAAAACGCCGCCGAGCTCGGCGAACGCGTGGTCCGGCCGGCGCTCGAGGACCTGGCCGCCCGCCACCCGTCCGTCGGCGAGGTCCGCGGCGTCGGGATGTTCTGGGCGATCGAGCTGGTCAAAGACCGCGGGACGCGCGAGCCGCTGGCCCCATACGGATCCTCCAGCCCGGCGATGGACGCCGTCGTCGCGTTCTGCAAGGACAACGGGCTGCTGCCGTTCGCGAACTTCAACCGCCTCCACGTGGTGCCGGCGCTGAACATCAGCGAGGAGGACCTGCGCGAGGGCCTGGCGATCCTGGACCGCGCGCTGTACGTGGCGGACGGCTTCATCGACGCCCCGTAGGCGCGTCGAGCCCCGCCCGCCGGTCGAGCCCGTCGAGCCCGTGGAGACCCCCGGGATTTCGGCGGGCTCGACCCAGCTCCTGCAGACCAGACTTGGGCTCGCCGGACCCGATGCCCGCCACTCGACACGGATCCGGCGATACATGGCCAGGCTCGCGGAACAGGACACCCCGGCGGCCTGGTTCCATGGATCTTTCGCCGTCGACCCGTGGTCCAAGGCCATCGACCTGCTGAACCTGCGCGACGAGCTCGTCGTCAACGGCTGGACCGGCTTGGCACCGGATGAACCAAGCGCCAAGCTGAATGCCCTCGCTTCCCTGTAACAGAGCCACCTTCCCCTCGACCGGGCATTCGCCGACTATCCACTGGAACTCGTTCACGAGCTCGAGAGCGATGCCACGTCGAACTGGCCGCTGGGAATAACCCGGCTTGAACTCCAGCACCCCCGGAGCTCGTTTCCCGCTATCTGGGGCCGCCTGGTCGACGCCCTCGAACGGCACGGAGTGAACATCAGGAGCCGGTTCCCCGTCCCGGGCCGGTGGGCGAGGTGACCGTGCTCGTCGCCAAAACCGAATGGGAAGCCGCCGAGCACACGGCCCGGTGGCTCGCCTGCGACGACGATTCCGGCACGGACCGCTCGGCCGTCGTCGCTTCCGCCAGCGCGGCGTTGCTAGACCAGGAACTGCAGCTGCGCGGACTGCCGCGGATCGGCGTCAGCAGCCGCTCCCGGTGGCGCGCCGTGGACCAGATCATCCCGCTGTTCTTCAACGTGCCACGGAAATCATGGAGGAAGTCACGGCCCGGCTCGGCGTTGCCCGCCTCATCAAATCGTGGAGCAACCCCGGAACGCGGCTGAAGAATCTCGATGCGCTGCGCACCCTGCTGGAGCGCTACTACGAATCGTGTGCTGCGCTTTCCAAGCCGGTCACGCTGGGCGGCTCGCTGAAGTTCCTTGCCGACGCCGACAGCGCCGGCAGTGAGAACTTCGGCGACGACGTCGTTGATGTGCTGACCTATCACAAGGCCAAGGGCCTGGAATGGCCCGCCGTGGTTCTGGCCAGCCTCGACACCGCTGTTGCAGCGGCGCCCTGGGGTGTGGCGGTTGAAGGTGTCGGCGAGATCGATGTCCGGGACCCCCTTGCCGGGCGGTGGATCCGCTTCTGGGCGTGGCCGTTTGGTGGCAAGGGCTTCAAACCGCTCTCCGCGGCGGCGGACGCTTCCGCTGTCGCCCGGCAAGTTCTGGCCCGGCGCCAGGCCGACTCCGCGCGGGTACTCTACGCGGGTCTGACCCGCTCAGTCAGCGTGACCTGCCTGGCAGCGGCCAACCCGGCCCCGGCATCGCTGAACACCCTCGCGTCCGGACCGATCGTGGAATGGACCGTAGGCGCCGGCAACGACGGAACGCTGCTCGTCCAGGGCCGCGACGGCGAACGCAGACTCTCCGTGGAAGCCTTCAGCTACGAGCCCGCCGATGGGCCAGCAGCCGGCGATGGGAGCGCCGCCCGGGAATTCGCCGACGGACTGTCCGCGCGGAGCCGCCAACTGGGACCACGTGGGCTCTGCCATCCTTGGCTATTTCGCCCTGCCGCTTGCCGGGATAGACACCGCCGTCCGGCTTCTGGCGGCGCAACGGCTCCTGGACCGCTGGACCGCTGCGTCCGCCGTCGACGCGGCCGTGGTGGTGGAAGCCGGCGACCGGATGCTCGCGTTTTTCGCCGAGCAGTACCCCGGCGCGACAGTCATTACGGAACAGTCCGTAGCCTGGCGCAACGCAGACAACCAGCTGATGGAAGGATGTATCGACCTTCTGCTGGAGACACCTGCCGGATACGTGCTGGTGGATCACAAGTCCTATCCGGGCAAGGACCCCGTTGGCCATATCAAGGACAAGTACGTTGGCCAGATGCGTGGCTATGCCGCAGCGATCCAGTCGATCACCGGGCGTCCCGTCGTCGAGACCCTGATCCACATGCCCGCGTCGGGGAAAATGTTCCGGATCAGCTGAGCCTCACCACCAGCGGGCTCCACGACTCGGATCGAGTCTCAAGTCATTACCGAAAGCGATGGCACGGGTTCTCACCTGCGTATCCCGTTACGCTCGAAATCCGCGCCGCCGCCCACGGGTTGGTCATCCTGCAATCCCGTGCCATCACTGCGCCGCCCGAACCGGGGACTGACACCCCGGAGTCCGAACCCATCTTTATCCAAAGGGGGCTCTATTTCCGGCAAGCATTGTGGGAGTGCTGCCCGGTCCGCTCTCTCCGCTGTTTGTCGACCTTTAGAATTTACGGCAACGTATCTCGAACATCCGAAAGAATTGGTTCTTCTCTTGCGTAATATCGATGACGAACATCGCCCCGCCTGCGTCATCAGTACACGCTGATTCTGAAACCCAACCCGCACTGTGCTAATCCGGTAGGTATGTCTTCCTTATCCGAATCGTCAAAGACGTCATCAGCCGCTGAAGAACGCAGCGCCCGTGTCGCAGTCACTCTTTTTCCCGTGCTTATCCTGGCCGGAGGAGCCGTAGCGCTTGCCGCCCCAACAGCCTTTACAGGGCTGGCCCCCTGGATTAACCCCCTCTTGGGACTCATCATGTTCGGCATGGGGCTAACACTCACGCCCCCTGACTTCGCCGTCATTGCCAAACGCCCTATCCCGGTGGTGATCGGAGTTGTTGCGCAATATGCCATCATGCCGTTCCTGGGCTGGTTGATCGCAGCGGCGCTGGGGCTACCCCCTGCCCTGGCCGCGGGCGTCATCCTGGTGGGCTGCTGCCCCGGCGGAACGGCTTCTAACGTCGTTTCCTACCTGGCTAGGGGTGACGTCGCTTTGTCCGTCGCCATGACGACCGTTTCAACTCTGCTTGCTCCGCTGCTGACCCCGGTGCTGGCATTGTGGCTGGCCGGTCAGTACATGCCGGTGGACGCCGGTTCGATGGCGTGGTCCATCGTCCAGATCGTGCTCTTCCCAGTGCTGCTGGGACTTTTATTTCGATTCTTCCTGCCGCGGCTCGTCAACCGTGCGCTGCCTGCCCTTCCCTGGATTTCGGTACTCGCTATCACCGCTGTGGTGGTTGCGGTGGTTGCCGGAAGCGCAAAGGCCATTTTCGCAGCCGGACTTCTGGTTCTCGCGGCCGTAATTCTGCACAATGGACTGGGGTATGCCCTCGGCTACGCTGCAGCCCGTTTATTCCGGCTCCCGATTCCCTCCAGGCGTACCACTGCGATTGAGGTCGGCATGCAGAATTCAGGCCTTGCAGCAGGTTTGGCACGGCAGTATCTGACTCCCGAAGCGGCTTTGCCGGGGGCTATTTTCTCAGTCTGGCATAACGTTTCCGGTGCGGTACTCGCAGCTTACTGGCGCCGCAGCAGCACTCCTGCCTTACGCGACAGCGAGTCTGTTCCGGCGGCTGCCAGCTAACCCTGGCAGACCACCCCGAAATCCACCGGCTCCCGGTCGACTTCGACGCCGCCGAGGCCTGCTACCTGCATGCTCAGGAGACCAGTTTTCCGCCGCAGGACATGGACGGCATCGATCCCGCCTACCGCCGCGCCGTATGCCCGCCGCCCGGGTGGAGATCGAACTGGCAGCAGGCGACGCACCGGCAGCCCGGGCCGCGGTGGAGGAGCTGATCTCGTTGTGCGCCTCGATCGGCATGCCCCTGCTGCACGCCCTCGCCGAGCAGTCCCAGGCCGCTTCACTGTTCCACGAAGGCGACCCAGCGGCTGCCCTGGTCCCGCTGACTCAGCCTCGACGCACCCTTCGAGGCGGCCCACTGCCGCGCCCTCCTGGCCAAGCTGTGCGCCGCGCTCGGCGACGGGGAATCCAACCGGCTGGAACGTGAGGCGGCGCGGGCAGTATTTTTCGAGCTGGGCGCCGCGCCGGCGCTGACGGTGACGTCGGCGTCCGGTGTCCTGGCGGGCGAGGAAATCCTGCGTTTCGTCAGCGGCGTCCTGGCAGAATCCGTGACGCCGCGTGCCTCTGCTCCGGCGTCAAGCGGAGGGCGGCCCTGAGCCGTCTCCGCTGGACGCCGCGCGGGCCGCCGTCGGCGAACCGTTTGGGTCAAGCGCCCCGGTAGATCCTCAAGGCCGCGCCGTAGCCCAGCGGCAAACCCCGGCCGTGCAGCCAGGACACCAGTACCTCCATCACCGCAGCCAGGCTGAGAACCTGATTGTCTTTCGGACCCTTGTTGGGCTTGTTTCCGGCATTATCGGATGCCGACCCCAGACCAATACGCCAATTGTGCGTAATGCCGCCGTCGACCTGGGCAGCGCAGGTGCCCGCGCTCTGAACGCTGGCAACCAGGCGGGAACCGGCTCCCGCTTTGAAAGCGGGAGCCGGTTCCCGTCTGCTCCGTTGCCAGCGGCAGCGGTGCTTCACTCCCTTATCGGCGCCAGGCCCCGACCTATGCGCGCTGGGAGATGTTGAGAATGTTGCCCTCGCTGTCCAGGAACCAGGACGCCTTCCCCCAATCGCTGGTGGCAATGCCGTTCTCCGTCTTCAGGCCGGGAAAATCGTACTCTTCAAAGACGACGCCGCGGCCCCGCAGTTCCTCCATCTCGCGTTCGATGTTGTCCGTTTCCCAGCCCATCTGGGTGTTCTTGGCTGTCCCGGCATTGTCTGTCTGGTAGACAAGGAAGCTCGTTCCTTGGCTGCAGCGGTACAACGCGCTGCCGTCCTCCATGGTTTCGGCGGGCTCGATCCCCATCTTGTCCCGGTAGAACTCCATTGCCCTGTAGATGTCCTTCGCGGGGAGGACAGCCATGATATTTGAGTCCTTGAGCATGATGATTCCCTTCTGTGCGTTGATGTTCGCAGCGATGGCGTTGCTCCCCCCGGTGTCGGTCCCCGGAATCCTCGTCCGGAGTCCGTGACCGCCCCTTGCGCCGAGCCGGGGCAGCCACATAGGACTCTTCAACGCCGCGCCACCCATCACCGGCGCGAGGGGTCCCCGAAGCTTATGTGGCCATTATGGACCGCTTGGGCCTCCGGAATTAGGGGTGCATGGCATCAGGGTGAGAGGTGCTGGGGAGGCCCCGGAGCAACGCCCCAGTCGTAGCTGACGCAGAAGGCTGTCCGGGTTTCCGGCCGGGACTCGGGGACAGCCTCCTTGGATGCCCGACGGCGGCTGTTCCGGCCGCCGTCGTGCTTCGCTTTTTCTCAGGCCATAGCCATGGCGCCGATCTGCCGCATGATACTCATGTTGTCAGTGGTGCCCCAGTGCTCGGCTACCTTGCCTTCTTCGACGCGGATGATGTCGGTGCAGTCGAACTCGACGGTCTTGCCCGTTGCCGGGATGCCGGCGAGTTCGCCACGATGGGTGCCCGTCAGGATTACGTGGCACGCCTCCATGTTTCCGGCGCTCATTGAGGGCGCGATCTCTTTGACCTTGATGTCCGGGAAAGCCGACCGCATCGTGTTCGCGAAGTACCTAACCCCGTCCCTGCCGGCCGGTTGTCCCGGGAGCCCCTCCTCGTGATCGACATAGCTTTCCGTTGCCAACTCATCGACGAGGGCGAGGTTTCCGCTCTCTAGTACGTCCTTGTAAAACCGCTCTATCAGTCCAAAACCTTCAGACATTTCCGACTCCTTGCAGACGAGAGACCGAATGGGACCCCCAGCGCCTTGACCGGGCATGCCGCACGAACCCACGCCGTCAGGCTGCCATTCCGGGAAGCGAGCACCGCGCGGAGTGCCGAGGAAGACTGTGGAAAAAGTAGTGGAACGGGCGAGATGCCCTGTTAAGTCAGAACCTATTCCGGTGTTCCGAGCGTGTCAAGATGCCGTGGCTACTGCCCGCTCGGCCTGACGGCCCGGCGTGGGAGCGGGCAGACCTCGGGCTTGCGTAGTCAGGCGGATGTACGGCCACGCGCGGGCGCCTGACTGCTATCGTGGGCAGCACAGACTGTTCGTCCGCTCATCGAGGAGCACCCATGGCGCGCACAACCCGGACCACCGACGAGCGCATCCGCCGTCTTCGCCCTTACAACCTTGTGGCCGGGTCTCTTCACTTGGTCCAGGCCATCGGCTTTGCGGTCATCCTCACCATGCTGAGCAACCAGGTCACGTTCGGTGTAACCGCGGACTACTTGGCGGGTCCTCCTGGCTTCCCGGTGCCACCTGAGCGCGTGGAACTCTTTGCCGTCAACGTGGGTGCGGGTGTTGTCGTGTTCCTCGCCCTCTCCGCACTGTTCCACTTCGCCGTAGCATCGCCCCTTTTCTTCCCGCGCTACGGTGCCGGGCTTCGAGCGAACCACAACTACTTCCGCTGGGTCGAATACTCACTCAGTTCATCCGTGATGATCTGGCTCATCGCCCAGACGACGGGGATCACCGACATCGCCGCCCTGGTCTCACTCTTCGCCGCCAATGCGGCGATGATCGGCTTCGGTGCGCTGCAGGAAAAATACGAGAAGCCTGGCAGCGGCAATTTCCTGCCCTTCATTATGGGGTCCATGGCCGGGGTGGTGCCCTGGATCGCGATCCTGATCTACTTCCTTTCCCCCGGGTCGACGAGCACGGTGGGGCCGCCCGCCTTCGTCTACGGCATCATCGTCTCGCTGTTCCTGTTCTTCAACACCTTCGCGATTAACCAGTGGCTCCAGTACCGCCAGGTGGGTCCGTGGCGCGACTACCTCTACGGCGAACGGGTCTACATCACGCTCAGCCTCATCGCCAAGACCGCCCTCGCCTGGCAGGTGTTCTCGGGCGCCATCATCCCGGCGTTGACCACCTGACCGCGAACGGCAGTCCACTTCGTTCGTTACATCTGCTTCCGTCTGCGTCCACAGGATGCCCGAGTTGAAGCGCGATTCACGGATCTGGGACTAGGGAAACCTGGTCCTCTGCCCCTGCTTAGGCGACAGGGGCGGCCCCTAAGTGACCGCCCACTGTCTGCGTGGGATTTTGCTGCTGCCTCCGCCTTCAGCACCGGGCTCGGCGACATCTAAACCTCGATGCGACGGGAGGACTCCGCGCCACCCTCCCGGCGATTCGCGCCCCCAAACCAACCCCGGCTAAGCTGATGTTGTTTATCCAACATTTTATGTTTGCATTAGCAACCACCGGGAGTCTTATGGACATGTCAGCTGCATTCAAGGCCTACGACGTGCGCGGCATCGTCGGGGAGAGCATCACCGCGGAGAGCTGCGAGGCTGTCGGAGCGGCCTTTGTTGATGTGCTGGGACTCAGCGGACAGTCGATCTTCTGCGGCGGGGACATGCGGCCATCCTCCCCCGCCTTTTCGGCCGCCTTCGCTGCCGGAGCCACGAAGCGCGGCGCGGACGTCAGGCACCTCGGCCTGATCTCCACCGACGAGCTCTACTACGCCTGCGGCGCTTTTGATGCAGCCGGCGCGATCTTCACCGCGAGCCACAATCCCGCCGAATACAACGGGATCAAGATGGCCCAGGCCGGCGCAGTGCCTGTTTCCTCCGAAACCGGACTCAACGAGATCAGGGACCTGGCCCAGCAGTACCTCGCCGAGGGGATCCCGGACGACAAATCACCGGGCACCACGTCGGAAGTCGACATCCTGACCGGCTACGCCGAGAAGCTGCGCTCCCTCGTGGACCTCAGCAGCATCCGCCCCCTCAAAGTAGTGGTGGATGCCGGCAACGGCATGGCCGGGCTGACCGTCCCCGCAGTCCTCGGGGACCAGATCCTCCCGGCGTTGCCCCTCTCAGTGATACCGCTGTACTTCGAGTTGGACGGCACCTTCCCCAACCATCCGGCAAACCCCCTGGACCCGGACAACCTCCGCGACCTGCAGGCCGCAGTCCTCGAACACGGTGCCGATCTTGGCCTGGCCTTCGACGGCGACGCCGACCGCTGCTTCGTGGTGGATGAAATGGGCCAGCCGCTGACCCCCTCTGCCATCACGTCGCTGATCGCGGTCCGCGAGATCACCCGCGCACAGGCCGCCGGCACACCGGAACCAGCCGTCATTCACAACCTGATCACCTCAAAGGCGGTACCCGAGTTTGTCACCGCCGCCGGCGGGCGGCCGGTGCGCACCCGCGTCGGTCACTCCTTCATCAAGGCCCAAATGGCCGCGGAGGGCGCCGTATTCGGCGGCGAGCACTCGGCGCACTACTACTTCCGCGACTTCTACAACGCGGATACCGGGATGCTGGCCGCGATGCATGTGCTCGCCGCCCTGGGCGAGCAGCCGCTGCCGCTGTCTGAACTTGGCGAAAAATTCGAACCGTACACGGCCAGCGGGGAAATCAATTCTTCAGTGGACGGCGTCGCCAGCACCGTGGACCGGGTCCGCGCCGGCTTCGACAGCACCAGCGGCATCATCGTAGATGAGCTTGACGGCCTGAGCGTTGCCGCCGTCACCGGCGACTGGTGGTTCAACGTGCGCGCCTCCAACACGGAAGCGCTGCTGCGGCTGAACGTCGAAGGCAAGGACGCGGAAACCATGCAGCGGGTCCGGGACAGTGTCCTGGAGATGATTCGCCGCTAAGGCGCCGAAGCGCAAAAAAGGTGCCGGGCCCCACGGGCCCGGCACCTTTTCAGCTGTGTGGGGATTTCACTGCGGCCAGCCGGGTCGTCACCGCGCCACTATCAGTTTGACGGACGCCGCCCGCAGTGCAGCTTCAATTTCCCGCGGCGGCGGAGCATCCGTGACGAGAATATCCGCCGCTTCGAAGCCGGCGAGCCGCGCCAGCGCATACCTGAGCATCTTCTGCTGGGTCGCCACCACGACCACCTGCTCGGCAGAGTTCATCAGCGCAATTTTGGTGGCACGTTCTATATCCCGCTCAATATAGAACGCCTCGTCGTGGATCCCGCTCACCCCGATAAATGCGGTCTTTGCCCGGAGCCCCGCCACGGCAGCGACGGTCATGTCCCCGTTGAACGCCTGGCTGTCCAGAAGCAGCTCCCCGCCAAGACAAATGGTCCGGGCTGAGGTCAGTTGCAGGCACCGCTGGATGGCCGGGGCCGAGTGCGTAATGATGGTGCCGGCAAAGGACGCGGGCAGCTCCTGCGCTATCTGGTACGTGGTGGTGCCGGCATCCAGGATGATGGCGTCACGCTCCCTGATGAGGGAAACACAGGCGCGGGCCACCCGCTGCTTCGCATCCGCGTCCTCGCGGACCCGCGCGGCAAAGTCAGCGTTCTGCCCGGCCCCGTTGACCGCGCTCACCCCACCATGCACCACCCGGACCAGACCACGCTGCGAGAGCTGGCGGGTGTCCCTGCGCACCGTCATGTCCGAGACTGAAAAAGTCTCGGCCAGATCGGTCGTGGAGATGAACCCCCGCCGCTCCAATTCATCAAGTATGGTGCGCTGCCGGGGCGTCAACGGCGCCTCTTCACGTGAGATGCTCATGTCCCCTTCTCCCTGCGTCCCTTAACCGGACGATTTGGCCTGGCGGGGATTTTCACTCCACGCTCCAATGTACTTTGTGAACTTACGTGTCAGCTGACGGCGCTGTTGGCGCTCAGCAGCTCAACCGGGCGTCCTTCAATGATGGAGCGCTCGGCCGCGAGGCCCATGCGCACCGACTGCAGTCCGTCCGCAACCGTAACTTCCACCGGGCCCTCCCCCAGAATGGCCTTACGGTAGCCAAGGTGCTCGTAGTAGGTGGAGCCGTGGTGGGCGCCTGCTGCCAGCACCGCTTCATCCACAGGGACCTCGTGTGTTTCAGGGCCCAGCGGTGAGCGCGGGCTGAATTCCACCACAGCTTCGGATTCATCGCCCTCGATCCAGTGGCTGGCGGCGACGGGGATAAGGCACTCGATCTTGGCGGCATCGCCCACGATGGAGATCCGCTCCTGGAACTTGGATCCTTCGGCGAACATGGACAGCTCCAGCATGGCCCGCCGGCCGCTCTTGAAGTCCACCACAACGTAGGCGTTGTCGATCATGTCCGACACCCTGCCTTCGTACAGCTCGTCCATGTGGTTGACGTCGTGGCCGCCACTCGCATAGATACGGGTGGGCTCGTCCTGGAGGATCAGCCTCATCAGGTCGAAGAAGTGGCAGCACTTCTCCACCAGGGTTCCGCCCGTGCGCTCGGCGAAGCGGTTCCACGCATCCACTTTGTGCAGGAAAGGGAACCGGTGCTCCACGATGGACAGCATAAATACGTTGCCCAGCTTGCCGCCGTGGGCGGCCTGGATGAGCTCCTGCACCGGAGGCATGTAGCGGTACTCCATGGCCACCCACACGGGGGCGGAGTAGCCCGCGGCGAGGGACTCGAGTTCGTCAGCCTGTTCGGCCGTGGTGCAGACCGGCTTCTCCACCAGCACGGGGAGCTTCACCTGGTGAGAGAAGATGTCCTTCAGGATGTCCAGGTGCGTGTCGTTTGGGCTTGCGATGACCAGCGCATCAACGAGGCCTGACGCCAGGAGCTCACGGTGGTCCGAAAACGTCTTCACCTCGTAGCCGACCTCTTCCACCGTCTCAGCGAGAGAGGAAGGCTGGGGGTCCGACACGGCGGTAATCAGGCTTCCGGGGATCAGGGCAAGGTTGCGGACGTGTTCCCGGGCCATGTGGCCGGCGCCTATGAGTCCGTAACGAATGGTCCTGACCGCTTCCGCAGTGGGCAATGACATGAGCTGCTCCGTTTCTCTACGTTGAGGATGGGATCGCGTTGCATCCCAGACAGAACTATACAGAAAGTGTTGTTATTCCAACATAGCGTGTGTATATTTCTTCATTACAACCGGAACTACAACGAGGTGGAACGTGTCCCAACCGTCAACCGGAACCCTGCTATTCGTAGGCTGCGCAACCCTTGACTCCATTGCCCTGGTCCAGGACTACCCCGCGGCGGACAGCCGCACCATCGCAACCGACTTTGCCACAGCGGGCGGCGGACCCGCCGCCACCGCTGCCGTCGCCGCCGCCCGCGCCGGAGCGGATGCCGCCTTCGCCGGGGTGCTCGGCACGGATGAGGAGGGGGACCGGATCATCGCCGGCCTGCAGGCCGAGGGGGTGGACACCTCCGCCGTGCTCCGCGATCCGGGCGTCAAAACAGGTGCCAGCGTGATCGTCGTCAGCAAGCGCTCCGAAAGCCGCGCCATCGTCACCCGGCCGGTGCCGCCGGTCCAGTTCCCCACGGACGGACGCTTCCGGGAACTGCTCAACGCCGCAGCGTGGGTCCATGCGGACCACCTCGGCTGGAACGCCCTAGCGGGTATTCCCAACCTGAACCTCAGCGTCGACGCGGGCAACCCCATCCCGAACTTCAGCCCGCGGGGCGTGGCCCTCTATGTCCCCACCGTTGAACGCCTGCAGGCGGAGTACGGCGGGAACCTGCCGGTCGAGACGCTGCTGCAGAAAGCGATCGACGACGGCGCCACCGCCGTCGTCGCCACTGCCGGCGCGGACGGGGCTTGGGTGAAGTCCGCCAGCAGCGAGGCGGTCCATGTACCGGCAACGCCTGCCGATATTGTCTCGACCCTCGGCGCCGGCGACGTCTTTCACGGCGCGCTGCTGGCCGCGGTGGCCGCCGGCCTGCCCCTCGTCGACGCCGCAGCCTACGCCGGCCGGATTGCCTCCGCCTCCTGCGCCGGGCTGGACGGCCGCTCGGCCATCCCGCGCGAAATCATCACACCTGTTCTTGCCTCAAACCACACCCCTAGCTGAAAGAAGCAGCCCATGACCCGCACAGACCTTTCACCCCTCCAGCGCCCCTCAGGCGCCTTCGCAATGCTCGCCGTCGACCAGCGCGAAGCCATGCGCAACATGATCGCCGAACACCAGGAAGCGCCGGTCACCGACAATGACCTGCGCGACTTCAAACTCGAGGCTGCCCGCATCCTCACCCCGTACGCTTCCGGTGTCCTGATTGACCGGCAGTTCGCCCTGGACCAGGCCATAGAAGCAGGAGTGGTTGACCCTGCCTGCGGTCTCATCGCTTCAGCCGACCACTTCGAACCCGCGCATGGCGAACTGGTGGGCGAGGTAACCATCGACCGTCTGGTTGATCCGCACAAGTATGCCGCCCTGGGCGCGAAAGCACTCAAGTTGCTGGTGCTCTACCGCCCGGATGAGCCTGCCGAGGGCCGGGTTCAGATGGTCCGCGAGTTCGTGGAACTGTGTAAGTCCGCCGGGCTGATCAGTATCATCGAACCTGTATCCCGCAAACCGCTCTCCGGAGACGACTTCGACTGGAACGCCGGCATCCTGGCCGCGGCCAGGGAACTGGGCAGCCTGGGAGCCGACCTGTATAAGGCCGAAGTGCCGTTCCACGGACAGGCCCCGGAACAGGAAGTCCGGGCAGCCTGCGCTGAACTGACCCGGGCCATCGACGGCCCCTGGGTTGTCCTCTCCTCCGGCGTCCCTGAGGACGTCTTCCCCGACGCCGTCCGGTGGGCCTGCCTCGAAGGTGCCAGCGGCTTCCTCTCCGGACGCGCCGTGTGGGCATCCTGCATCGGCTCCCCGGACGTCGTCGCCTCCCTGTCCACCGACGCCGTCCGGCGGCTGCAGCACCTCTGCGCCGTCGTGGACGACGTCGTCGCCTCCCAGCGGACCAACGCATGAGCACCACCGGCGCCAAGAAGCGCGTACTGATGATCGCGACGGCGCGGCCCACTTTCGTGGTGGAAGTCGCCGACCGCTACGCCGCAGCCGCCCGCGCACTGGTTGAGGAACTGGGAGCTGAGGTCTTCGGACCGCGCGAACTGGTCATGACCCCCGAGGACATCGAAGCCGCCCTGCCGTACCTGCAGGAGGACTTCGACCTGGTGGTCAACGTCTGCGCCAGCTTCTCCGACGCCTCCCCGGCGCTGGCGCTGTATGCAGACCTGGACCAGCCGGTTCTCCTGTGGTCATTCCGCGAACCGGGACCGGTGGGAGACAGGCTCTGGCTCAACTCGCTGTGCGGGTCCAACCTGTACGCCCACGCCCTGGTCCGCGCCGGCCGCAGCGTCCGGCTGATGTACGGAAACCCGGATGAGGGCAACGTGGCGGCCGTCCTGCGGAACGCCATCAACGGCACACTGCCCTCCGGCACCTCTCTGGAAGCAGTGCACGGCGAACGTGCCAAGGACACGGAAGCCGTGGGCGCGTCATTGCTCGGCATGAAGGGCCAGCGCCTGGGACTCGTGTCCGAGGCTCCCCCGGGCTTCACTCCCAGCCAGTTTGATCCCGACCTGCTGGAAAAGCTCTTCGGGCTGCAGGTGGAGCAGCTCAGCATCGATGAGATGTTCAGCAAGATCGACGACGTGGCCCCCGCCCAGTGCGACGCCGAGCAAAAGGCCGCCCGCGCCGCCCAGCCCAGCCTCAACTCCGTGAACGCGGAGGAGGTCGCGCGGTCCGCCGCCACCACAGTCGCCATGCGCGAATGGGGAGCTGCCAAGGACTTGTCCGCGATCGCCGTCCGCTGCTGGCCGGAATTTCCTACCCAGCGCGGGGTATGCCCGTGCTCCTCCCTGTCACGCGTCGCAGACGAAGGGACACCCACGGCCTGCGAGCGCGACGTTTACGGCGCCGTGACCATGCTGCTGATGCAGTCCCTGGGCTCCGGCCCCACCTACCTGGTGGACACGGTGGACCTCAATACGGACAACAACAGCGTGCGGCTCTGGCACTGCGGCTCGGCGGCTACGGCCTTGGCGGCCGATCCGGCCGAGGCCACCCAGTTCACCCACTGCAACCGGAAAATCGGCGTTGCCGGCAACTTCCCGCTGAAGACCGGACCGGTGGTCATGGCCCGCCTGACCGAGAACAACGACGGCGGTGGCGGGCTCCGGCTGCTCATCGGCGCCGGAGAATCCATCCCCGCGCCCAACCACTTCCAGGGAAACACTGCGGAAGTCCGGCTCGACGTGGACGCCAGTTCGTTCGTGAACTCACTGGTGGTGGGTGGGTTCCCCCACCACACCGTCCTGGCGTGGAAAGACATCCGTCCCCAGCTCCGCACCGCGGCTGACCTCCTGGGGATCCCCGTCACCGAGTGGTGACCCCCTCATCAGACCGCATCAAGGCAACGCAAACACTCAACGAGGAGAATATTGTGAGTCAGATTTCACGTAGGCAGGCACTTACTGTTTTTGGCGCCCTTGGCTTCGGCGCAACGGCCGCGGCATGCGCGGGCCCCGGTGGCAGCACGGCACCGGGCGGCAGCGCCGGCGCCGTTGCCCCGTCCGCCGGGAACATCACCGGCAAAGTGTCCTTTGCGCACTGGCGCGGTGAGGACAAGGTGGTGTTCGACGAGCTGATCAAACGCTTCGCCGCCCTCCACGACGGCGTCGAAGTCGCGCAGGATATTTCCACCTCCAACGACTACAACGCGCAGGCACTGCAGAAGCTGCGCGGCGGTTCGATCGGCGACGCCTTCGCCACCTTCCGCGGGTCCCAGTTCAACAACTTCACCGAGGCCGGCATCTACACCGATCTGAAGGACAGCAAGGCGGCGTCGAACTACCAGCCGGGTCTCCTCGCCGCCGGCAAGTCCGGGGACAACCAACTGGGCCTCCCCTACCAGGTGGTCTTCCCGATGCCCATGGCCAACGCGGACCTGTTCGACAAGGCCGGGGCAGACATTGCACCCAAGGACTGGGAGGCTTTCCTGGCGATGTGCGAAAAGCTCGCGGCCTCCGGCGTTATCCCCATCTCCTGGCCGGGCGGCGACGTCGGAAACGGCGGCCAGCTGTTCAACTGCATGATCGCCAACAATGCCCCCGTTGATGACATGTGCGCGCAGATCGAGCAGGGCAAGCTGAAGGTCACCGACGACTGGTTCCTGAAGATGCTCGGACAGTACAAGGACCTGGTCCCCTACCTGCAGCCCAACGCCACGGGCACCGCGGTGGAGCCGGCGCAGAACCTCTTTTCCCAGGGCAAGGCCGCCATGCTCGCCACCGGCTCGTACCACATCGCCGCTGTCCGCGGACTGGGCGCCCAGTTCCCCATCGAGCTGGTGTTCCCCAACACTTCCACCGGCGGCGATGCCAAGTACGAGGGCGTCTACAACGCCACTTTCATCCTGGGCGTGAACGCCGCCAGCAAGAACCAGGCAGCCGCAGCCGCGTGGGTCGATTTCCTCTCCGAACCGGAGAACGCGGCTTACTACGCCAACGAGACGGCCCAGCACGTGTCCGTGGACAAGGTGGATTACACCAATCCCGACCTGAAGCGGCTGAGCCCCTGGCTGGAGAAGAAGACGGCGCTGGCCGCCCGGTTCCAGTTCCAGAACCTGGATGTCCGCAATGCCGTGGAAGCCAGCGCCACGGCCGTCATCTCCGGCACCAGTCCGGAGCAGGCAGCGGAGGCCGCCCAGAAGATTGTTGACGAACGGCTATGAGTATCCATCCCGGAACGGCTGCGAAGAGGAGCGCACCGGACAGCCGTCCCGGCGCCCCCGACCCGAAGGCGCGCCGCCGTTCACCCACCCGGGTGAACCCCGCTCTCTACCTTTTCCCGCTGCCGGCCGTGGCCATCATTTCGTTCTTCCTGGTGATGCCCACGCTGCAGGCCTTCCAGTACGCCGTCACTGACTGGAACGGCTTCTCCGCCGCGTTCAACTACGTGGGTATGGACAACTTCGTCCGCGCGTTCACCAAGGATTCGCTGTTTACCAACGCGCTGACGAACAACCTGAAGTTCGTGCTGCTGGTGGTGGTGGCGCAGACAGTGTTCTCGCTGCTGCTGGCCCTGCTGCTCACCAAGAACTCCCGCGGAGGCATCCTGCTCCGCGCCCTGTTCTTCTTCCCCACCATCCTGTCCTCCGTGTCCGTGGCGTTCATCTGGAAGTTCATTTATGACCCGAACTTCGGACTCGCTAACTCGGTACTCGGGGCCGTAGGCCTGGAAGCCCTGCAGGGCTCCTACCTGGGGAACAACGCGCAGGCGCTGTACTGGGTGGCATTGACACAGGTCTGGTTCCACGCAGGACAGATGATGGTCGTCTTCATCGCCGGGCTGCAAGCCATCCCGCGGGAACTCTACGAAGCGGCTGAGATGGACGGCGCCGGCAAATGGCAGCAGTTCAAGTCGATCACCTGGCCGTTCGTGGCACCCGCCACGTCCATCGTGGTGGCCTATTCCACCGTCCAGTCGTTCAAGGCGTTCGACCTAATCCTCGGTATCGCCGGCAATCCGCCGAAAGCGTCCCTGGACATCCTCTCCACCCGTATCTACAGCACTTTCGCCAACTCGGAGTTCGGCTATGCCGCCGCCCAGTCAATCATCTTCATGGCGATGATTGCCCTGGTCACGTGGCTGCAGCGCCGGTTGCTCCGTCTCACCCCGAAGGGGGAATGACAGCATGCTCTCGTCAATAACCCGCCGCGGAATCCTCGCGATCTACACGGTCATCATCATCGTTCCGCTGACCGTGGTGGGGTTCGGCAGCTTCAAGTCCACCCAGGAACTCTTCGAGGGGCCGTTCAGCCTGCCGCAGTCGCTCTCCCCGGCCAACTACGCGGAGGTCATCGGCGGTCAGGACCTTGGTTCGTCGTTTATGAACAGCGTCATTGTCACCGCCATTTCCGTGCCGCTCACCTTGTTCCTTGCCAGCCTCGCTGGCTACGCCGTGGCCCGGCTCAGGGGCTTCATGTCCTGGGCCGTCTTCGGTTTCCTGGTCCTGGGCATGGCGATCCCCGCCCAGGCCAACATGGTGCCGCTCTACGTACTGCTCGGTCGGCTCGGGCTGCTGGACAGCCTCACCGGCCTGGTGCTGGCCAATGTGGTTTCCACGCTGCCGATCGCGGTCTTCATTCTGGGCGGGTTCATGCGGACCCTGCCCAAGGAACTCTTCGAGGCATCCTCCATTGACGGAACAGGACCTTGGCGGACCTACGTCTCCATCGCCCTCCCGCTGTCCGCCCCGTCAGTGGCGGCGGCAGCAATCTTCCTGTTCGTGATCCACTGGAATGAACTGTTGTACCCGCTGCTGTTCATCCAGTCGCCGAGCAACCGGACCCTGCCGCTGGCACTGCTCAGCTTCCAAGGCGAGTTCCAGACCAACTATCCGCTGCTGTTTGCCGGTGTCATCCTGGCCTCCCTGCCCGTGGTGGTGGCGTACGTCTTCCTGCAGCGATACTTCGTTGCCGGGATCACCGCCGGAGCAAGCAAGGGATGAGCGCAGCAAGCCTCCCGGGCAGCTGGGAAGATCAACTCGCCTCCCTCCGCCGCCTTTCCGTGGAACACGGTGCGCACACCGTGGTGATCCGGGACCCGCTGAACCTCTCATGGTTCACGGGCGCCCGGTGGCACGTGCCGCAGACGCTGAACATGGCCTGCTTCGACGTCGTCGTCTCCGGCCTGGCCGGACCGCCGGGCGGCGAAGAGGTGCGGATCGTCACGAATGCCATCGAGGCGCCCCGGCTGAGGGACACAGAGTTTGCCGGCCGCGCGGTGGTGTTCGACGTCGTGGACTGGACGGAAGACCGGTCTTCCCGGCTGCCCGCCGGCCCAGGTGTTCTGACGGACCAGCCCAACGGAATGGGCGCCGGCAGCATTGACGGTCAGGCACCGCTTGCCGCCATCCGCCGGATCCTCACCCCCGGCCAGCAGCAGACCCTCACCGGACTGTGCGCCGACCTTGCGCGGATCACCGGACGGGTTGTGTCTGCCATCAGGCCAGGCGACTCAGAGCAGCACATTGCCGGCCAATTGGTGGCAGCGCTGCTGGACGAAAGCATTGAGGCAGTGGCCCTCTTCGTGGGATCCGACGAACGGATCGGTGCCCACCGCCACCCTCTCGCCTCCGCGAAGCCGGTGCAGGACCGCGTGATGGTTGCCTGCTGCGGGCGACGGGGCGGCATGGTGGGAACCATCACCCGGATGGCGTCCTTTTCCGCGCTCGGTGCCGAATCCGCCAGGTACAACGCTTTGCTACACGTGGAACAGATGTTCCTGGACCACAGCAAACCCGGCGCCGTGCTGGGCGAGATTTTCGCCCACGGGGCGGGCGCCTACGGCGACAACGGCTTCGAAGTCGAGGAGTGGCGCCGGCACCACCAGGGCGGCCTCACCGGGTTCAACCCGCGCGAACTGATAGCGAACCCGCGCACAACCCTTGAACTTGCTGAGGGCATGGTGCTGGGCTGGAATCCATCCGGAGCCTGGTTCAAAGTTGAGGACACCGTGCTGGTCACCGCCGACGGTCCCCGGATTCTCACCATCGATGACACCTGGCCCACCCTGGCTGTGGGTGGCCGTGCCCGCCCCGCCGTGCTTGAAATTCACTAGCCCAAGAAAAGAGAACCCACACGTGAACCTGAAATCAGCCCGTCACCTGGTGAACGGCACCTGGCAGTCCGCCGACAAATCAAGGGACGTTGTCGACCCCGGAAATGGCCTCACCGTCGGTGAAGTAGCCTGGGGAACAGCTGGCGACGCCGTCAAGGCCGCCGACGCCGCTGCCGGCGCGTTCGCGTCATGGTCCCAAACCACCGTGCGGATGAGGGCCGACCTGCTCCGGAACGCGGCGGACCTCCTCGCCGAACGGCGCGACGAACTGGCCCTCACCCTGGCCTTGGAGGCCGGCAAACGGCTCCCCGAAGCTCAGGGTGAAGTGGACTTCTCTGTCGAGTACTTCCGCTGGTTCGCCGAGGAAGTCCGCCGCTCCACGGGGACGATCAGTCCGCCCGAAATGCAGGGACGGCGTCACCTTAGCCTTCGCAAACCTATCGGGGTTGCCCTGAGTCTCACACCGTGGAACTTCCCGGTGTCCATCCAGGCCCGCAAGCTTGCCGCCATGCTGGCTGCAGGCTGCACCGTGGTGGGACGGGTCTCCGAAAAGGCGCCACTCGCGGCGACCGGGCTGTTCGAGGTCCTGCACGACGCCGGGTTCCCCGCCGGCGTCGTGAACGTCGTCCATGGGCCCTCCCGGGACATCACCGCAGCCCTGGTCCGTCACCCGGCCGTGCGGGCCGTCAGTTTCACGGGTTCCACCGGTGTGGGGAGGCAGATCATGGCCATGTCGTCCGATCGCCTGGTCCGTCCGCTTCTGGAACTGGGCGGCAACGCGCCGTATATCGTGTTCGAAGATGCCGACCTGGATGCGGCGGTAGAAGGCGCCATTCTTGGAAGGCTCCGCAACACCGGGCAATCCTGTGTTGCAGCCAACCGCTTCCTGGTCCAGGAAAGCATCGCCGAGGAATTCGCGAAAAAGCTTGGGGCGCGGTTCGATGCGATGTCGATCGGACACGGTGTTCCCGATGACGGTTCAGCCGTTCCGGATCTTGGTCCAATGATCGACGGCGAACGGGTGTCAGCCGTGCAGGCCCTGGTGGACGACGCCGTCGAACGAGGTGCCCGACGGATCACCCAGCGGACGGAAGTTCCCGGCGGTGGGGCATTCATGGCCCCGGCGCTCCTGATGGACGTACCGGACGACGCCGCCCTGGTGACCGAGGAGGTCTTCGGCCCGGCAGCCGGTATTGTCACGTTCGCCTCGGACGAGGACGCCATCCGGAAAGCAAACGCCACCGAGATGGGGCTCGCAGCCTATGTCTGGAGCGCCGATTCCAAGCGTGCCTGGAATATCCCGGAACGGCTGGAAGCAGGCATCGTGGGAGTCAATGATCCCCTGCCGTCCGTGGCATTCGCGCCGATGGGCGGCGTCAAGCAGTCCGGCCTCGGCCGGGAGGGATCAGACCTGGGCATGGCCGAGTTCGAGGAGGTCCAGTACGTGGCCTGGAGGCCATAGGTGCTGACCACCGGGCTGGTGCTGGCCGCCGTCGTCATGGGCGCTGGGATGCAGCGCATCACCGGCATGGGTTTCGCCCTGGTGGCCGCTCCTTTCCTGGTCCTGCTCCTCGGACCGGTGGAAGGTGTGGTGCTGGTGAACCTCTGCGGAGCCGTGACCGCCGGTGCCATCATCTTCCGGGTGGTCCGGGACATCGACTGGCGCCGTTATGCAGCACTGGCCGCCTCAGCGCTCCTCGGGATCATCCCGGCGGCGTTCCTGATCAGGCTGATCCCCCCGGCTGTCCTGGAAATCTCGATCGGCGTCTTTCTGGCTGTCGGGCTGACCGTCCTGCTGGCACTGAAATCGGCGAAACTGCCCGCCCGTCGCCGCTACCTCTGGACAGCCGGAGGCCTGAGCGGATTCATGAACACGGCGGCGGGTGTGGGCGGGCCCGCAGTGAGCATGTACTCCATTGCCACCGGCTGGGACCACCGTTCGTTCGCGGCCACGATGCAACCCTACTTTTTCACCATCGGATGCTTCTCTTTGGTTTCCAAGGCAATTACCGCTCCGGCATCCTTCCCCGTCCTCCCGTTGAGCATGTGGCTGGCCGTGGCCATTGCGTGCCTCGCGGGCCTGGTTCTGGGCGACGTCGCTGCCAAGTACGTCCCCGCCAGGAGCGCCCAACTCCTGCTGATAGTTCTTGCCTACCTTGGTTCTGCCGCAACTATTGTGCGCGGTGTCCTGGACATCTTGGTCTAGGTTCACGCATTCCCTCACGTTCACCATCACCCGATACCCCACCCACCGAGCCGGACGGCTCGGCTCCACCGTTGCGCTATCACTTGTAGCTGCTCTCAGCGCTCAGAACGACCAAATGTGATAGCGCATCGGGGGCGTCCGGCCTACGAGCGCTGGGAGATGTTGAGAATGTTGCCCTCGCTGTCCAGGAACCAGGCTGCCTTCCCCCAGTCAGCGGTGGCAATGCCGTTCTCCGTCTTCAGGCCGGGAAAATCGTACTCTTCAAAGACGACGCCGCGGCCTCGCAGTTCCTCCATCTCGCGTTCGAGGTTGTCCGTTTCCCAGCCCATCTGGGTGTTCTTGGCTGTCCCTGCATTCTCGGTCTGGTAAAGGAGGAAGCCCGTTCCTTGGCCGCAGCTGTACATCACGCTGCCCTCCTCCATGGATTCGGAGGGCTCTATTCCCATCTTGTCCCGGTAGAACTCCTTCGCCCTGTTGATGTCCTTCGCGGCGAGGACAGCGATGATGTTTGAATTCTTGAACATGATGATTCCCTTCTGTGCGTTGATGATCGCAGCGATGGCGTTGCTCCCCCAGGTTGCGGTCCCCGGAATCCTTGTCCGGAGCCTGTGACCGTCCTTGCGCCTAGCCGGGCAGCCACCTGGGACTCTTCAACGCCGCGCCACCCATCGCCGGCGCGAGGGTCCCCGAAGCTTATGTGGCCATTATGGACCGCTTGGTCCTGCGGAAATAGGGGCGCTTGGCACCCGGCGGAAAGGTCCTGGGACGGCCGCGATCTAACAGACAAGCGTGCGTCGGCGACCCCGGCGGGGCCGGCTTCCCCAATTTGTCGGGGACCAAACCGCGGAGCTGTCGCTTGCGCAAATGAAGACCATGGACCGCGGCTTTATCCAGCTGCGGGGTACCCGGAGCTGGACGAGCCCCTACGAGCGCGGCCTGAAGCTTCCCAAGACCTCTAAGCGCTAGAAGTACGACAAGGGGGCGGCCACTCTGTGGTCGCCCCCAATTGCGTTCATCTGAGGGCCGGTGAATCTAGCCGCAGTGCAGATGCGGCGAACTCAAAGGGTGCCCACGAGCCTTGTAATACGCGCCCGATGGCCGCTTGGGCGCGGTCTATCTGGCCAAATTAGGCGTACAAGTGCTGCGTGTGTCGGCGGATAGGTCAAGCTTCAGCCTGATCTTCTGCGCGGTAGCGGCTCGGGTAGGCTCATCTGCCCACCCATTCCAGGCCGCAATCAGACTGGCTTCAGTAATTTGGTTTGCTACGTTTCCGGCGACGCTTACCTCTGTGCAAAAAGCTTTCGGCCAATGTGGCTACGTCCGCCCTGACGGACTCGGGTCACTGCCTCTGATCGAAAGCAAGGCCGCGGCCGCAGCGGTTGTTGATCACGTCCTCGAATGGGTCGGGGCTGTCTTCGGGAACCTGTCACAGCCGGAGTGGCTGCATCACTGCACCGAGAATCTGGGTGCTGAGCATTCGTCGGTTCTGCGGGCCGATCGCCGCGACGTCTGAAGCGTCGGGCCCCGGTTTCCTCACAACGGCTCCAAGGCTACCGACGATTTGCCCCGCAGCGGGACTTCATGGAGTTCATCTCAGTCGTGCCCCATGGAGTTGGCCGTGGACTGTGCCGTGGCGCGGTCCACGGCTGACCTCGACCCGGAGCTTCTGTCGCTAATAGCGCTCAAGGATGGTTTTCATTTGGTCGATTTCTTTCTGCTGGGAGGAGATGATCTCCTCCCAGAGTTCTTTGATTTCGGGGTCCGTGATGTCAGCTTCCTGGCACATCAGGATGGCCCTGGAGTGGTGGGGAATCATGGATTTCAGGAACTGCTCATCGCTGATGAATGTCTCTGCCCGCCCGAAGGCGAAGATGAGAACAAAAACCGCAGCCATCACAGCGGTAAGGACGATCTTCAGCCTTTTGTTCTTGAACATCCCCACATGATGATGATCATCCGGATACCCATCGGTGCCACCAAGGCGGCGGCAACGGCGCCTGTACAGCCATAGGCGATTCATTGCCACCGCCGATAATTCCAAGTGATTAAACCCGTGAAACAAGAAGGTCTGGGCGGGCCCGCTCGCACCGGCAGTAGGCGGTGGCGCAGACCCGGCAGTGATCGAACACGGAAGCGGGCCCGCCGCCTTCGTCGCCGCAGGCTTTGCGCGCGGCCCTGCAGGCTTCCAGCGCTGCCCGGCTAGCCTTCGCATTCCTGGCAGTATTGGTGGCCGTCGTGTTCCCGGGCCATTTGGGACCGGTGCCGGACCAGGAAGCAGGAGTGACACGTAAACTCGTCCGCGGATTGGGGGACGACCTGGATTTTGAGTTCCTCAGCGACGATTTCACCGCCGGGAACGCCGAGAGCGTCAGCATCATCGGGTGCATCGAGTTCCCGCACCACGCTGAGCGCGTCGGGGGCGTTGGCGGACTTTAGCGCTTCAAGGGACTTATCCTGCGTTTCCTTAACGTCGGTGCGCAGTTCATCGTAATCAGAGGTCATGGTCTGTTCCTCGTTTCCTGGTTGTTGTCCCGAATGCAACCGATCCGCAATGGCTCTTGTTCCCCAACCTGGTTCCTGATCAGTGATGGCTGGCCGGTAGTGGTGAAGCACGCTGCCGGCCATCAACGCGACGGGCGCGTTCCAGTTCCATCGGCAAACCGGGCAGGACGTGGGACGGACCCACCGTGGCGGTGCATGGCAGGCTCGGAAGTAAAGCAACCCCGGCCGGCCGCCGTTGCAGACGGGCAGTGTTAATCCTGTCTCTGGTCGAAGCTGAAACCGCAGGCGCACCGGTAGGTGAGCAGGCCGCCGTCGTTCACACCTTCCGGCGATTCAATGAGCGGCGGGGTTTGGTCTGCAGCTAGTAACTGCATCGGTTCGCCGCAGTGGATGTGTGTGGCCAGCATCCGCCGAAGTAGCGGATCTGCTGGGGGCCTCTCAGGTGCTGCCCTCTTGAGCTGTTGTGTCATCATCGGCTCCCTTACTCAGCCAGCGAGGTGAGGAGGTCGGCGCAGGCCTGCTCACAGCGCCGGCAGGCTTCTGCGCAGACCTCGCAATGGCGGTGCATCGAGGCGTGCTGTCCGCATGCATCGGCGCAGGCCTTGCATGCGGTGCGGCACGCTTGAAGCACTGCACGGGTGAGATCAGCGGTGTCGCCTATATGGCGGGAGAGGATCTTTCCGGTGGCCACGCAAATGTCGACGCAGTCGAGGCTGGTGCGGATGCATTGGGTGAGCTCGGCGACCATCTCCTCGCTGAGGCAGGCGTCGGCGCAGGCAGTGCACGTTTGGGCGCACTCAAAGCACGCCTGGATGCATTCGTCGAGTTTGGCTTTATCGATGCTGCCCGCGCCCAGAGGGTGGGCGTCCAGCATGGACTGTACATGTGTCATTGGTTTCTCTTTCCAGGTCTGTTCAGCAGGTCTTGGTGTAGTTAAACGGCGGGCCGTTTTACGTCCTGCTGATGGAAAGCTGGACCACCGTGAGCGCCGAGGGTTCCGGCTCCGGCGGGACAGTGTTGGAAACCGCATCACCGGGCGGCGGCTGGAATATGGAGGGCGGGTCCACTGCCCCTGTCCTCAGCGGTGCCGGTTCGCCGCGCGGAGCCTGCCGCCGTTCGCAGCACTCCCGCTCCATCGACCCGGGCTCAACAAACGGACCGGCCTGCTGGACTGCATGGACCGCCTCGGAGGCCGACGCCAGCCTCTCACCCGGGCCGGGTGAGGACGCCACCGCCCCAAGCCACACCGGGCTGTCTGACCGGGCGGCGGGCGACTGCGCTTCCCCTGACTGGAAGGGGCTGTGTCCAACGACGGCGTATCGGCTGCCGTGGGTGTAGGAGGCCGCTCCCGCGAGGAGGAGTGCCACTAGTAGCCACACGAAAGCCCTTCGCAGCGCAGCGAGGCAGCGAAGCAGTCCAAGCACAGACCCACTCAGCGCGGACATCACCACTTCCTGCTCGACACCTTTTTATCAGCCTAGCTTCGGGTGTCCCTGCAGGAGGTCACACATGTATTACTTTTGGCCGTCGACGTGGACGCCACGATATACGACTCGCCCTTCCACTCCCGGTGCGGGGCTTCATCCAGTTCCACCCCGGTCTCCTGTTTGACGTCCGCCACGTTGAAGCCGCGGTGGACGATGCCGGTGACCTTGACTCTCGCACCGGGCTCGATGGCCAAGGTCCCGGATTGATTCACGATCAGGAGTTCTTCGACGGCGGGTTTGTCCGGATCTTTGATGGAAAAAGCGCACGGAGAAATCACCTTCTCCACCTCACCGGGTGCCGTGTCTTTCGTGTACTCCAGGTCGGCACCCGGTACCGCTTCACGGATCGCGTCGAGGTGGACGTCCTCAATTTCCGTCCCTGTCCCGGGCGTGGGCGCTGACGTGATTTCCGTTCCGGTCCCGGGAGTGGGCTCTGAAGTGCTGCATTCCGGACCGGGCACAGGATGCCGCAATCATGGCCACGGCCCTGCCAGTCACATGGGCAGGGTTGCAAGGCGCAAGGGGGCATTGGCCGGGGCGTTCTGCGACGGGTTTTTATGCCTGCTTGGGGCCTATGGAATCGGCCGTGTCCAGCAGTGTTTCCCGTTCAGGGGTTGAATAATCCGCGGCGCCAATGGCGCTACGCATGCGGCCCAGGTGGTCCAGGATCTCCGTCGCATACTCTCTTTTCCGGTCGCACCACGCGAGTTCGTGAAGGAGTTCCAGGAGACGGCCCGCGACGGCCGGGTCCGCGGCGCCATATTGCCGGGGCTGGTTCATCGCCATGTCGAGCAAGTCCTGGAGCGCAGGTAATGACAGCACCACCCTGATCCGCCCGCCATCGTCGGTGAGGTGCTCCGGGCCGGGGTTCCGCCCCGCCAGCCGGCACAGGAGGGCCGAGAGGTGCCCGATGACATGCACGGCCGTAGTGGGATCGTTGATGCCTGGCGAGAGTGCGCGCACAGCGACATCAACAAGCTGCCGGAATCCGAATCCGACGTCCTGGACGTTGGTGCGTTCGAATCCTGTTGACACGGCGGAATTCACGTCTTTGGTCAACTTCTCGCAGGTTTCCGGCCCGAAAATTGTTCCCGGTTCCACGGGCCAGGCAGTAGCGAACGGAACGCCCTCCACCAGGGAGCTGCCCGGTTCCCGGTCTATCCGCACCACGGCACCGGAATCTCTCGCGGCCGCCAGGAGTGCGCCTTTATCCAACGAGGTCAGGAATCCCGAGGAGCTGGACTTAATGGGTACGGCGACGGATGCCAGCCCGGGCCCGGGCTCGGGTCCGCGTGCGGGCCGGTCCTCAGGAAAAACCCGATCGATGGTTTCCCGGGTTTCCACGTTGACCCTGCGCATCATGGTTTCCACCCGGATTTCCCGGGTGAGGTGCCCCAGGAAGAGCACCAGACCAACAACACTGGCAATGGCAATGGCGAACGCGACGGTGACCGAAATTTCCGGCACGAAGGCGGTGTGTCCACTGCCTTCGTCGCGGACGCTCCGGAGGACCGTCAAGGCGAAGGCGAAGGCCGCCAGAAAAAGGGCCAGCGTTCCGTGGACAAACCGGTCGGAAGTAAAAGTCCGCAAAAGCCGCGGCGAAAACTGGCTGCTGGCCAGCTGCAGCGTGACCACAGTGAGCGAGAAGGTCAGGGACGTCACCGTAATGAGGGACCCCGAGATGGCCTGCAGGACCGCCCTGGCCGCTTCCGGGCCTCCGCTGAAAAGAAAAACAGTGACGCTCTCGGGCAGCTGACCATCAACAGCGGAATCCAAGGCAGGCAACACCATGCCCAGCACCACAGCCACGGCAACCGCGAACACCGGCAGAGGCCACAACCTGGTCCGCAGCGCATCCAGCCAATGCGCGGCACGGCCGTTCATCAGCGGCGGCCTGACTGTTCCTGAGGTGCTCCAGTCATATGCTCCTACTCTCCCGCGGGGACCAGGAACCGGCGGGTGACTCACTGCCTCTTCCACGGCCCCGTTGGCTTGCAGCTAACCCATCCGGAATACAAAGCGTACTGTCAATGACGTTCCCGTGTCCTGCTATCGGCCGAACCTCTTTTGAAGGAGCATGAAGCGTATGTGGTTTGATTCCTGGGCAGAGATCCTCCGTGTCCTGATCGTGGGTTCAGTTTCGTATGCTGCCCTGGTGGCGGTTCTGAGGGTATCGGGCAAAAGAACCCTGGGGCAGCTGAACGCGTTCGATTTCATTGTGACCGTCGCCCTGGGTTCCACGCTCGCGACCATCCTGCTCAGTTCAGACGTCGCCTTTTTTGAGGGACTGACGGCGCTGGCGCTGCTTGCGGGCCTGCAGTTCATCGTCGCGTGGGCGTCCGCGCATGTGCCCGGGGCCAGGTCTGCCGTGACATCCAGGCCTGTGGCACTGGTTGTGTCCGGGGAACTCCAGCATGCCCAGCTCCGCAGGCACCGCCTCAGCGAATCCGAGGTGCTGCAGGCGGTCCGTGCCGCCGGTTCCGGCGACCTTTCCGACATTGCGGCTGTGGTGCTCGAAACGAACGGAACCATCAGCGTCATTCCCAAGAGTGAACTGGGCAACGGATCGGCACTCGATGGTATTCAGGATGCTCCTGGGTCCGGACGTCCATGACGGAACAGGGCCGTGATGCCGGCGTCACCGGTGCACCGGCATTTCCGCTCCTTTTCAAAGGGGCATCCCGGCGGCTGAACGTCGGACCGGAGGCGGGCTCTCAGGGCACGGGTGCAGGTCCGGGCTTGCCGGTTGTTCCCGGTCCCGGAACGGCCGGCGGATCGCCGGGCAGGTGGCGGGATTGGCGTCTAAGCTGGAGGATCCGCGCTGCTCCGGCCACGGCCACCAGAATCCCGCCCGCCACCGCGGCGATAAACAGCGCCATGCCCAGGGAAAGCTCCCCGGTCACGCCAAGATAGTGTACGGTCACGCGGTCCTGGTTTTGCAGGATGAAGATGATGAGCAACACCAGCAGGATCAGCCCGGTGCTGACGGCGACCCAAATCATCCCGGCCCGCGTCACTGCCGCCTCCCGGCCCCCACCCCCGCCCCGGGCCGAAGATGGGGATGGTATCCGGGGGCGACGTTTCGGCTTGGAAGGCACAGTTGTATCCACCGGGCGCGGGAGGCGCCCTGGGCCGGTTGAAGGACTCGATGCTGGGTTGGCAGCCACGTTTTCATCCCCTTAAATCCGGAGTAGTCCGTCCGTACCTGGATAGTTCACAGCGTACTCCTCCGGCAAGCCCACGTCCTCTGCACTGATGCGAATGTAGCCGGCGTGCATGACCGGAGGCGGTGGTGTCCATGCGGCGCGGTCCCGGGCAACTGCCAGCATCCTACGTGGATTTAGGGATGCCCCTGGATACAAGTCAGGGTCCAGTGCGTTCCCCCGATCATTAACAGGAACCCGGCACCGCCCACGATCGGCGTCTGCGTGATGTTGCCTGCAATGACCACGGTGAGGCCGGCAAGAGCAGCCTCTACGACGTGTCCGCAGAGCCGGCCGTCCGAATCGGGCCCGACAACGACCTGATGGGATTCGCGCCCGCCAGGGATCCGGGCGTGTTTTTCGCCTCCGGCCACCCGGGCCATCCCTCCCGACCCCGCCGCGGCCGGATTCCAGCCCGCTGCCCTGGTCGGTCACCCCTACACCGACTCTGTCCTGGCCACCACCGCCGACGGTGTGCAACGCTCGACCGACGTCGGCAGCTCCTGAGGGTGGGGCAGGAGCGGCGGGTCAGATGTGGTTCGTTTGGGGCCCGGCCCGGTAGCCGGCCCGTCCTGCCAGGAATATGGCGGACAGCGTCAAGGTGGCCGCCGCTGCGGTGAAGAGCAGCGCCGCGGGGTAACCGGTGTGCGGGGCCAGAAGGGCCAGCACGTACGGTACGGCGAGGCCGGAGTACGCCAGGCTGTAGAACAGGGCGATCACAGCTCCGAGTTCCCCGGCGGCGGCGATGTCTTCGGTCTCCCGCAGCCCCACGATGAGACAGATCCCATACCCCGCACCGAGGAGCAGGGCAGCGACCGTGGCGGTGGCCATCCCGGGATGGGCGGTGGCGTACGCAGCCGCGGCGCAGCCGGCGGCGACAATGCCAAGGCCCGTCATCGCCGCGGTGGTCCCGCCGCGAGCCGTGCCGGCCTGGTGCAGACGCCGGCCCAGAGGCTGTGAAAGCACACCGGCGGCGAGGGCGCCCGCGGCGAGAAGCCCGGGGAACGCCACACCGAGGACACCGGTCGGGCCGGTCGCATGCCCCGGGAGGGTGGTGAACGCCAGGGTGACGCTGCCGAACACCCATGGCCCCAGCGGCACGACCACGCGCAGGAACCGGGCCGAGGACACCGATGCGGGCAAGAAAGGCGCCCGGGCGTGGACGGCCCCGCCCGTGATAAGTGTTTCGCGTGCGCGCGGGAGCATCACCAGCGCGGTACCGGCCAGGGCCAGATGCACCACGTAGGGCAGCACCTGCGGCGCAGGCGCCCATTGGGCCAGCGGGCCGGCGACGAGCGGTCCGACCCCGAACCCTGCCGTCAGTGCCAGCGCGGCCCGCCGCGCACCTGTCCCCGAAGCACCATCCCCGGAGAGCTCCTTCACCCAGGCCGTACCGGCCGTAAACACGGTCCCGGAAACCACCCCGGTGAGGAGCCTGCCCGCGTACAGCCCGGTCACGCCCCACTGCCCGGTGATCAGCACGGCGGTCGCCAGCAGCGACAACGCGGTGAACGCCAGCATGACCGGGCGGCGTCCCCTGGCATCGCTGACTCTTCCGCCCAGAATCAGGCCCGGGATCAAACCCAGGGCATAGACACCGAACACGGCCGTCGCTTCGGCGTCCGAGAGGGCGAGTGTGCGGCGATAGAGCGCGAGCAGGGGAACGAACTGGTTCGCCCCGTAACCGGCGGCGAACATCGCCAGCGCCGGCCACCGCCACTGCCCCCTCATCGCCAGGTTCCGTTTACGCAAACGTTTCTTCTGACCCGCTCTCCCGGACCTGCCTGCCGGTCTAGCCGGCCTAAATGCTGGAGTGCTCCGCAACGGCTTCCTCCAGGTCGGCCTTCCGCGCGAAGAGGGTCCTGTCCACCGCGGCGGGGTCTTCACGGTTCAAGGCGATCATCGCACTGCGGGTTCCGCCTCCCCGCACCACCGTCAGGGCGCCCTCTTCCATCCCGGCCACCGTGGCGGCTGCGACGTCCTCCGGGCTCTCATATTCGAAGCCGTGCTCCGCCCCCGCTTGGGAGCTGTCCATCATCGGAGTACTCGTCGCGCCGGGATAGACGTTGAGGACATGGATGCCCTCACCGAAGAGTTCCCGGCGCAGGGCCTCACCGAAATGCGCGATCCCGGCCTTCGTCGCAGCATAGGTGGAATAAAACGGCATACCGATCAGCCCGATGCCCGAGGAAACGTTCACGACCAGCCCGTCACCGGAAGCGCGGAGCGCCGGGATCGCCGCACGGGTCAGAAGGATCGGCGCGGTCAGGTTCAACGCGATCTGGGCCAGGACCTCTGACTCATCCAAGGTCTCCAGCCGGCCGGCACGGACATTGCCGGCGTTATTGATCAGAACATCAACGCCCTCGAAGTGGTCCTGTGCGGCGGCGACCGCGATGGCCGGGGCGCCCGGCGCTGTCAGGTCCAGGGCCACCACGTGGGCCTGGCCGCCCCGCTCCCGCACTATCGCGGCGACTTCCTCCAAGGGCTCACGCCGGCGACCCACCAGGGTGAGCCTGGCTGCACGTGCGGCCAGCTCCAACGCCATCGCCGCACCAATACCGCTGCCGGCACCCGTGAGCAGAATTGAACGATCGTGCAGATCCATGACTGGTCCTTTCTCAAGCAACGACAACTATGGGGTCAAGCATGGCCGGGTGGCCCAGGAATTCGTGCCCCGAAACCCACAACCCACGCCTCCCTGCCGGAATTCCCGCCTCCAAGAGCCACGACGTGGCCCCGCAGGCGTGAAAGATGGGGGCTTGAGGACCAAGTCCGCGCCAACCCCGGTCCGTGTAGGCGGGCAGCCGGGCCGACCTGCTCGTCACCGCCGCCACCAGGGCGGCCGTGCTGCGTACCTTGTTTTCGCACGTAAGCTGCGCCCCGGACATAAGCGGGGGCACCGCACGCACTGCAGGCACCGCAGATTAGACCTAACCGGCCCCAACCTGACCGTCGTCCGCCTCGATACTCTGGCCGCGTCGGCGGACGGCCCACCACTGTGTAAGAAAGATGGCCAGTGACAGGGCCGCGGCTACGGTCAGCATCAGCAGATCCTGTCCGGCCTTGACCCCGATGAAGGCTGCCAGGAGGATGACGTCGAGGCCGATCGCGACCAAGGGTACCCACCTTGGGGCGCCGATGTCCTGGTGCAGATGACGTATGACCCCAAGGTGGACGGCGATATCCATGCTGATATACAGCAGGGCCCCAAGGGATGCTATCTGGCTCAGATCCAGAAAGACGGTGACCAGGATCGCGAGGCCGGCCGTGATGAGCAGGGGCTGGTGTTTCACCTTCCCCGGGAGTCCGGGCGCCTGCTTCATCTCCTGGAGCATCGCATAGAGTCTGGACACCGAGTAGATGCTGGCGAGCAGCCCCGATAACGTCGCCACAACGGCCAGGGCGATAGTTAGCCCCACACCCCACGCACCGAAGAGCGGCTCGGCAGCCCGGGCCAGGGCGTAGTCCCTGGACTGGATAATCTCCGGGACGCTCAGACTTCCGATCACTGAAATGGTGAGCAGCAGATAGATGACGGTACACAACGCCAAGGAAATGATGATGGATCTGCCGATGTTTTTCTTCGGTTCCCTGATATCACCGCCCTGGTTGGTGATGGTAGTGAACCCTTTGTAAGCAAGGATGCAGAGCGTCGTGCCTGCCAGGAACCCAATAAGGCCCTGCTGGGGAGGTTCACCCGAGCCGCCCGTGAGCGCCGTACCCAGCGAAGACCACCCCGAAGCCACAAGGCCAGCGATAGCCAGCAACGCGATACCGATGATCTTGACCGCGGCCGTGACGGTCGCGGAACGCTCCACCAGTGTATTGCCGAAGATATTCACCACGGCAGCGGCAGCAATCGCCGCCACGCCCAAGGCAGGCACCAACAGAGCTGATCCCTCGAGACCGAAGGGACGAAGTATGTAGGTACCAAAGGTCCGGGCGAGGAGGCTTTCAGCGACCACCATGGACACATACATGAACAGTGAGAATGATCCTGCGATGACACCGGGCCCATACGCGTCCTTGAGCAGCATGGCGATGCCGCCCGACGACGGGTTGGCCCCGGAGTACTTCACGTAGGAGTACGAGCTGAAGGCGACGACGACGGCTCCGGCCAGAAACGCCGCAGGCACCCACCCACCCGCTAGGCCGGCCACCTGGCCGACGAGGGCGAAGATCCCGGCACCGACCATTACCCCGGTCCCTAGCGAGACGGAACCGGCGAGCGACAACTTTTTCGAATCATCAGCCATGACGACGATTCTAACCACGACACGGAATCGCGCGCCTTCTTGACGGCGCAGCAGGCGCTATCAGGGCCGTCCGCCCTCGGGTTCCCGACCCTCCTAAAGATAGTTATCAGGCAGCCAAACGCGCGGCAGGGGTCAAGGTGCAGTCGAAGCCGCCAGGGCCGTCAGTGGCAGCAGTGAAGTTCACGATGGTCAGCGGTTCCATGAGGGGCCGGCGGCCCCGACTCATGAGGTCAGGGAAGTTAGGTAGCGCCTCCTCCCGCGCGGCTGAAGCCGCCGGCGGACGCCGCTGCTGGTTCCTTCGGCCCCGCGGGCCTGCTCCAGCTGCGCCTCCGTCCGTCGCCGCGGTCTGGGTATCGAGTGCGGCGACCCGGGCGGTGAGTTCGGTAACGGCGGCGTCTTTCTCGGCGGTGACCTTGTAGATGCCGGGGTGAAGAATCCGTTGAAGGACTCCAGCGGCACGTCAACGCATTCGGTGCTGCCCCTACCGCGCAGGAGCCCTTCTGAAGGGCATCCGCGCTTGGCCAGCCCACGTAAGACAAGGCTCGAGTGGCGACTCATCTCTAAGAGCCACACCAAGCGATCACAGAACGCCGCCATTTACCGTCAAAGTCCCCAGCCATTTTTCTGCGGCAGAACTCCACATTGCCTTAAAGAGTGACCCGCCCCGGGATTCTCGATCCGATATATTATCGGAATCCTTCGTTATCGAGAGCCGCTAGTCAGTGCGCACGCAGACCACAGTGCGGCTGGAGAGTCCCTTCGTGGATGCTCAGCCGGGCACTGCCATGATGAATCCGTGACTATCGCAAAAACGATCCTGCTGTTCGTCCTGGCCGCAGTGGCGGAAATAGGCGGGGCGTGGCTCGTTTGGCAGGCGGTTCGCGAAGGTAAGGACTGGTGGTGGGCCGGACTCGGGGTCCTGGCCCTGGGCATCTACGGCTTCGCAGCGACCATGCAGCCTGACGCCAACTTCGGCCGGATCCTCGCCGCCTACGGCGGCGTGTTCGTCGCCGGCTCCCTGGCCTGGGGAATAATCTTCGACGGCTTCCGGCCCGACCGGTGGGAGATCACCGGTTCGGTGATCTGCCTGCTCGGAGTCGCCGTGATCATGTTCGCCCCACGCAACGTCAGCTGATCCCTGCTCCCAGTACACAATTGCATGAATACACGCACGGATGTACTTTCGTCTCATGGAAACCCTCACGCACGCCCCGGTGCTGGCACGGTTCGGCTACGCCGTCTCGGATCCGACCCGGGCCCGGATCCTTCTGGCACTGGCTGATGAGCCTGCCTACCCGTCGGATCTGGCCGATTCGCTGGGTGTCTCACGGCAGAGCATGTCCAATCATCTGACCTGCCTTCGTGGTTGCGGCCTCGTGGTGGCTGTCCCGGATGGCCGGCGGAGCCGGTATGAACTCGCCGATGTCCGGCTGGGCCACGCCGTCACGGACCTGCTCGGCGTGGTGCTGGCCGTTGACCCGGGTTGCTGCGCACCGGACGGGACGTGCCTGGTATGACGACGGCACTCCAGCCCGCGCCCGCCGCCTCCCGGCGCGCCGTCTTGAGTCGGCGGATCCAGCTGTTCGCGGCCGCGACCATCACTTACAACGTCATCGAGGCCGTCGTGGCGCTCTGGGCCGGGAATGTCGCGGGCTCCTCGGCACTATTGGGGTTTGGACTCGATTCGGTGATCGAGGTCGCGTCCGCCCTCGCCCTGTCCTGGCAGTTTTCGACCAAGGACCCTGAACAGCGAGAACACCTGACGCTGCGGATCATCGCGTTCTCCTTCTTCGCCCTCGCGGCGTTCGTCACGATGGACTCGTTCCGGTCCCTGGTTGGTGGCGGCGAAGCGCAGCATTCCTCAGCTGGCATCGTGATCGCTGCCCTGAGCCTGGCGATTATGCCGGTCCTGTCCTGGCTGCAGCGCCGGGCCGGACGGGAACTCGGATCCAGGACCGCGGTGGCGGATTCCAAGCAGACGCTTCTGTGCACTTACCTTTCCGCGGTCCTGCTGGTGGGACTCGTGCTGAACAGCACGCTGGGCTGGTGGTGGGCCGACGCCGGCGCAGCCCTGGTCATCGCCGCGATTGCCGTCCGGGAAGGCATCAACGCCTGGCGCGGCGATGTCTGCTGCACCGTCCCGCACAGCCACGACGCGCTTGACGTCGAAAAGGACGATTGCTGCTCCGCGCCTGAAACGGGCGCGGGCACGAGCCACGACGGCGGCCGGGCCGATCCGGACGCACGCGTAACACCGACGAGGGACACTGAGCAGGGCGGGGTCTCCGGCTGCTGCGAAGGCTGTGGTTCCAACCCTGAACCGGCGACTGTCAGCTTGACCCGCGGCCCCATGAACGGCTGAGTCATGGACTACGAACTGCGCACCATCCCGGGTTGCCCCAATAGGGGTCCGGCCCTGGAACTGTTCCGTCAAGCCCTGGCAGCCGAAGGAAAAGGCGCCGGACGCGTAACGGTCCGTGAAGTAACCTCCGAGGACGAGGCCGAGGCGCTGTCTTTCCACGGCTCACCGTCGTTCATAGCGAACGGACGGGACCTGTTTCCTGCCGATTCAGCCCCTGCCCTGAGCTGTCGCGTGTATCGCTTGGAAGACAGGATGGCGGGGCTTCCTTCCGCCGAGTTGTTGCGCACCGCAGTGCGTGGCGTCAGCTCAGACGCCTGAGCGACCGGCAGTCGCGGCTGGGTGCCCCGCCGCCCGGCAGAACGCCGGTCCGAGCGGACGAGGGCCAGGTTGGCCGCCGGAAATTCCTGGTCGAGTCGCTGGACGATCAGCCGGGACATTTATTAGAGTCTCTAACTACGGAAACCGGCAGGGGCGCGCGCACAGCGCCCGGGGAGGAGGCGCGAATCACCGCTGACCAACACCAGCGATCACCTGTCCAACCCGCCGAAAGCCCCTCCCAAGGGGCTTTCCCTATTTGTCCGCCAGAAATGAAACGGCAACAGGCCGCCTGTCCCAACACTTCCGCTCTCGTCTCATTATCATGGGAGCGTTAGGGCTGGAAAGGGCCAGCACCTGAAGATGGGACAGTCTTTGCCGACCATGCCAGCTCATGAGATCGCCAGCGGCGGGCTATGTGTGCAGAGGACTCCTTACATTCCGTGCAATCGCCGCTTTGGTTTCATTGCCCCTGACGACGGAAGCACTGACGTGTTCGCACACTATTCGGCAATCGCATCCAGCGGTTACAAGTCCCTGGAGGAGAACCAGAAGGTTCAGTTCGACATCACCCAGGGCCCCAAGGGCTGCTGGAAGGTCCGGCCCGTCGCGGTCTTCCAGGAAATCCTTCCGTTGATGCTGCCGCCTAAAACCACCGCACCAGCGGTGCTAGGACTGCTGAACAGCTGGTCCTTAACCAAGACGTAATCATCACCGCGAATATCGACAACGCCCTGCTCAACTAGGTCAAGGCACCGGCGCAGGAGTGAGGCCGGCAGCGAGGGGCGAGCCACGGCCCTGCCCGCCGACCCAGCGAGAACAAGGAGACCTTCCGTCGTTGGCAGTGCTCGGGCTTCAGTCCCGCCTTCCCGGAAGAGCAGCGTCTCGGCCGCATCGTTGCCGCCGTCGCTGGGGCACGCCAACCGGATCTCCCCGACAGGCTCAAGAATTGGGTAGCCGAGGGTTGTTAGGAGGACGGAGATGGCCTCCAGACAAGTCCATTTGCGTCGTGTCCCAGGCTGTAGTGGTCGCCTTCGGCGTGGCCGCGGACGGGCGGCGGGAAGTCCTGGGCTTCGACGTCGGCGACAGCAAGAACGAGGGATTCTGGGCCGCGTTCCTGCGGTCCTTGAAGGCCCGCGGACTGGACGGCGTGAAACTGGTGATCTCCGACGCCCACAGCGGCCCCCACAGCCGGCCACCTCGCCTCCTACGCCGGCCTCTGCCCCGTCACTTGGCGCTCCGGGTCCTCTATCCGCGGCGATCACGCCTCACGTAGAGGGAACAAGGCACTCAAACGTGTCCTGATTCTCTCCGCGTTCGCCTCGCTCAAGGACCCGGCCTGCCGGGCCTACTACGGCCGGAAACGCAGCGAAGGAAAACGACACAACCAGGCCTTGGTGGCACTGGCCCGAAGACGCTGCGACACCCTCTACGCCATGCTCAGGGACGGAACCCTCTACCACCCAAGGATTCCCGGGGCCGCTCAAACGTAGGCCTGTGCGTCCACGGGATTTCGACCAGGTGTTGCAGGCCCCGATGCTTGAAGCGGGGACTGCCCCGTTTCTGCCGTCGGGCGGCGAGTCGAGATTTCAGACCCAAAGGTACCTATTGCCCTTGTGCTTATGACAGGGAGGGTGTGCTCTTGGAGGGTCGGGCCGGCTGAGAGCAAAGACGTCCGACAAGCAACTGTTGGGACTGGCTGGGGGATCCTTTTCCTCCGCTGATTGGCGGAGACCATGTCTGACCACTTTTGCTACAGGAGTCACCAATGTACAAGCGCACTTTTGCAATCATCGCCGCAATCGTTACGGCGCTTTTCATGTTCGGCAGCCCGGCAACGGCTGCCAACGGAAATCCACATTTCATTAAAAACGCAACAAGCGCCACCCTCTCGGGCTCGAGTCTGGTCGTCAGCTTCAAGGAAGCAGGTCTGTCATCCGGGGCCGTCGAGACCGTTACGGTCACGGCAACAGCAACAACCACCTACGAGTGCGTCAACAACGGCGGCAACAACCCGAAAGCGTCTAACAAGACCACCACAGAAACGGATGTCAGCACGAGTGGAACGTTCACTGCTGACCAAAGCGGGAACATCACCGGATCTCTGACACTGACGCCGCCGAGCGCCACAACGCTGGGCTTCAGCTGCCCTCCCGGGCAGACCGTCACCTTCGTCTCCGTCACCTACTCGAATGTGGTGATCACCGACTCAACGTCCGGTGCCACCTTCTCGTTTGGCAACAAGACCTTTACCTACACCAACCCCCTCGCACCGTAACCCCGACCAGAGTTTCCTAGAAACCCGGCCCCGGCTCTGCTTTCTTTTAGAGCCGGGGCCGGGCGACCGCCCTGGCGGTACCAGAGCGATCGGGAGCATGCCCTGCAACTTGACAAAGAACATAGGGGCACCCCGTTGTGTTCGGCTTCACGGTGGGCTGTCTCCGCTTCGATCGCCTTCGCCACGAAGTGACTCCAGGTGTTATCTCCTTCGGCGTAGCTGGTCGCCCGGTACGCGGCCCGCGCCCGGTTCCGCAGCGCGGCGGGGATACTTGCCAACATCCAGCCCGCAGTAGACCTCGTAACCTTCGTCCATCCGGCGCTCCTATGCACCATTCCGGCCGCAGTCACGACACCCGCTGATCGACACCAACGTCCTGCGGATTCTCCAGGGCCAGGCGCCGGTGCCGGCGGTGGTGCACGAGGACTGCTCCAGCGCTACAGCTGGGCGGTCGCTCTCGGACTGCTGCTGGCGGAGCTGCTGAGCCTGTGGCTGGTGCTCCGGGTCGCCCTCGACGGATTTGCGCTGTGGCTGTGCCTCATCTACGCCCCCGCCCGGTTCGACACCCACCTCTTCGTCATCGTCCGCCAATTCCCCGACGTCGGCGTCTTCCTGGTGCCGGTTCTTGCGCTGGCTATCCTGTGGCCGGTCCCGCGAACGGTGTGGCTGATCCTGACGATGCGGGCCTCGCGGTCAGCACTCTGAGAGGACCGCGCACCGGGCCCGACGAAGCACCCTTGCCGGCCGCGGAACCGCCGGAACGTCACTGGCACCGTAGATAGACTGCTGGGGTACGGCTACCTCGACCATTAGGAGAAGTTCATGAGCTACAGCGCAAGCCAGTCCGAGAAGCCGGTCGCAGCCGGCGACCTGGACCGCAGCCATATCGGTCAGACTGTGAGCTTTGAATCCAACGACTTCACAGTTGTCTTCGGAACCATCTCCGGCGTGGCCCGGACGGACGCCATGGTGTACCTGTCTCTTCAGGGCGTCGGCGGCGGCACCCATCTGAAGGACGAGTACGACTTGCCTGTCAGTCAGAACGTCTATCTCCAGATGGATCCCCTGAGCACCGCCGGTAAAACGCTCGCCGACGCGGAACGGGTCATCAAGGAGAAGTTCGACGAGATCAAGAAGAACCTCCGGGACCGGGAACAGAAACCCGGTTCCGAGTAACCGGCATCCAGCCAGCGAGGAACCCCGCAGTGCCCAGCACGGCGGGGTTCCTCTGTTTGTCACCGTGCCCAGGGCGCCGCCTCTAAGATGAGGCATGGACTTCGAGGGCACGCTCTGGACGGTTTTGGGGGCCGGGCTGGTTCTGCTGATGCTCATTGACGTCTTTCGTACGCTCCTTTACCCGCACGGTACTGGTCCCGTCGGCCGGGCGATCATGCGCGGATTCTGGCTGGTGGCCAGAAAACTGCGGGGCCGGGGCTCCTTCATCGCAGCACCTTTGGCCATGGCGGCTGTCATTGGCGCCTGGGCAGGCCTGGCGGCCATCGGCTGGGCCCTGCTCTATCTGCCCCATCTGCCGGCCGGTTTTGTTCACGGAGCCGGGGTGCCACAGCGGGGCGACTTTGCCGAAGCGCTCTACATCTCCCTCGTCACTCTTTCCACGGTGGGGTTCGGCGACATCGTGCCGGCGCATCCGCTGCTCCGGCTGGTTGTGGCCCTCGAGGCCGTCACCGGTTTCGGGTTGCTGACGGCAACGGTCACTTGGATCCTGCAGACGTACCCGGCCCTGAACCGCCGCCGGACCCTTGCCCACCAGCTGAGCCTGTTCAGGGAGGCAGCGGGTCCTGCGGGTGTATCGTCGCTGGATCCCGGGCATGCGGCCGGACTGTTGGAATCCATGGCCGGAAGCGTGGCCTCGGTGAGCATAGACCTGCTTGCGTTCCATGAAACCTATTACTTCCGTGAAATAGAGCAGCGCGGCTCCTTGCCCGCCACGGTGGCCTACGCCCAGGAGCTGGCCTCCCAGGCCCAGCGCAGCGAGAGCCCCGAACTCCAGTTCGCCGGCCGGATGCTCCACGCGTCGCTTGAGGCACTCGCGGAGGTCCTTCGCGGCAAATTCGGCCATTCCGGAGCCACGTCCTCCGACGTGTTCGACAGCTACGAGCTGCACCACCGCCACCTGCGTCGTGGACAACCGGACACAAACCAGCCCTAGACATGTGACCAATCAGTCACCTATTCTGGGGCTGTGGACGCCGTATTCAAGGCCCTGGCCGACGCCACCCGCCGCGATCTCCTGGATGAGCTCTTCCGGAACGACGGGCAGACCCTCCACGCCCTTGAAGCCCGCTTCGCGATGACCCGTTACGGCGTCATGAAGCACCTCAGGGTCCTGGAGGACGCCGGCCTGGTGGTGACCCGCCGTCGGGGGCGCGAGAAACTCCACTTCCTGAATCCGGTGCCCATCCGGCTGGTCCACGACCGCTGGGTGAGCAAATATGCCGAACCATGGGCCGCTGGCCTCAGCGACCTCAAAACCAGATTGGAAAGTCCCATGGAAAAGATCTTCGAAATCTACATCAAGACCACTCCGGAGCGGCTCTGGGAGGCCATCACGGACGGCGAGATCCGCAGCAAGTACCAGTTCGGGTCCGTCATCACCTCGGACTGGACACCGGGATCCCGGTTCCAGATGGCTCCCAGGGGCGGGGCACCCCTGGGTGAAGGCGAGAACCTGGAGGTGGACCCGCCCCGCCGGCTCGTCCAGAGCATGCGCGCGCTCTGGGGCGAGGACGTCAAGGCCGAAGGTACGTCCTGGGTTACCTGGGAGATTGAACCGGTGGGCGATTCCTGCCGCCTGACCGTCACCCACGACCAGCTCCGCGAAGGCGCCAACGACCAGCTCTACGGCGGCTGGCCGATGATCCTCTCCGGCCTGAAGACCTGGCTGGAAACCGGCGAACTCCTCACCACTCCCGGCTCCCTTATGTACACCTGAGGCGGCCGACGGGCGCACCCCGGTCGCCGCCGTCGTGGTCAAATGCCCAGGCCCTGGTGGCGCTTCGGACCGCATCTTGCCGCCCTATAACCGGCGGCGGTAGCCTGAAAAGCAGATGACGGGCCGCGCAGCGCCCACAGGCTCAGACCCGCCACCGGGAACGGGGAGGCGCGATGTCTACGCTCGCACAGGGCCGGGAAGCCTACGCCGAACGGCGGTGGCCGGACGCCGTCGGGCAATACACCGCGGCCGACCACGACGCCGAGCTTCCGGCCGGGGATCTGGAACAGCTGGCCACCTCCGTCATCCTCACCGGCCGGGGCTCCGAGGGGGTGGACATCCTGGCCCGGGCGCACCTAAAGTACCTCGCCGACGGCGACTACCCCGCCGCCGCCCGCTGCGCCGTCTGGACCGGGATGAACCTCATCCTGTTGGGCGAACCGGCCCGCAGCGCCGGCTGGCTCGCCCGCGCCCACCGGATCGTCGAGGACCTGCCCGAGCCCTGCCCCTTCGAGGGCCTGCTGTTTGTTCCTGCCGGGCTGGGCGCCCTCTACCAGGGCGACGGCGCCGCCGCCGCGGCAGCCTTCACCCGGGCCGCCGACCTCGGACGGGCACGTGGCGACGCCGACTCGGCGGCACTCGGCACGCTGGGCCTCGGGCAGGCCAAGGTCATGCTGGGCGAGTTCGACGACGGCTTGGCGCTGCTCGACGAAGCCATGGTCGCCGTCACCGTCGGGGAAATCTCCCCGATCCCCGCCGGGATCATCTACTGCGCAGTGATCGAAACCTGCCATCTGGCCTTCGACCTGCACCGCGCCCACGAGTGGACACGGGCGCTGGACCGGTGGTGCGACGCGCAACAGAAGCTGGTGGCCTTCAGCGGCCAGTGCCAGATGCACCGGGCCGAGCTGTATCGGCTGCACGGCGCCTGGACCGAGGCGATCGACGCGGCCAAAACGGCGCAGGACCTCGCCTTCCGCGGCGACCGGATGGCCACCTATGGCGGCTTCTACGAACAGGGCGAAATCCACCGGCTGCGGGGCGACTTCGACGCCGCCGAAGCCGCCTACCTGCAAGCCCAGGAGACCGGTTTCCCGCCGCAGCCCGGGCTGGCGCTCCTCCGCCTGGCCCAAGGCAGGCCGGCCCACGCCCAGTCCCTGCTCCGGCAGGCCATGGACGGCCTCGACGCCGCCTACCGGCGCCGGATGCTCGCCGCGCGGGTGGAGATCGAACTTGCAGCAGGCGACGCACTGGCAGCACGGGCCGCCGCGGAGGAGCTGGCCTCGCTGTGCGCCTCGATCGACATGCCCATGCTGCACGCCCTCGCCGAGCAGTCAGAGGCCGCTGTCCTGTTCCACGACGGCGACCCCGGGGCGGCCCTGGTCCCGCTTCGCCGCGCGTGGTCCCGCTGGCTCAGCCTCGACACACCGTTCGAAGCGGCCCGCTGCCGCGCCCTCCTGGCCAGGCTGTGCGCCGCGCTCGGCGATGCGGAATCCGCCCGGCTGGAGCGTGAGGCGGCCCGCGCAGTATTTTCCGGGCTGGGCGCCGCGCCGGCGCTGGCGGACCTTGAGCAGGCGGACCTTGAGCAATCGGAGCTTGGGCAATCGGTGCCCGCAGCGCCGGAAACCCGGACAGCACCCGCGCCACCCACCGGGAACGACGCTCATCACGCCGCCGACGCCGGGCCGCTCACCGCCCGCGAAACCGAGGTGGTCCGGCTCGTCTCCGCCGGACTGAGCAACCGAAACATCGCCGCCGAGCTGTTCATCAGCGAAAAAACGGTGGCCCGGCACCTGAGCAACATCTTCACCAAGCTGGACCTGACCTCCCGGGCCGCGGTCACGGCCTATGCCTACCGGCACGGACTCGTCTGACCTGCCTGCCTGCATGCCTGCATGCCTGCCTGCCTGCCTGACCTGCCTGTCTGCCTCCCTGCATAAAATTACCCATTCCCCGCCCGCCGGATTCCTCCCCGGCCGATGGGAAATGGGTGATTCGCCCGATTCGCCGCGGCGCGACGAAAAATAGCGTTAATGGCATGAACGTTTCAGTGCTCGCAGGAATGGTGTCCACCGGCCTCTTCGCGGTGAGCTACCTGCCCATGCTGCTCAAGGCCCTCCGCACGAGGGATCTTGACTCCTACAGCCTCGGCTACCTCGCGCTGAGCAACGTCGCCAACGCGGTGCACTCCGTGTACGTCTTCAGCCTCCCGCTGGGGCCGATCTGGCTGCTGCACTCCTTCTACGTCGTCGCCTCCGCGCTGCTGCTCTTCTGGTACCTGCGCTTCAGGTCCGGACCCGCCGGCCACCCGGCTCCGCAGCAGGCACAGCGTTCATAACCACCCCACCGCACCTGCAACACCTAAGGAGGCACCACCATGAACACCACCCCAGCAACTGACACCGGCGCCGTCGCCGGACCTGCCGCCGTCGACACCGTCATCATCGGCGCCGGACAGTCCGGCCTGGCGCTGGGCTACTTCCTGGCGCAGCAGCACCGGGACTTTGTCATTCTCGACGCCGGCACACGGGTTGGCGAGGCGTGGCGGGGCCGCTGGGACTCGCTGCGCCTGTTCACCCCCGCCAAGTACAACGGCCTGCCCGGCCGGCCCTTCCCGGGCGACCACCTCGCCTTCCCCACCAAGGACGAGCAGGCGGACTATCTGGAGGACTACGCCTCCCGGTTCCACCTGCCGGTTCGGCCCGGCACGGCCGTCACCCGGCTGGGCCACGACGGGCAGCGATTCCAGGTCACGGCCGGGACGCAGCGCTGGACGGCGGCGAACGTCGTCCTCGCCACCGGCGCCTGCCAGCAGCCCAGGACGCCGGGCTTCGCGGCGGAACTGCCGTCCGACGTCGTGCAGCTCCACTCCCGCAACTACAAGAACCCGGCCCAGCTCAAGCCCGGTCCCGTCCTGGTGGTGGGGGTGGGCAACTCCGGGGCGGAGATCGCGCTGGAGACCAGCCGCACGCATGAAACCTGGCTGGCCGGCAAGCCGAGTGCCGAGCTCCCGTTCCGGCACGGCCGGACCGCGGCCCGCTTCGTGTTCCCGGTGATCCGTTTCGCCGGGCTGCATGTGCTGACCACCAGCACGCCGGTCGGGCGCAAGATGCTGCCCAAGATTGCGGCCATGGCCAGGCCGCTGATCCGCACCAAGCTCGCGGACCTCCGCGCCGCCGGCGTCCACCTGGTGCCGCGGGTCAGCGGAGTACGGGACGGTGAAGTGATGCTCGACGACGGCCAGCGACTCCCGGTGGCAAATGTCATCTGGTGCACCGGCTTCACCGAGGCCTACCCGTGGCTGGACATCCCGGCGCTGCCTGCGAACTGGCGGGAGCAGCAGCACCGCGGGATCGTGGAGGCCCTGCCGGGCCTGTACCTGCTGGGGAAGGAGCTCATCTTCGCGGAAGCATCGGAAACGCTCCCCGGCGTGGGCCGGGACGCCAAGTATCTGGCGAAGCGGCTCGCCGCCACCCGGACTCCGCAGCCCGCAGCGGGAGTCCAGAGCGGACTGGCGTCGTAAGCCGGAACCATCTCTCCTGGCAGCCTCCGCCAGCTGGGCCGCTGTGCAACCATGTCGGAATGGAAGAGACCACGGAAGTACTGCGCTACGCCGCCTTCACCACCACCCCCGATGGGGAAATCCGGCGGGAATAGTCCTGGACGCCACCCGGCTCGGCGATGCCCGGATGCAGGCCATCGCGGCCGACATTGGCTATGCGGAATCGGCCTTTGTCACCGTGAGCGGTGAAGCCGTCGAGATCAGTTGAATCGTACGGGCCTGTTCGAGGAGGCGCACGCAATGGGCGGCCTGTGGCGCCGGGTCCGGTTTCCTGGTGTTCACTCCCGGTCCAGCTCCCCGCAGACAGCAGTCCATCTCACCTCCCTACGGTGGTCGGGTCGCCGGCGCAACGCCGGTAACCGTCACCCGGGAGGACCCATCACCATGCGCACACCCCTGACTGCCGTGGCCGCCGCCGCGCTCATCGCCTCGTTGGCCAGCCCCGCCGCCGCCGCTTCAAACCCCGACGCCGGAGCGCCGTCGTCGAACGCTGCCGGAACCGGTGCCGGCACAGCAATAACCAGCATCAAGACGAACGAAAGCAACGGCTCCTTTGACCTGCAATCCCACCGCGGGGGCCGCGGCGAGTGGACCGAGGAATCCTTGGCCGCCTTCGCCAACTCGCTGAGGCTCGGGGTGTCGACGCTGGAGCTGGACACGCATTTGACCGCGGACGGCAAGATCATCGTCTGGCATGACGACACCATCCAAGCGGACAAGTGCCGCGACACCGCACCGGCGGCTTCCGGCGACCCCGGTTTCCCGTACGTTGGTGACCGGGTCGCCGAACTGTCGCTCGCTCAGATCAAAACGCTGGACTGCGGATTCACCCAGCTGAAGGGGTACCCGGAGCAGGACGTGGTCGAGGGAAACCGGATCGCTGAGCTCAAGGACGTCTTCCAACTGGTGCGCGATACCGACGCCAAGAAGGTCCGTTTCAACATCGAAACCAAAGTGGAGGACGGCCGGTCCGGCGGCGAGGGCATGGTGGCCCTCACCCGGGCCGTGGTCACGGAGATCAACGCCTCCGGCATGGCCGAGCGCAGCACCGTGCAGTCGTTCGACTGGTCCTCGCTGAACCTGACCAGGAAGATTGCTCCGCAGTTGCCGCTCGTTGCCTTGTCCAGCGGCGACGCCTGGCTCGAGGTCGGCAAGCCCGGCGCGAGCCCCAACCTCGGCGGCATCGACATCGACACCTACGGCGGATCCCTGGCCAAGGCAGCGGCCGCCCAGGGCTACGACGCGATCTCCCCCGCCTTCCGCTCCGTCACCCCCGGGATGATCGCCGAAGCCCACGAGTTGGGCCTGCCCGTCGTCCCGTGGACCGTCAACACCGCGGCGGACATGGAACGGCTGATGGACCTCGGCGTGGACGGCATCATCAGCGACTACCCCACCCGCCTGCGCGCGGTTATGGAAGGGCGCGGGATGAAGCTCCCCAAGGCGTACGCGTCCAAGAGCTAGCAGCATGTCTCCGAGCTAGAAGCACAACGCGGGGTCACGTAGCGCCCATTCCGGGCCAAAACATGGGCCGTAAGTGACCCCGCGTTGCGGTTAGCGCGGGCCTCTCGCCAGCCCGAAGTGCTTCCGTCAGCGTCCGCAGGATGCCAGAGTTGAATCATGAATGAGGAAACTGGGAATGTGGAAACTGGCGGGCTGGCCCTGAATCTGGAATGCACGCTCGATGCTCCCCCCGAAGAAGTCTTCAGGATGCTGACGGACTCGACCGAACTAGTGAAATGGTGGGGTCCGCACGGCTTCTCCATCCCTGCAGCCGAAGTCAACCTCGCCGAAGGCGGCCGCTACCGCTTCGCCATGACCCCACCGGAGGGTGAACCGTTCCATCTCTCCGGCGAGTTCCTGGAGATCGATCCTCCCTGGCGCCTGGTGTACACCTTCCGCTGGGAGGAACCGACGCCCGACGACCGGGAAACCGTCGTCGACCTCTCACTGGGAAGTACCGGCGAAGCCGCGCGCCTGGTGCTCTCGCAGGGACCGTTCCTGACCGAAGAACGGCTGACCCTGCACCGCAACGGATGGACCGAGTCGTTCGAAAAATTGCAGGCGGTATTGGTTAGTCGCTCCTGAGGACACCCGTTTCCGGGGCCGGCACCCTCTCAGGGCAGAATGGGAGCATGACCCTGACCACCTTCGCGCTGATCCGCCATGGCCAGACCGACTGGAACGTGCAGCGCCGGCTGCAGGGATCCACCGACATTCCGCTGAACGACGTCGGCCGCGGCCAGGCCCGTGACGCGGCTGCCGGCCTGGCCGGTTACGCCTGGGACGCGATCGTGTCCTCGCCGCTGAGCCGTGCCGCGGAAACCGCCGACCTGATCGCCGCGGGGCTCGGACTCAGCGTGGTCCGGCGCGTCCCCGAGCTCACCGAGCGTAGCTTCGGGCCCGCCGAAGGACTGCAGGACGGCCCCGAACTTGACGCCCTGCGCACGCCGGACGGTTTCCGCGGCGCCGAAAGCGACGACGACGCAGCCGGCCGCGGGCTGGCCGCGCTGGAAGCCCTGGCCGGGGAGTTCCCGGGCCGGCGCCTCCTGGTGATTACCCACGGATCGCTCCTCCGGTTGAGCCTCAGCCGCGCGGTCGGCCGCACCCTGCCGAGCATCGGCAACGCCGTGCTGAACCTGGCCCACCACCACGCCGTCGACGGCTGGGAACTGGAATACCTCAACGGGGAACGGCTGACCGCTGACGCCGTCTGACCCGGGCCTGTTCAGCCTCACGCCGTCCGCGATCTCGAGGCGATCGAGGCGGGATTCAACGGGCAAAGCTTGACGTAACCGGGCCGGCAAGGGGCTGTCCGCGCTTCCAGAGGGAACGTGGACAGCCTTTTCTGTGCCCGGCGGCGGCAGTGCCGGCCGCCGTCGTGCACCGGTTTGATTCAGGCAACCGCAACGGCGCCGATCTGCTGCATGAGGCTCATGTTGTCGGTGGTGCCCCAATGCTCGGCCACCTTGCCGTCCTCGACGCGGATGATGTCAGTGCAGTCGAACTCCACGCTCTTGCCGCTGGCCGGGATGCCGGCCAGTTCCCCACGGTGGGTGCCCGTCAGGATCACGTGGCATGCCTCCATGTTTCCGGCGATCAGGGAGGGCTCGAGCGCCTTGACCTTGATATCCGGGAAAGCCGACCGCATCGTGTTCACGAAGAAACGCACTCCATCTTTGCCGGAGGGCTGCCCGGGGAGGGCTTCCTCATGATCCACATAGCTGTCCGACGCCAGCTCATCGATGAGGGCGAGGTTTCCGCTCTCCATGACCTCCCTGTAAAACCGCTCTATCAGTCCAATACCTTCAGACATTTCCGACTCCTTGTAGGCGAGAGACCGAATTGGATCCCCCAGCGCGTTGCTCGGGCATGCCGCACGAACCCACGCCGCCAGGCTGCCATTCCGGAAAGGGGGCCGTGCGGAGCGCCGAGAAAAGACTGTGAAAAAGTAGTGTGGGGCGGGCGAAGCGCCCTGTTAAGGCAGAACCTATTCCGGCGTTTCGCGCGTGTCAAGGTGTCTTGACTGCCGCCTGGCCGCCCTGGTCCTGGAGATCAGAAGAGGCCATCTAAATGGCCGCCCACACCCCCAAAAAGTGTCACACCGGCCACGTAGTCTGCCTTCAGAGCTTGATCCGTCCGACAGGGGATGACATGGCTGACCCGATCCACGAGGCAACCGGCAGGACGCCTTTCCCTCCTGCGACGACGGTCTCGGTCCCTGAATCTTTCGAGCCGAATGACCCTGGCTGGCCGGAAATACTGCCAACCGGCGGCGGGTTTACCGACGACGCCGTCGCTGACTACCTGCGCCGGCTGCGCCGCTACGACTTGCTCACCGCCGACCAGGAAGTGGAACGGGCGCAGGACATTGAGGCAGGGCTTTTCGCGGAACACCTCCTGGCGGCCGGTGCGGCGCTGCCCGGCCAGGACGTAGCAGAGCTTCGGACTATCGTCCTGCTGGGCCGGCGTGCGGCCGACGGGCTGTTCCACGCCAACCTCCGGCTGGTGGTGTCCATCGCCAAGCACTACACCCGCCGGGGACTCGACTTTCAGGACCTGATCCAGGAAGGAAACCTGGGACTGTACAGGGCCGTGCGCACGTTCGACTTCACCAAGGGTTTCAGGTTCTCCTCGCATGCCACGTGGCAGATCCGGAGCGGCATCACCCAGGCGCTGGCCAATCAGTCAAGACTCATCCGGCTGCCGGCCAACGTCATCGACCAGCTGCGGAAGGTCCGGTCAGCTCAACGAACGGCCGCGATGACAGGGGCTATCTGCAGCAGCGAGGATCTTAGCCAGCTGATGGACACTTCGATCGGAAAGATTGAGTGCCTGCTGACCTTGGACCAGCCAGTCTGTTCGTTGGACGCTCGGGTGCCGGACGGCAAGGGCGGAACCGAGGCCGTGGCCGAAAAGCTGTGGGATTCCTACTACCCTGACGCGGCCGATGCGCTCTTCCATCAACAGCTGAAGGCGCAGCTCCATTCCGTACTCGGCACGCTCGAGGACCGGGAGGCCCGGGTCATTGCCATGCGCTTCGGCCTGACCGGCGGCGAAGCGAAAACATTGGACGCCGTCGCGAAATCTTGCGGCATGACCCGCGACCGCATCCGGCAGATCGAGGTCGCGGCGATGGCGAAGCTCAGGCACCCGTCCCGGTCCAACATCCTGCGGCAGTATCACCTTGTCTGCGAGGGTCCACCGGGCGGGGAGGCGGCGTGGAGTCCGCGCCGGCGGATCCCTAGCTCCGCCGCTCCCGCCACAGCAGCGACACCACAAACACCACCGCGCCGAGTCCCAGCATGACAAAAACCATAAGCCCCCAGTTGGCCTGGTTCACGCCCGTGCCGTAGAAGATGCCGATCAGGACGGTGGCCGTGATCGCCCCGAGGTACCGGCAGGTCTGGAAGATCCCGGCGGCCACACCGCGTTCCTCCGGCCGGGTGGAGAGGTACATGCCCTGGTTGTAGGCGATACTGGCCACCCCGTACGGCACACCCAGGAACGCCGTCATCGCCAGCACCAACGGTATGGCGAACGAGGCGGTCAGCAGCCACATCGTCGCGGAGGCCACGATGAGAAGAACGACGCCGGAGACCAGCACCCGCTTGACCCCGATCCGGTCGATGGCGCGGACCGCCAAAGGCGTCACCACCACCGACATCGCGGCGAGCGGCAACATCAGCAGGCCCACCACCCCGGGCTCGTAACCGCCGGCTTCCTGCAGCAGCTGCGGCAGGCCGAAGAACGCGAAATAGTAGACGGCGCTAAACAGTGCGAACCCCAGATAGACCAGCAGCAGCGGCCGGTTCCTGCCCAGCAGCCGCAGGTCCAGGAACGGCGGGGCGAAGCGCAGTTCGCGCCACACGAAGAGCACCGCCAGCAGGGTGCCTCCGCCGAGCAGCCACCAGCGGTAGGCCGGCAGCACGTTGAGCAGCGCCATCATCACCAGGACCATGGATCCGATGAAGGCGAGGATGCCGGGGAGGTCCGAGTCCCGCAGCAGCTCCGATGCCCGGCCGCGTTCCCGGTCCTCGTCCGCCGGGGCGAAGCGGCGGACCAGGATGATCGCCGCCACGGCCAGCGGGACGTTGATAAGGAACAGGGCTTCCCAGCCGACGAACCCCACCAGGAGCCCGCCCACGACCGGTCCCACTGCCGCCGCGGACGTGTTGGCCATCTGGATCCGGCCCAGCGGCCGGGTGGACTTCACGTTCGCCAGTTTCGCCAGGGCGCCGACCATCACGACGGCGCTCGGGTACGCGGCCGCCGTGCCGAGGGCCATGAAGGCGCGGGCCACACAGAGCACCGCGAAGTTCGGTGCGAACGGGGCCAGGGCGCAGGTCACGGCCACCAGGGCCATGCCGATCATGAACAGCCGCCGCGGACCGAAGCGGTCCGCCAGCCGGCCCATGAGCGGCTGGCCCGCCGCGGAGGTGAGGTAGAAGGAGGTGATCACCCAGGTGACGGTGGCGACGTCGAGCCCGAAGTCAGCGCGCAGCACCACCAGGGCGACGGCGATCATCGAGGAGTTCAGCGGGTTCAAGGCCGTGCCCAGGCTGAGTCCTGCGACGGCGAGGCCCGTCCGGGGAGAGTTGCTCACGGCAACAGTCTGTCCCACGGGGACCGGCAAAATCGAACCGGAGGACCAATTCCGCGGCGACGGGCCGTCTCACGCGTCACGCAGGGCAGGCTTTTAGCCCTGCGTCAGCGGGGAACCCCCGGAATACCGCGGAAGCCCCCGCGATGGTGACGGAAAAGACTGCCGCCCGTGACGCCGGCATCACGGCTTGCGGGCGATAACGTCGAAGATGTGCCAGTGCTTGGGTCCCCGGAACGACTGCCCGTCGTCGTCGTACACCTCGAGTTTCAGGATCTCCAGCCCGTCGAAGAGTTGCCGCGCCCCGGCTTCGGTGTGGAAGTTCCATTCGGCGATATCGGCCCAGGAATCCCGGTCCCCGAAGAGGTTCACGGCAAGAATGCCCGGGCGCTGAAGGGCCGTGAACATCACGGCCCAAAACCCGCCGAACCTGTCCGGGTGGATGAAAGGCAGCGAGTAGCCGGCAAAGATGAGGCCCGCCGGCGGGAGTACCCGGAGGTCCTGGAAGGCCCGCACCTCGATGGTGAGCCGTCCGTCCGCGTCCGCCGGAGTGATTCCCATCAGCCGTTCCCGGGTGTCCGGAAGCGCGTCGACGGCGTGCACGTGCCAGCCGGCGCGCAGCAGGGCGAGCGTTTCCTTTCCGGCGCCGCAGCCCAGGTCGATGGCACAGCGGCCGTTGCCCGGACCGGCATAAGCCATGGCGTCGAGGCAGAGGGAGCGCACGGGACGGTCCGCCTGGGCCGCGTTATAGTCAGCCCAGACCTTGCTGTCCGCGAGGCTTTCCACGACTTCATTTTTCCACTCGCGCCGCGGCGACGCCACAGGTCCCGGCGCCGGGCCAAAGCCCGCCGCCGCGCGGTCAGCTGCCGGTGTCAGAGGACCTTGGAGAGGAACGCCTTGGTCCGGTCGTGCTGCGGATTGCTCAGGATCTCCCGGGGTGGTCCGGCTTCCACGACCACGCCTTCGTCCATGAACACCAGCGTGTCCGCCACTTCGCGGGCGAACCCCATCTCATGCGTCACCACGATCATGGTCATGCCGCTCTTGGCCAGTTCCTTCATCACGTCGAGCACCTCGCCCACCAGTTCCGGGTCCAGGGCGCTGGTCGGCTCGTCGAAGAGCATCAGCTTCGGGTCCATGGCCAGGGCACGGGCGATGGCCACCCGCTGTTGCTGCCCGCCGGACAGGTGCGCCGGGTAGGCGTCCCCCTTGTCGCCCAGGCCCACCCGCTCCAGCAGTTCCATGGCCCGGGCGGTGGCTTTGGCCTTGGACAGGCCCTTCACCCGCATGGGGGCCAGGGTGATGTTCTCCACGGCGGTCAGGTGTGGAAACAGGTTGAACCGCTGGAACACCATCCCGATTTCCTGGCGCTGGAAGGCTGCTTCCTTAAGCTTGAGTTCGTAGAGCTTGTCTCCCTTTTGCCGGTAGCCAACCAGCTGCCCGTCGACCGACAGCCGGCCGCCGTCGACCCGTTCCAGGTGGTTGATGCACCGCAGGAATGTCGACTTGCCCGAACCGCTGGGGCCCACAATGCAGAGCACCTCGCCGGGGTCGACCTCGAGACTGATCCCGCGCAGCACCTTGTTGGTGCCGAAATTCTTGGAGACCCGCTCCGCGAGCACCATCGGCGCGTCCGTCATCCTTTTCCTCCAAAGTCTGTGCTGATCGGTGGGGCGGGCTCGCCGGGGACCGCCGCCGGCGCCGCTCCCGGCGCCGCAGGTTCCTTGCCCGTCTTGACCCGTCCGGTGCCGCGGGAGAACCGCTTCTCAATGAAGTGCTGTCCCACCATCAGGATGGAGGTGAAGAGCAGGTACCAGAGGGAGGCCACAATCAGCAGCGGCACCGGAGTGAACGTCACCGCCGAAATACCGCGGGACACCCCGTAGAGGTCGATGCTCAACGGAATCGCCGCCACCAGGGAGGTGGTCTTGAGCATCGAGATCACCTCGTTGCCGGTGGGCGGAATGATGATCTTCATGGCCTGGGGAACCACCACGAACCGCATGGTCTGCCCCCAGGACATGGCCAGCGCCGTCGAGGCTTCCTCCTGGCCCTCGTCCACGGACAACAGCCCCGCACGCACGATCTCGGACATGTAGGCGGCCTCGTTCAGGGCCAGCCCGATCACTGCGGTGATGAAGAGGTTGGTGAAGATCTCATTCGGGATGGTGGCCCACGGATCCATAAAGGGAATGCCGAGTGTAAACACCGGATAGATCAGGGACACGATGCCCCAGAAGACCAGCTGCACGTAGACCGGGGTTCCCCGGAAGATCCAGATATACAGCCAGGCAATACTCTTCAGCACCGGGTTCGGCGAGAGCCGCATGATGGCCAGGAGCAGGCCGATAACGATTGCGCCGATCATCGCGTAGATGGTCAGCCACAACGTCACCCACGCTGCCTGGCTGATCCGGCGGTCGAAGATGTACTTGCCCACATCCGGCCAGCCATAGTCCGAGCGCTGGGCGGCGTCCAGCACAAAGACCGCCAGGCCGAGGACGAGGAGCACCGCCACCACGTTCCGCCAGGGGTGGCGCAGCGGGATGGCAACGATCTCCTCCGGCGGCGCGTCGTCGTCCTGCCGTCCCCGGCGGGCCCGCGGCGGCCTGCCGGAGTCCCGGTTGCTGCCGGGTTCCGCCTCAATCATCCGGTCGGATTCCGGCTCGCTCATGTGCTATCACCCTTTGGCTGCCACGTTGAGTGCCGCCGTCTCTACTCCGCCGGCTTCCACTCCCCACTTGGACAGGATCTTGTTGTAGGTACCGTCGTCGATCAGTGTCTGGAGTGCCTTCTGGAGGACCGGTGTAAATTCGCTGCCCTTGGCCACGGGGATGCCGTACGGCGCCACCTCGAACGCGTCGCCCGCGGTCTGCAGCTTGTCCTTGGTCTTGGAGATCGCATAGAGCGTGACGGGGGAATCGGCGCTCATGGCGTCGACCTGTCCGACCACCAGGGCGTTGGTCGCCTGGTCCTGCGCGTCGTACTTGAAGATGGTGATGGCCGGCTTGCCGGCGTCGGTGCAGGCCTTCGACTTCGCGGGCACTTCGTGGGTGTCCTCATAGGTGGTTGCCTGGACGGCAACCTTGAGTCCGCAGGCGTTGTCGGGGTCCACGGTCTTGCCCACGGGGGCTGCCCACTGGATTCCGGCCGAGTAGTAGTTCACGAAGTCCACCTGCTCTTCGCGTTCCAGCGTGTCTGTAAAGGAGGACATGCCCATGTCATCCTTTCCGGCGCGGACGGCAGGAAGGATGTTGTCGAAGGTGCCGATATCGAAGTTGACCTTCAATCCCATCACCTGGCCGAGGGCGTTGGTGAGGTCCACAGACCAGCCGGCCGGCTGACCGTTGTCGTCCTTGAACTCGTTCGGCGGGTAGTTGTTGGCCATGCCGACGTTGAGCACGCCGGCGGTCTTCATCTTCTCCGGGAGCATCGCGGCAACGGAGTCATTCTTTTTCACGTCAATGGCGTCAGCGGTTCCGGATGCCCCGCCGGTGGCGGCCGGTGCACTGTTGTCGACGCAGCCGGAGAGTGCGAGCGCTGTGGCTATGGTCAGAACGGGAAGAACGTATCGGGTGCGCATGGTTTCCTTAGCTGTTCAGAATGCCCCTTGGTTCCCGCCAGTCTGCGGGAGGAGGGCACTGGGTGCCTGCAAGTTCAGAACTCGTTAGTGCGTGGTGCCTGACGCTGTTGTTTCAAGGATTTCTCCGGAATGACGGATGTCCCGAAGAATTTCCCCGCCCCGAGCTTTCAACTCGGAAATGCTGGAAACGCCTACTAACGTCATCGTACGCCGCAGCTCGTCACCGAAGATCTCAATGATGCGCCCGACGCCGGGCGAGCCGGCCGCCACCAATCCGTACAGGTAGGCCCTGCCGATCGAGCAGGCATCGGCACCCAGTGCCAGCGCCTTGAGGATGTCGCTGCCCCGGCGGATTCCCGAGTCCACATAGATCTCGATTGAATCCCCTACCCGGTGCCGGGATTCCTGCAGCACATCCATCGGACTCAACATGTGGTCGAGCTGGCGGCCGCCGTGGTTGCTCAGCTGGACGGCATCCAGGCCGATCCGGGCGGCCTTGTCGACGTCGGCCGGGTTGACGCAGCCTTTGAGCACGATCTTGCCGTTCCATGCCTGCCGCAACGCTTCCAGTTCATTCCATCCGCTGGTCGCATCCGAGTGGCCGAGGATGTGTTGCCACATGGACGGGGTGACCACGGAGGTGGCCGCGGCACTGCGCGGGTCCAGGTTCGGGAAACTGATGCCGTCCGACTTCAGGAAGTTGATCCACCACGACGGTCGGCGGGCGATGTCCGCAATGGTTGACAGCGTCAGGGCCGGAGGGGCGGTGAAGCCGTTGTGCAGGTCCCGTTCCCTGGCGCCGAGGGCCCGCGTGTCGACGCCGACAATCAGCGTGGTGAATCCGGCGGCTTCGCAGCGCGCCAGTTTGTCCTTCAAGGCCCGGGCGTCGGAGGTGAGCCCGAAGTTGAACCAGCGGTCGAGGGCCGGGTGGCTCTGCGCAATCGATTCCATGGACACCGTGCTCAGCCCGGCCAGACCGTAGGGGATGCGGGCCCGGTCCGCGGCAGCCGCGACGGCCAGCTCGCCCTCGGGATGGAACAGCCGGGTGGCGCCGGTGGGCGTCAACGTCAGGGGCAGGGCACTGCTGTTTCCGAGCAGGGTCGTGCTGGTATCGGGTCCGGAGACCGGGCCCCAACTGGGCATCAGCGCCCAGGAATCGAAGACGGCGCGGTTGCGGCGAAGCGTCACTTCATCCTCAGAGCCGCCGTCGAGGTAATCGAAGATCCCGGCCGGCAGGACTCGCTGTGCCGCTTTCCGGTATTCCTCCACATTGAAAGCATTGGCCAGCACCCGGCGCCGGCGTGAGAGGACCGGCGCTTTGACCTGGATGAGCTGCCTGGCGTCGCTGATTTTCAATGAGGGCCTTTCCCTGCTGCTGTCCTGCGTTATGGTTCAGCGTAGGAACTGGAATGCGGCGCCACTATGGAGATAGCGACAAATTGAGGGGTCCATCATTAGTAGCAACTACCAAACGTCCTCTGGGGGAACGGTGACGGCGGCTGCGGCGACGGCGGCCGGGGCGCACCCGCTGCCTACGCTGGCGGACGTCGCCCGTTCGGCGGGGTCGGAAATTGTCAGCCTGGTCGAGATGCCGGCCGATGACCAGCAGGTCGTGGCGGGCGCTGTGCTTTACGATTCGACGGCCCTGCCTGCCAGGTTCCCCGGCGCCGTTGCGTTGGCCATCGGCCTGTCCCTGACAGGGAAGCGTCTGCGCGCCAGGGTCCGGGAACTCAGTGATGCCGGGTACGTGGCCATTGTCTACAAAGCCAACGGCAGCTCGGACAAGGCCTTGCGGGCGGCCGCACGCGAATCGGGGATCGCCCTCTTCCGGGCCTCGGACTCGGTCCCGTGGAACCAGCTCGCGGAGATCATGGATGCCGCCGTCGTCCCGCACCGGCAGTCGGGACGCACCCTGGTGGACATCCGGCCAGGTGACCTGTTTGATCTGGCCAACATGGTTGCGGCCCAGTCGGGCGGTGCCATTGCGATCGCGGCCCCCGATCAGACGATCCTGGCGTATTCGACCCTTCCGGACCAGCCCATCGACGAGACGCGCCGGAGCTCCATCCTGCGCCTGCATGTGCCGCCTTCCCTTGAGACCGACAAGGACTACCGCCGCGTCCACGCCGCCGCAGATGTGTTGCAGGTTCAGACGGCGGACCTGCTGCTCCGGCGCACGGCCATTGCCATCCGGGCCGGCGACTCCGTCCTGGGCTCGCTCTGGCTGCTCGAACGGGCGGAACACCACAACGAGGACGCGAACCGGATCCTGCGGGAAGCCGCCAATGTTGCGGCACTCCACATCCTGCACAAGCGCACCACCTACGTCTCAAACCTGACCCGCCAGATCGATCTGGTCCAGCCGTTGCTGTTCGAACCGCAGCGCGCCGAGCTGGCCGCCATCCGGCTTGGGATATCGGCGCCCTCGATCCGCGTTGCTGCCCTGGGCATCTGGCCCTCGGACGCCATGGCATCAGAAACCCTGCAATCCCGGCTGCGGCTCTTCGATGCCATCCGAACCGCCTGCGCCATCCGGCTGCCTTCTGCGGTCTGCGGATTCTCGGACAACATCGTCTACATCGTCCTGCCACAGACCACGGGATCGTCCCGGCAATTCCAGCGCAGCTCGATTCTGAAGATTGTGCAGAACGCCCGGCGGCTGCTCTCCCGGCCGGTCCTGGCCGCGCTGGGTGTGGCGGCCACGATCGACAGGCTTGAGGAGTCCCGGCTCAACGCCGAACTGGTCCTGTCAGAGCTGGTCCGGAACGTCGCCGAGGGACGCATAGCGGCCGATTCCGACGACATCGTCGCCGACGACGAATCCCTCGGCTCCAGTCTGCATTTGCGCCAGATGGTGACGTCGCTGACGGCGTCCGGCCAGCTGCCCGGGACCCACGCCCTCCGGATCGCCGAGTACGACGAAGCCCAGAAGAAATCTTTCGAAGAAACCATCTACGCCTACCTGAGCTGCAGCGGGAACGCCGTGGAAGCCGCCAAGTCCCTGGACGTGCACGTCAACACGGTCCGCTACCGCTTGTCCCGTGTGGAGCCCCTCTTCGGCATTGACCTGGACGATCCCGAGACGCGCCTGCTGGTGTGGCTGCAGCTATGGGCGAGGCGCAACTAGCACTCCGCGCCGTCAGCCGCCGGCGGCCTCCGCGACGTGCGTCGCCGGCCGGCGCCCCCACGCCAGCTCGCGGAGCCGAACCAGGTCCAGCGCCGGCTGGGCGGGCGGTACACCGGGACGATTCCGCGGAACCAGGACGCGCAGGGCGGCAGGTTCGATGGTGCACCGCACCGGGGTGGGAAGCAGCAGCGCCTCACCGTCCACTCCGACCGGGATCTCGGGCACATCGGCGTCGACCACCACCTCCACCGCGGCGCGCTGGATCAGGCCACGATTCGTCGCCCGGCGCAGCAGGCCGACAGCTTCCCGGGTGCTGGACGCAGAGAGCGCCACCGCACCGAGCACGCCGCGGTCCAGCCGGGTGCGGCGGCCCAGGCCGGCGAGGTCGTGGCTGCCGTACGGGCCATTGCTCACCAGCACCGCCTGCGGCCCGTCCACCGTGGTGCCGTCAAGCGTGGCGTGCAGCCGCGCACCCTTATCGCCCTTGATCAAATCCGGGAGCATCTGCAGCACGGTACCGGCCTTGTCATCCCGGTACTCCGGGCTCTGCACCACCTCGGCGTAGACCCCGAAGGAGGAATTGTTGACGAAGGTGCGGCCATTGATCCTGCCCAGGTCGACGTGGAGCTCCACCCCGTCGCGGAGGGCATCCAGGCAGCCCGTGGGGTCCTCCCGGTCCAGGCCAAGATCCAGGGCGAAATGGTTGCGGGTGCCGGCGCTGATCACCAGGAACGGAAGATTGTGCTCGGCCGCGATGCCGGCCACCAGCGCCTGGGTTCCGTCACCGCCGGCGACGCCGAGCAGGTCGGCTCCCCGCTCCACCGCATCCCGGGCCAGTGCCGCGACATCCACCTTGCCCGGCCCCTCCAGCAACGCCACCTCGGCGCCGAGTTCCTCCGCCTTCCGCTGCAGCTCGAACTTCACCACCTTCCCCCCACCGGAGCGCGGATTCATCACGACAAAGGGACGCCGCGGGGTGGGGGCCGGGTACTCGACCATCTTTGAGCCCTCCCGGCGTTCCCGGAGGGCAACGCGGGCACAGACCAACGCCACAAACACCAGTCCCACGGTGACCATGACCTCCCACAGCAGGCCCGCTTGAAGGAAAAGGAACAGGACCACCAGCGGCGCGAGCACCCCCAGCGCAAGAGCACACCAGCGCAGAAAACCGCGGCTGATGAGGAACCAGTAGATCCCGACCACGGTCACCACGACGCCGCCGGCACCGGTCAGGAGCAGTGCCACGGTGCCTGCCAATCCCGCAGCCACCAGCGGGACCACCGCTGCACAGAAGACCGCGAGATAGGCGGCCCGCGCCCACCACCGCCGGATCTGTGGAACCTCGTCAAAGGGAACGACAGTCATATCCAGCTCCTTGCGGTAATCCGGCCCGGGCCGATCGCTTCGACTGGTGTCCCGGCCCCCGCCGAGGCCAGCAGCCTGCGGCCGGTTCGTCAGGTCTTGATTTTCGCGACGGTCATCAGGATCGCCGAGTCCTCTTCCGCTTCCAGGCTGTGCAGGCCGTCCGGCACGATCAGCAGGTCCCCGGTTTTGCCCTGCCAGGATTCATTGCCCGCACGAAGCCGCACGCAGCCGCGGAGCACAAAAACGGTCGCTTCGCCGGGGTTCTGGTGCTCGCTCAGCCGTGTCCCGGCCCGAAACGCCATCACCGTCTGGCGGAGCGTCTTCTCATGGCCGCCAAAGGCCGTATCCGCAGCACGCCCGCTGGGTGCCGCCACCGCCGCCGCGAGCTGCTGACGGGCAAGGGCATCGAGCGATATCTTCTGCATGGGGCCACCCTACCCATAATCAGGCCCACTGCCGAGGGACCTTTGCCCCGGTCGGGCCTGGACGTGGTGTGCTGCGACTCCCAGAAATTTTTGTAACTTTTCCGGGAAGTCCTACCCTGAAACCAACGGCCGGCACCAGCCCGCCCCGCCTCGCCTCACTCACTCACTCACTTCAACCTGTCGCAACGGAGCCGCACTCATGACCGAGGCGCACGACGACGCCGAACTCCGCCGGCTCGCGGACGTCACCTTTGGCCTGCCGCACCTCCGCGAGGGCCAGCTCACCGGGATGCGCGCCCTCGCCGCCGGCCGGGACGTCCTCGCCGTTATGCCCACCGGTTACGGGAAGTCGGCCATCTACCAGGTTCCCGCCCTCCTGCTGCACCGCCACCAGCAGCGGCCCACCGTCGTCGTGTCCCCGCTGATCTCCCTGCAGGAGGACCAGCTGGACGGGCTGCGGGAAGCGGCGGGGCCGGGCGCCGCCGTCGCCGTCAACTCCTCGCACAGCGCCGCGGAGCAGGAACGCGCCTGGCAGGCGGTGGAAAGCGGGGAGGCGGCGTTCCTCTTCCTCGCCCCGGAGCAGCTGGCGAAACCCCGCACGGTGGAACGGATCGCGGCGCTGAACATCGCCCTGTTCGTGGTGGACGAGGCCCACTGTGTCTCGTCCTGGGGCCACGATTTCCGGCCCGACTACCTGCGTCTGGGCGAGGTCCGCGAGCGCCTGGGGAACCCGGCCACCGCCGCGCTGACGGCCACCGCCTCTCCCCCGGTGCGCGAGGAAATCCTGGCCCGCCTCGGCATGGCCGGCCCGCTGGTCCTGGTTCACGGCTTCGACCGGCCCAACATCCGGCTGGAGGTGCTCCGCCACCACGAGGACAAGGAGAAACGCCGGGCGGTCGTCAGCCAGGTCACCGAGCTGGTCACCGGGAGGCGCGGGCCCGGGCTGGTGTACGCCGCCAAGCGGAAGGACACCGAAAAGTACGCCGCGCGACTGGCCCGGAGCGGCCTGCGCGCCGCGGCCTATCACGCCGGCCGCACGCCCACCGAGCGGGAGCTTGTCCACCAGCAGTTCCTCGACGGCGGCCTGGACGTGGTGGTGGCCACCACCGCGTTCGGCATGGGCATCGACAAACCCGACGTCCGTTTCGTCGTGCACGCGGACATCCCCGAATCCCTGGACAGCTATTACCAGCAGATCGGCCGGGCCGGACGGGACGGCCAGCCCGCCGTCGCCGTGCTGCATTACCGTTCCGAGGACCTCGGCCTGCGGCGGTTCTTCGCCACCCACACCCCCGACAAAGCCGCACTGCTGGCGGTCCTCACCATGCTGCGCGAGGCAGGCCGGCCGCTCCCGCCACGGACACTGGCCGTATGGACTGTCTTCCCCGCCCGGCGGATCACCGGCCTGCTGAACCTGTTGCAGGAGACCGGCGCCGTCACGGTAACCCCCGACGGCGTCCGGCTTGACCCCGCGGCGGAGCCCGCCCTGGTGGTGGAACGCGCCGTCGGTCTCGCTGCCGCCCGCGAGCGCGTCGACAAGTCGCGCATCGCGATGATCCGCAGCTATGCCGAAACACACCGCTGCCGCCGCCAGTTCCTGCTCGGCTACTTCGGCGAGGACCTGCCCGCGCCCTGCGGGAACTGCGACACCTGCACCGACGGGACCGCGTTGCAGGAGCACAGCGGCGGGCACGACGGCGGGGCTGCCGGTGTCGGGGCTGCCGTAGGCGGTGCTGCCGGTGACGGTGCTGCCGGCGTCGGGGCCGGTGCGTTCCCGCTGAACTCCCGCGTGGAGCATGCCCTCTGGGGCCCGGGACTGGTGATGGGGCACGACGGCGACGTCCTCACCGTGTTGTTCGACCGCGAGGGCTACCGGACGCTGTCCCGCAAAGCCGTCCTGGGCCACGGCCTGCTCACCCGCGCCTGACGCCCGGCGGGGCCCGAACAGCGGGGCGGACCGACCCCACGCGGCGACGGACTTAGGTTTTTTGGGACGGTTTACGGCGCCTAGTACACCACCCGGAAATTGCTGAACGCCCCCGTGGCCCGGGAGATCGACTCCTCCACGTTCTCCACCCGTCCCGGCGCTTCCGGTGAGCGCAGCCAGCGCCGGAACTCCAGCACCACCGACTGGGGTCCCTCCGCCACGATGCCCACCGAGCCGTCGGTGTTGTTCCGGACCGAGCCGGTCAGCCCCAGCTCACCGGCCTGGTTCACCGTCCAGTAGCGGAAGCCAACGGCCTGCACCACACCGTCCACCCGCGCCGTCAACCGGACCCACTCGCCGGAATCACCCTTCGGAAACTCAGCCATGCTCCCAATCTAGCGCCCATCGCGGAGCCCGCCGCCAGAGGAATCGTGCACTTTCCACATAGGGACCTTCGCCCCTTACCTTCCGCCGACCCCAGCGGGAAGGATAGTTAGGTGCGCTGCGGGGACGTGTCGAGAAAACGGCATGGCACATGGAAGTGCCTCACCCTCCCGCCGTACTGCAATGCCCGAAAGGACATACAAGATGGCAGGACAATTCGAGATCTTCACGGACGCTGAGGCCAACGTCCGATTCCGGCTCCTCGGCGCCGACGGCACGGTTCTGGCGATATCCAAGGCTTTTGAGGACAAGCAGTCCGCCGCGGACGGCATCATGGCGGTCCGCGAATGCGCCGGCACCGGTCTGATCAAAGAAGCCCGCTCCAGCGCCTGGGGCGGCACCGGCAACACCAGGGCAGGCCTGCCGAAACCGGCGCACCGCCGGCACCGGCATATCCCCGCCGTCTAGACGGCGAAGAAGCAACACCCCGGGCGGGCAGCCCGGCACTATCGGGAGCCGCAATGGACGAGGCACGGGTCCACATCAGCGGCTTCCGAATGGACTTCGACGACACCACCGTGGTCCGCGACCTGTCCTTTGACGTGCACGCCGGCGAGACCTTCGGTTTCCTCGGCAGCAACGGCTCCGGCAAGACCACCACCATCCGGGCCCTGCTGGGCATCTACGAGCCCACCGCCGGGATCCTCCACATCAACGGCCGGGACTTCAAACCCGAGCACGGCGACCGGCTGGGCTATCTTCCCGAAGAGCGCGGGCTCTACAAGAAGGAAAAGGTCATCGACATCATGACCTACTTCGGCCGGCTCAAGGGGATGGAGCGGCGCACCGCGAGGCAGTGGTCGCTCGAATACCTGGACCGGGTGGCGCTGGCGGACCGGGCCTCCGCGGTGCTGGACAAGCTCTCCAGCGGGCAGCAGCAAAAGGTCCAGCTCGGAGTCACCATCATGAACAACCCCGAACTGCTCATCCTGGACGAACCCACGAAAGGCTTCGACCCCGTCAACCGGCGCCTGCTGATGGACATCATCGCCGAGCAGAAGCAGGGCGGTGCCACCGTGGTCATGGTGACCCACCAGATGGAGGAAGTGGAGCGGCTCTGCGACCGGGTCATCCTGCTCAAGGACGGGACCGCCGAGGCTTACGGGACTATCGACGAGGTGCAGAACAAGTACGGCGGCCGCATCATCCGGATCAGGCACAGTGGCGCCATCCCGCCCTCACCGCACTATGAGGCGATGCTCCAGGAAACGAACTACACCGAGCTCTCCATCACCGACGCCACCGACGAAGCCGCCATCCTCAAGGACCTGATCGACGCCGGCGTGACCGTCCGGAGCTTTACCACCACCAAAATCTCCCTCGAGGACATTTTCATCCGGGTCTACGGCGACCAGAACAAGCCCGCCACGGCAGGGACCTTCGGCACCGCACGGTCCCCCGCCCGGGACGGGGCGTAGTGCCGTGGCTCAGCACAATCCGCATCACAATCTAGGTACGGTTCTGAGCTTCGAGTTCATCCGCACCGTGACCAAACGCCGGTTCTGGATCGGCACCTTGTCCGTCCCGCTCATCATTGCCGTGGTCTTCGGGCTGATCTTCCTCAGCAACACCACCACGGACACCGCCGCCGCGGCGCAGAGTCGCGCCCAGTTCAGCATTTCCTACACGGACGCTTCGGGACTGATCACCGCCGCGGACGCGGCGCTCTTCGGTGCCACCGGCGCGGATTCCCCCGACGCCGGGATCGGCGCCGTGCAGTCCGGCGCCGTGGACGCGTACTTCGACTACCCGGCCCAGCCCGAGGTGACGGCCGTGCGCGTCTACGGCGCCGACCAGGGCCTCTTCGAGAACGGCAAGTACGCCGCCGTCGCGCAGGCCATGCTGACGCACGCCGTCGAACAGAGGATCGGCTCCCCGCAACTGTCCGCCATCGCTGCCGGTCGGGTGCAGATCGAGACGGTAACCTATGACGGCGCCGAGGAATCCGGCGGCCTGGGCTCGGTGATCCCGCCGCTGGTCTTCCTGGTCATCTTCTACGGGCTGATCGTGCTCCTGGCCGGTCAGATGCTCAACTCCACGCTGGAAGAGAAGGAAAACCGCGTCACCGAGATGATCCTGACCACGCTCAAACCGACGACCCTCATCGCGGGCAAGGTCATCGCGCTGTTCGCGATCGGCCTGGTGCAGATGATTGTGTTCCTCTCCCCCATCATGATCGCCCGGCTGTTCTTCCCGGAGGAGCTCAGCCTCGCGGCCCTGGACCTGCCGCCGCTGATTCTGGACCCGGTCCGGATGACCGTGGGCCTGCTGATCCTGGTCGGCGGCTTCGCCCTGTTCACCACCACCCTCGTGGCCATCGGCGCCGTGATGCCCAACGCCAAAGAGGCCGGGAACTTCATGGGCGTGATGATGGCGCTGATCTTTGTGCCGTTCTACGCCGTGGCCCTGGTGGTGTCCGATCCGCAGTCCGTGATCGTGCAGATCTTCACCTTTTTCCCGTTCTCCGCCCCGGTGACCGCCCTGCTGCGCAACGGCTTCGGCTCCCTGAGCCTGCCCGAGGCCGGCATTGTGATCGCGATCCTCTTCGTCGGTGCGGCCGTGATGCTCCGCCTCGCCGTGCGGCTCTTCCAGTACGGCTCGATCTCTTACACCTCGAAGGTCAACGTCCGGACCGCGCTGCGTGCCGGGTCGCGGCACCCTGTTGCGGATCAGCCCCCGACGACGACGTCCCGCTAAGGGCGGTCCCGGCTCCTAACCCGCCGGCGTCTCCGCCGGCCGCAGGGACGTGATCATCGTCCGGACGTCCTGGTATTCCGGGGTGGACGCGTACAGGTCGGCCTTCTCCAGGTACGGCAGCGCCGGGCCCCCGGGCGTTTCGTTGTGCTCCGGGTTGTACGTCCCGCCGAAGAAGGCGCCGCTGGGCGGCCACAGGAACAGGTGGAACATGGGGCACGCCAGCTCGCCGGCCTCCTCGGCGACCATGGTGATGCCGTACGCCGCGATGGTGGACTGTGTGGCCACCGGATCGGTATCGTCACCCCGGGACTCGAACACGTAGCGGGGCACCCCGCCGTCGGCGCCCCCGCCCTCGGCGAGGGCGACCATCGGCTCGGAATCGTAGACCTCGTACGGGGTCTTGCCGACGCATTCGGACCCGGTGACGATGTTGGTCCGCAGGCCCGCCATCGGCTTCCCCTCAGCGTTGAGCACGTCCACGAACTCGCCACCGAGGGCGCCGCCGGGGTCCTTCACCGTCCAGCCCGCGGGGTAGTCGAACGACAGTCCCCCGTCCGTCGTCGTAAACGTCTTCCAGCCCGACGTCGGCCCCTCCGACGCCGACGGCCCCTCCGACGTCGTGGTGGACGGCGTTAAGGACGGAGCCGGGGTGCCGCCCTGGGTCTGGCTCGCCGAAACTGCGGGGCCGTCCGGCGCGGCCGGGAGCAATCCGCAAGACGTCAGCAGCAGGACCAGCCCCAGCGAGGTGCACAGGGTGGCGGCTGCGGTGGTGCCGGGGACAGTGCCGGGTGAGCCCGGCGGCCTCCTCACGTCATGGCTTTCCGGCCGGCCGCAGTGAGGTGATGGCCTGCTTGACGTACTTGTACTCGGTGGTGTCCATGTACACCTCGGGGGTATCCACGTGTATGGGACCTCCGGGGGTCGTGTCGAACGGGTCGTAGACCCCGCCGAACATGGCGCCGCTCGGCGGCCAGGTGAAGAAGTGGAAGATCGGGCAAGCGGTGTCCCCGGTGGGCTCCGGCGCGGCGGTGAGGCCGTAGGCCAGGGTGAGGGAGGCCGACGGATCACTCGACGCCGGGTTGGTCCGGCCCTCGTAGACGAACCGCGGCGTCGCCCCGCCCCGGGCCAGCGCGGGGACGGGCTCGGAGTCGTACATCATGAAGGGGAACTTTTCCATGCATTCGGCGCCTGTGACCATGTTGGTCCGCAGGGTGGCCATCGTCTTGCCGTAGTCACTCACCAGCTCCACAAAGGCGCCGCCCTCAGCGGGCTGGCCGGCCGGGTCCTTGATGGTCCACGAGTCCGGGTAGTCGAACGCCAGCGAGCCGTCCGACGTCGTGAAGGTTTTCCACCCTGCCGGCGCCGTGACGGCGGGCGGGGTTGCTGTGCTCGGCGGGGCGGTGGCGGTGGCGGTGGCCGTCGTGGCCGGCGGGGCCGGCGGGGAACTGGTGGCCGGGGCTGCTGCGGGCGACCCGCATCCGGTCAGAACGGCAACAGCGCAGAACGCGGAAAAAGCTGTGGCGAACGACGCGACGCGTCGCATGGCACCCTCCCCCTGGGAAAATAAAGTGGTTGGACAATTCTCGGATCTTTCCGCGAGGAAACTAGGGCCTTTGGGCCCTTGGCGCCCCGGCCTTCCCGGGCGCCGGTCCTGCCGCCCCGCCGTGATGCTTCCCACGTTGCCCCCTGACAATTTCAATTGCCCGCGGAAGCTTGCTAGAGCTTAAGTAATGCAAGACGTCCTCGATCCCGCCATGCCTTTCCTGGCCCCCGTCCTCGCAGTGGCCCTCGCCGTGGCCGGCGGCCTCCTCGCTTCCTGGCTGGTGCGCCGGGTTGTGCTCCGGCTCAACCGGAACCAGCCCGCCCTCCGCGAGACCTCCCGGGTGGCGCGCGTGCCGTTGCGGCTGGCGCTCTGCCTGATCTTCGTCCGGATCGCACTGGGCCTCACCACCGAGGACGCCGACTGGCGCCGCGACCTGGACCACGCGCTCCAGATCGCACTCATCGGATCACTCGCGTGGCTGGCCATCGCCGTCTTCCTCATCATCGAGACCATGGTGCTCACCCGCTACCGGGTGGACGTCGCGGATAACCGCCGCGCCCGCCGGCTCCGCACCCAGGTCATCCTCGCCCGGAGGATCGGCGTCGCGCTGATCGTCATCGTGGCGCTGGGCATCGCGATGCTGACCTTCCCCGCGATCCAGGCCCTCGGTGCCGGGCTGCTGGCCTCCGCCGGCGTGATCTCGATCGTCGCCGGCCTCGCCGCGCAGACGTCCCTGGTCAACGTCTTTGCCGGTATCCAGCTCGCTTTCACCGACGCGATCCGGGTGGACGACGTTGTGGTGGTGCAGAAGGAGTGGGGCCGGATCGAGGAGATCACCCTGACCTACGTGGTGGTCCACATCTGGGACGACCGGCGGATGATCCTGCCGTCCACCTACTTCACCACCACCCCCTTCGAGAACTGGACCCGGCGGCAGTCCGAGGTCATGGGCACCGTGGAGTTCGACCTCGACTGGCGCGCCCCGGTGGAGGACATGCGCGCCGAACTCAAGCGGGTCCTTGCCGGCACCGAACTCTGGGATGAGCGCGTGGGCATCCTGCAAATCACCGACGCGACCGCTGGCTTCGTCCGGGTCCGCATCCTGGTCAGCGCCGCGGACAGCGCCACCCTCTTTGACCTGCGCTGCCTGATCCGCGAGGAGCTGGTGCTGTTCCTGCAGCAGGAACACCCGACGGCGCTCCCCCACGTCCGGCTCGAACCGCTCGGCGCCGCTGCGCTGGGGTCCGGCACTCTCGGTACCCCGGACCCGTCCGGCATGTCCCCCGCCGCGAAGCCGCGGGGCAAGGTCCCGGCCGCGGACGAGCCCGGCCGGCACCCGGCCGATCCGCACGACTCCCAGCTGTTCACCGGATCAATCGAGGCAATCCAGCGCTCCCGGGCCTTCACCGGCCCCGGCGAGGAAGTGTTCGAGGACCGGGACAAGAGCATCGCTTCGCAGAACTAGGGCGCCGTCCACATAGCACCGCCGGGGTCTTCCCTGCCCGCGGGAACTGTTCAATAATCAGACGTTGGTGGGTCAGCGTCGGTGCTGGCCGCCGGAGCAGCTGAGGAGTCCCCATGACGGTAGAACAGCCGACAGAAGAATCCGTGGAGGTTCCTGCCCGCGATTGGTTCCAAAGCGCCGTCGTCTATCAGATCTATCCGCGCAGCTTCGCCGATTCCAACGGGGACGGCATCGGGGACCTGCGCGGCATCATCAGCAAGCTGGACTACCTGCACCGGCTCGGCGTCGACGTCGTCTGGCTGTCCCCTATCTACACCTCCCCGCAGGACGACAACGGCTACGACATCAGCGACTACCGCAACGTGGACCCGATCTTCGGCACCCTGGAGGAACTGCGGGAACTGACGGACGGGCTGCACGCCCGGGGCATGAAGCTGGTCATGGACCTGGTGGTCAACCACACCTCGGATGAGCATCCCTGGTTTGTGGAGTCACGCTCCTCGAAGGACAACCCCAAGCGGGACTGGTACTGGTGGCGTCCCCCGCGTGAGGCATCCACTGAGGGCTCCGCCGGTGGCCCGGGCGCGGAGCCGAACAACTGGGGTTCTGCATTCTCCGGCCCGGCCTGGGAGTTCGACCAGGCCACCGGCGAGTACTACCTCCACCTCTTCTCCCGGAAGCAGCCGGACCTGAACTGGGAAAACCCGGAGGTCCGGGCGGCGGTCTACGAGATGATGAACTGGTGGCTGGACCGGGGTGTGGACGGCTTCCGGATGGACGTCATCAATTTCATCTCCAAGGACGCCGCCCTGCCGGACGGGCCGATCGCCGCCGGCAAGCTTTACGGCGACGGTACCCCGTTCTACATCGGCGGGCCCCGGATCCATGAATTCCTGCAGGAGATGCACCGCGAGGTCTTCGCCGGCCGCCCCGGCCCGCTGCTGACCGTGGGCGAAATGCCCGGCGTCACCGTGGAGGAGGCCGTCCTGTTCACCGATCCGGAGCGCGCCGAGGTGGACATGGTCTTCCAGTTCGAGCATGTCGCCCTGGACCAGGAGGACGGCAACAAGTGGCGGCCCAAGAAACTCAAACTCACGGACCTCAAGAAGTCCCTGGGCCACTGGCAGACCGGCCTGGCGGAGCGCGGCTGGAACAGCCTTTACTGGGGCAACCACGACCAGGCAAGGGCGGTCTCGCGCTTCGGCGACGACGGGAAGTACCGCGAGCTCTCCGCCAAGATGCTCGCCGGCGTCCTGCACCTGCACCGCGGCACGCCCTACGTCTATCAGGGTGAAGAACTCGGTATGACCAACATGACCTTCGGGGCGATCAGCGATTACCGGGACATCGAGGTCCTCAACCACCACCGCGAGGCCACCACGCATCTGGGCCACACCGACGCCGACGTCCTCGCCGCACTCGCGCCGCTGAACCGCGACAACGCGCGCACCCCGGTCCAATGGGACGCCTCGCGGCACGCAGGCTTCACCACCGGTTCCCCCTGGATCGCGGTGAACCCGAACGCCAACCACATCAACGCCGCCGCGCAGGTGGACGACCCGGACTCGGTGTACAGCTTCCACCGGGCGGTGATCGCGCTGCGGCACCGCGAACCCGTGGTGTCGCACGGCGACTTCACCATGCTGCTGCCGCGGGACGAACACGTCTACGCCTTCGTCCGTTCGCTGCCGGAGTCCAAGCTGCTGGTGCTGGGCAACTTTTCCGGCCAGGACCAGGAGGTGGCGCTCGACGACGCCGATGTTCCCGTGGTGTGGGACAGCGCGGAACTGGTCCTGGGCAACTACCCTGCCGATGCCGCGGTGCCCCGCCTGCATCTGCGGCCGTGGGAGCTGAAGGTTCTGCGCGCCGGAGCAACACGCATCATCCACCACGAGTGAGGGAGCCCGGCATGACCATCCCACCGCCACAAGAACCCGAGCCGTTTCCGCCGGAACCCGGGCCGACCACGCCCGAGCCCCAGCCCGGGGACCCGTTTCCGCCGGAACCCGGCCCGGTCCCGCCCCCGGCGCCGATTCCGGAGCCGGGCCCCGCACCAACTCCCGGCCCGTTCCCTACGCCGGGGCCGCTGCCGATTCCCGACCCCGGCCCGTTCCCGCCACCACGGCCGGACCCGACGCGGTTCTAATGGGGCCAGCCCCCGGCCGGCTCACTCCGCGATGCCGTGCAGGAAGCTCCGCACTTCCGTGTTGAAGGCCTCGGGCGCTTCCAGCTGGGCCAGGTGCCCGACGTCGGGAATCACCGCGAGTGTTGAGCCCGGAATCCGGCGGTTCAGCTCGTGGGCGACGTTCAACGGGGACCGCTGGTCGTCTGCGCCGTAGAGCAGGAGCGTGGGAATGCTGATGGTGGGCAGCACCGGGCGGTAGTCGGCCCGGCCGCTGGCGGAGAGCAGCGCCCGCATCCCGGCCGGGCGCACGTCCGCCATGATCCTGCTGGCTTCGGCCACCACGGCGGGATCGGCCTTGCCGGTGAACAGCGTCGGCAGCCACTCGTCGATGAACTTCTCCGGGGGCTGATCGATCTCGGCCAGCACCTGGGCGTAGCGCCGCTCCACTTCCTCGGGAGGCAACGATCCCGCCCAGCCCGCATAGGCGGAGGCCAGCACCAAGGACGCGGGTATCCCCGGATAGCCGCGGTACAGCTCCAGGGCGACCATGGACCCCCACGACAGCCCCAGTAGGTGTGGCTTCGCGGGGACGGCTGCGCGCAGGAAGCCGGCGGTGATGGCTCCGAGTTCCTCGGCGGACAACTCCGGGGCGGGGTCGTCCGATTGGCCGCACCCGGGAGCGTCCCAGGCGAACACCGTGAACTCGTCCGAGAGACCCTCCAGCTGGGCGCGCCAGATCCGGCTGTCTTCCCCGGCCCCGTGGAACAGGACGAGCGCCGGTCCCTGGCCGATTCGCTGGTACGCAATCCGCAGGCCATCAACCTCGACGGTTTCCATAATCCAATGCTAGGCCGGTCCGCGGTCGCCGGTCAGGGAAGGTTCACGACGCGCAAAACCGCCCGCGACGCGCGAAAGACCCCTCGACACCCGAAGTCCGGTGTCGAAGGGTCTTTTACGCCTCGGCAGGAAAAATGCGCGTCGCCGGGCTACGGCAGGACGATGTCGCGGGTCCGGTGATCGTAGTGGATGACCAGCTGGCCGCCGGAGTGGTGCACCTGGTGGTTGGCGCCATCGAAGGCACCGAAAGCACCGAAGTTCTCATCCCAGGAGCGGTTGAGCGCGATCTTGAAGCTGTACGTGCCAGCCGGCAGATCCGCCGCGAGCTTCCAGAGCTGATCGACAAGGTCCAGTTCCATCTGGGATTCGTCGTACTGCGGAGCCCAGTTGGCGGGGGCGCCCAGCAGGATGTTGAAGTCACCTGCGACGGCGACTGCCTCAGGCTGCTCGACGGTTTCCACGCTGGTGGCGGGGGCGGCGGCAGCTGCGGGGGCCGCGGCAGCCGGGGCCGCGGCGGGTGCCTCGGCGGGCTGATCGGCTGCCTTGCGCTTGCGGACCGCCTTGGCGACCGGAGCAACGGCTTCTTCGACCAGTTTGGCCGCCTTGCCGGCGACCTTTTCGGCCACCTTGGCGGCCTTCGGAGCAGCCTTGGGAGCGGCAGCCTTCGGAGCCGGGGTTCCGGCGGGGGGCGCCGACGGAAGCGGGGTGTCGGCGGGAACGGGAGTTCCGGCGTCGAGCGCTGCGGCGAACGCGGCAGGGTCCGCGAACGCGACGGTGGCGCGCTGGCCGTCCTCGGTGATGGTCCAGCCGGCACGGCCCTTAACCAGCCAGCCTGCCTTGACCAGCTTCGCGGTGGCGGTGGTCAGGGTCTTGTGGCCGCGGGGAATTCCCCCGCTGAGCAATTCACGCTCGAACTCGTTGAGCGGCACGCGTGCGATGGCCTCGCCCAGCACCGCTCCGGCGTTCAGCTTCTCGCCCGTCCACACCCCCTCTGCCAGAACGTCCAGTACGGCTTTCAGTCGACGGGTGGTGTTTTCGGCAGTGTTCTCGCCCATGGGTCTCCTTTAGAAGCAATTGATCCACCTGCATTTTGCCAAGGATCGTCGAGTTTCCGCGAGTCGGTAACGGTTAACTCCGTGTGTCGTGACCCACTATTACACCCCATGGCGTCGGGCGCGAGGGCCCTGAACAGGGGTACTCGCGGGTAGTAAAAGCAACGCGGGGTCACTTCCGGCCCATCCCGGCCTCCGGGATGGGCCGTAAATGACCCCGCGTTGCTGGTTGCTGACGGCTGGCCCGCTGGGGTCAGAGCTTGGGGATCAGGACGGGGGTGTCCTTCTTGTAGGCCTCGTAATCGGCCTGGCCGCCCCATTTTGTGTCGGACTTCTTCTCCAGCAGCGGCACACCGCTGACCTTGGTGAGCAGCAGGGTGACGAACACCGGGGAGATCAGCGCGACCCACTGCCATCCCTGCAGCGCGGGCACGGCGACGATCGCGACACCGATCCAGAGCAGGATCTCGCCGAAGTAGTTCGGGTGGCGGGATTTGGACCACAGCCCGGTGGAGATGAATTTGCCCTTGTTGGCGGGGTCGGCGTTGAAGCGGCTCTTCTGCCCGTCAGCGACGATCTCGATGCCGAAACCGACGGCCCACACCAGGAAACCGACCAGCGCGAACCAGTCCAGCGCCACCCTGGTCGAAGAAGTAATCGCCACCCACGCTGCGGCCGCGGTGAAGATGACCCAGAGTCCCTGGATGGTCCACACGTTGAGGAACCGGACGAAGGAGGGCGTGATCTCGTCAAAGCGGTCATCCTTGCCGGCCTTGCTGATGCGGCGGAACAAGAAGGTGCCCAGCCGCAGGGTCCAGGCGAGCACCATGGCAGCCAGCAGCACGGCGCGGGCGTCGACTCCCGGCGTGAGCACGATGAGCAGCAGCGTGATGGCGGTGTAGGTCAGGGTGCCGGTCAGGTCGTAGAACTTCTCGGTCTGGGCTTTGAATGACGGGATGAACGCCAGCCACTGAATGAGGAACGCCGCCCCGACCGCCATCGCGAACATGGGTATCCCGCCCAGGGTGGCGCCGCCCTGGCTCCCGGCCACGGCGACGAGCGCTCCGATCAGCACTACCACGGGGAGGGCGATGAGCGCCTTACGGTCTGATTCCTTCATCAGGAAGTTCCTTTCACACGCGGGGCAAGCCGCGGCCGGCACGACACAAGTGGTACCGCCGGGCATCAGCAGTTGTGGCAATCCTATTAGATGATCAAATAAGATTGAATAATAGATCATCGAACAAGATTGATTAATAACGGAAATCGGAACCGAAGGAGTGGACATGACCGCGCCGCAGCAACACCCGGCCGCGTCGGCCTTGCAGGGCCTGTTCACGCTGGCCAACGAGACCGAGCGTGAGGTCGCGCGGATACTGGGGCTGAATCTCACCGATTACCGCGCTTTGTCGGCGCTCGCACAGACGGGACCGGTGACGGTGGGCAAGCTCGCGGAGGATCTGGGTGCCACCCCGGCCACCACCACCGCGATCGTGAGCCGGATGGAGTCCCGCGGCTACGTGGAACGCCACCGCAGCACCGATGACCGGCGCCACGTCCAGGTGAGCGTCACCCCCGCAGCCAACCGTGGAATCATGAACCTGATCCGGCCTCTTATGACCGCCACCAACGAACACATCAAGGCCCTGCCCGCCGACCACCGGGCCGTCGTCGCGGACTTCCTCGACGTCGCCCAGCACCTGATGCGAGACCACTTGCACACACTTTCGGAGAAGGACGCCCGATGAGAGAGTTCACCACCCCGCTGCTGGCTGAGGCGTCGGGTCACCGGAACGCGACCGAACTGCTCATGCAGCGGTTCCGGACCTACCCCGAACACGTTGCCTTCGAGGTCCGGGCCGCGGATGCCGCGATCACGGATCCCTGGCGCCAGGTGACCACCCGGCAGTTCGTTGACGAGGTCCGCGCCCTGGCCAGGGGCCTGATCGCGGCCGGCCTCCAGCCCGGAAAGTCGCTCGCCATCATGTCCCCCACCCGGTACGAGTGGGCACTGGCGGACATGGCAGCGTGGTTCGCCGGCGCCGTCGTCGTCCCGATCTATGAGACCTCGGCCGCTCCCCAGGTGATCGCAATCCTCGCCGACGCCGACGTGCGCCTCGCGATCGCCGGCACCACCGAGCATGCCCTCCTCTTGGAGCAGGGATTCGAACAGGCCGGGATGCCAAGCCTGGGGATCTGGACGATGGACGCCCGCCCGGGAGCGGACCTGTCCGACCTTGTGCTCCGCGGCGCCGGGATCTCCGACAGTGCGGTCGAGGAGCGGCGCCTGCTGGCAGATCTCGACTCGGTGGCGACCATCGTCTACACCTCAGGCACCACGGCCGCGCCCAAGGGTGCCCTGATCACCCACGGCAATTTCGTGGGGCAGGTGCTGAACGTGGCCGCCGCCTACACCGGGGTGGTCCGTGAGAGCGGCAACACGATTATCTTCCTGCCGATGGCCCATGTGCTGGCCCGCGGACTGCAGCTGACCTGCCTGGCCAACGGCATGCGCATTGCGCACCTGTCCGACCCCCGGGACGTGGTGCCCGCCCTCGGCGTCCTGAAGCCCACCTTCCTCGTAGTGGTCCCCCGCGTGTTGCAGAAAATCCAGGCGTCCGCCGCGGCCGCCGCGACGAAGAAACACCTCGGACCGGTGTGGGCGGCAGCGCAGGGCACCGCGGTCGCATGGGGCCGGTTCGCCGAAGCCCGCGACGCCGACCCTGCGGCCAGGGCCGCGCTGGGGCTGCGGGTCAGGCACGCGCTGTTCGACCGGCTGTTCTACGCCCGGCTCCGGAAGCTGATGGGCGGCCGCCTCGACTACCTGCTCTCCGGCGCAGCCGCGCTCGACGCCGAACTGGCCCTCTTCTTCCGCGGCCTTGGCCTGCCGGTCATCGAGGGTTACGGGCTCACGGAAACGACCGCACCGCTGACCGGGAATATGCCCGGATCGATCAGGGCCGGCACGGTGGGAGTCCCTATGCCGGGAACGACCGTGCGCCTTTCGGACCGGGGCGAGGTGCTCGCCCGCGGCGTCGGCGTGTTCGCCGGCTACCGCAAACCGGCTGACAACACGGACGCCTTCACGGACGGGTTCTTCCGCACCGGCGACCTCGGGGAGCTCGACGAGCTGGGACGGCTCACCCTCAAGGGCCGGATCAAGGACGTCATCGTCACCGCGGGCGGCAAGACTGTCTCCCCCGCCATCTGGGAAGGCTATGTCGAGGGCGACCCCCTCGTGGCGCACGCCGTGATGGTGGGAGAGGGCAAACCCTTCCTCGGCGGGCTCGTGCTGCTGGACCCGGAATCCGTCGCGGCATGGGCGGAACGCGAGGGCATCGCCGATCTGGCCGGCCTGCGGATTCCGGACGACGGCGGCGCCGTCCAGATCGACGACGCGCGGCTCCTCACCGCGATCGGCGAGGCGGTCAGCGCCGCCAACGCGAAGATCGCGCGCTCCGAGCAGGTACGCCGTTTCGTGCTGCTGCTCACCGATCTCAGTGAGTCCAATGGCATCGTTACCCCCACCATGAAGCTCAAGCGCGGCGCTTTCACCGAACGCGCCCGCCACATCGTCGACAACCTCTACGCGGACAAAAGGAGCCAGGCATGAGCACCCACGTCAAGAGGTGGCTGCTTTCCTACGCGGTCGCCGCCGTCATCTTTGCCGTCGTCGACGTGGTCTGGATCGGCACCGTGGCGAACAACCAGTACGAAAGCCAGATCGGCGAGCTGCTGGCGCCCAGCGTCAACCTCGCCGGCGCGGTCGTCTTCTACCTGATCTATGTCGTGGGAATCGTGCACTACGGCATCCGGCCCAACGACCCGGACGCCACCCTGCGGCAACGGGTGACGGGAGCCGCCCTGTTCGGCTTCTTCACCTACGCAACCTGGGCCCTGACCGCGCTCGCCGTCCTCAAGGATTTCCCCGCCGTGGTGGCGCTGACCGACATTGCCTGGGGCGTCGCGGTATGCAGCGCCGTCACCTGGCTGACGGCCACCCTCCTGCGGCGCATGCTCACGCGGTCCGTCAAGGCAACGTAGCGCCCGCGGGCAGCCATAGCAACGAGGGGTCACTAACGGCCCATCCCGGACCCTGGGATGGGCCGTACGTGACCCCGCGTTGCTGGCCGTTAGTGCCGGACGGGCGGGTTCGGCGACGCCGGCCGACCGCCACCCCCTTGTCGTCATAGGTGAAATATGTTTCACTAATTGGACGGAGGGGAGTATCCCCGAGATGTCCCGTCGTCAGTACGGCCGACCCTGAGCGGCCCGGCGGAACAGGTCCCTTGGGCCGGGAAAGACCTCCAGTTGGTTTGAACTGACTGGAAACGGGTGCTCCCTGATGAATGTTCCTTTTTGGGCCTGGTTGGCCGTTCTTGCTGTCATTGTCCTGATGCTGGCCGTGGACCTGTTCGCCCACCGCAGGGCGCACGTCATCGGTGTCCGTGAAGCCGCGTTGTGGTCCGGCCTCTGGGTTGCCTTCGGAGTGGGCTTCGGCGCCCTGATCTGGCAAATCTACGGAGCGGAGTTCGGCCAGCAATACTTCGCCGGATACCTGATCGAGAAATCCCTGGCAGTGGACAACGTGTTCATCTGGGCGATCATCTTCACGTACTTCGCAGTACCCCGCGAATACCAGCACCGGGTGCTGTTCTTCGGGGTCCTGGGCGCCCTGGTCTTCCGGGGCGTCTTCATCGCCGCGGGCTCCGCCATCATCGCCAGCGCCGGGTGGGTGCTGTACATCTTCGCGGCGTTCCTGCTCCTCACCGGCTACCGGATGATCCGCCACCGCAACGACATGCTGGACCCGGAGAAGTCCCGGGCCCTGAAACTCTTCCGCCGGCGTGTGCCCATGACCGACGACTTCCACGGCCAGCGTTTCCTGATCCGCAAGAACGGCGTCCTGCTGGCCACCCCCTTGCTCGCGGTGCTGGTCCTCATCGAGGTCACGGACATCATCTTCGCCGTGGACTCCATCCCCGCGATCTTCGCCGTCACCGACGAAGTGTTCCTGGTTTTCACCGCCAACGCCTTCGCGATCCTGGGCCTGCGGGCCATGTACTTCCTGCTCGCCGACATGATCCACCGCTTCATCTACCTCAAGATCGGACTCGCACTCGTCCTGATCTGGGTCGGCATCAAAATGCTCCTCAAAATCGACATCTACTACATCCCCACCCCGCTGTCCCTGGCCGTCATCGCCACTATCCTTGGGGTGTCCATCGGCGCAAGCCTCTGGGCCACCCGCGGCCAAGAACGCAGGGCTCCCGAGGGGCCGTCGCACTCCCCGTTCGGAACCGCCTCACCCGAGGAGATCGCCGATCTGGAGCCACTGTGGCGCAAACGCCCCGACACGAAAGCGTCGTCGTCGAAACGTCAGTAAGGAACCACCATGACAGCCTCCCCGCAGGGACCGGACAAGGGACCGGACAAGGGCCCGGGAAAGGGCACGGATCCACCCGTTCCTCCGGCACCCCCACGTCCCACGTGGACCTTTCTCACGAACCACGGGCACGTCCTGCTTTCGGTGGCCGCCGACCCTCAGGCCCGCATTACCGACATCGCCGCGAGGGTCGGCATCACCCCGCGCTCAACCCTCCAAATCCTCAAGGATCTCGAAGAGGGCGGATACCTTCACCGCATCCGGGACGGCCGACGAACCCGCTACGCCATTGAACCCCACCAGCACTTCCGTCACCCCACCACCGCAACCCGGGAAGTCGACGAAATGATCGGCCTCTTCGCGCCGTCAGCCGAAGCGGTGCCACCGAAGGAGGCCCCCTCACCCCGTAAGTGACCCCGCGTTGCCATGTCAGTTATGGTTCCCATTCCCCGGTTTTAACCACCAGGAGTGATGGGGCAACTGCGGGGTCAGTGCCCGGACGCGGCCAGTCCGGCCAGCAGCTCCGCCTTGCGTTCCTCGCTCGCGAAGGAGGAGCGGATCGAGTTCGCCGCCATCCGCACGCAGTCGAACTCGGACAGGCCGATCACCGATTTCAGCTGCGCAAAGTTGTCGTCCACGTACCCGCCGAAGTACGCCGGGTCATCCGAGTTCACGCTGACGTTCAGCCCCGCAGCGAGCATGGCCGGCAGCGGGTGCTCCTGCAGGGTGTCCACGGCGCGGAGCCGGACGTTGGACAGCGGGCACACGGTCAGCGGCATGAGCTCGTGCACCAGCCGTTCCACCAGGTCGGGGTCCTCCATGCAGCGGATCCCGTGGTCGATCCGCTCGACGTCCAGGATGTCCAGCGCATCGATGATGTACGACGGCGGGCCCTCCTCGCCGGCGTGCGCGATCCGGTGCAGCCCGGCGTCCTTCGCCCGGGCGAACAGCCGCTCGAACTTGGCCGGCGGGTTGCCCACCTCGGCCGAGTCGAGGCCGATGCCCGCAATCGGCGCGTCCATGGCGATCAGCTTGTCCAGCACCTCCAGGGCTGAGTCCTCGGACAGGTCCCGCAGGAACGCGGCGATGAGCAGGGTTGAGATCCCGAATTCCTGCTCCGAACCTGCCAGCACGGACGCCACGCCGTTCACGCAGGTCTCCAGGGCCACGCCGCGGGACAGGTGCGCCTGCGGATCCAGCATGATCTCGGCATGCCGGACGCCGGCGAGCGCGGCCCGGGTCAGGTAGGCCCGGGTCATGTCCGCGAAGTCCTGCTCCGTCCGCAGCACCGCCATGTTGGCGTAGTAGAGGTCCAGGAAGGACTGCAGGTCCGTGAACTCGTAACGGGAACGCAGCTCGTCCAGGTCCGCGTACGGCAGCTGGATGCCGTTGCGTTCCGCCAGGGCGAAGATCAGCTCGGGCTCGAGGGTTCCCTCGATGTGCAGGTGGAGTTCAGCGACCGGCAGCGGACCGTGCACTTCCTCGGGAACCTCGGCGAAGGCGGGACTCTCGGGGGTGGGAGGTACTGGGCTGTCCGGTGCAGCGTCCCCGGTGGCAGCGACGCCGTCGTTAGTTTCCATTCGGTAAGGATATGCCCGTGAACCGCAGACACCGATAGAGTCGATCTGATGCACAGTGATCAGCATGCTTCCGATCTTTCCGGCCCGACCCTTCCAGGGTTGGGCGCCGACCCTTCCACGGACGGCTTTGTCCGGGTGCGCGGCGCCCGGGAGAACAACCTGCGGAACGTGGACGTCGACGTGCCCCGCGACGCGATCGTCGCGTTCACCGGGGTTTCCGGCTCCGGCAAGTCCTCGCTGGCGTTCGGCACCATCTACGCCGAGGCGCAGCGCCGCTACTTCGAGTCCGTGGCACCCTACGCCCGCCGGCTGATCCAGCAGGGCCACAACCCCAAGGTGGAAATGATCACCGGGCTGCCGCCCGCCGTCGCACTCCAGCAGCGCCGCGGGACGCCCAGTTCCCGCTCCACGGTCGGCACGGTCACCACGCTGTCGAACTCGCTCCGGATGCTCTTCTCCCGCGCCGGCAGCTACCCGGAGGGCGCCAGCCAGCTCGATTCGGACGCGTTCTCCCCCAACACCGCCGCCGGCGCCTGCCCGGAGTGCCATGGCCTCGGCATCGCGCACACCGTCACCGAGTCCTCGTTGGTCCCCGACACCTCACTGAGCGTCCGCGACGGCGCGATCGCCGCGTGGCCTGGCGCCTGGCAGGGCAAGAACCTGCGCGACATCCTCACCCATCTGGGCTACGACGTCGACACCCCCTGGCGGAAACTGCCCAGGAAGGACCGCGACTGGATCCTCTTCACCGAGGAACAGCCCGTGGTGGAAGTGACACCCCAGCGCGACCGGGTCGCGAAGCCCTACAAGGGCCGCTTCTGGAGCGCCAAGAGCTACGTGCTCCACACCCTCGCCGATTCCAAGAGCACCACAATGCGCGAGAAGGTGCTGCGCTTCATGGAAACCGGCCCCTGCCCGGTCTGCGGCGGCAGCGGCCTGACCCCGGCCGCGCTGGACGTGACGTTCGCCGGCCGCACCATCGCCGAACTCAACGCCGTCCCCATGGCGGAGCTGGCCGAGATCATCCGTCCCACCACCGAGCTCACGGAGGCCGGGACCGCCTCGCGTAAACAGAGCTCCGGCGAATCCAACGAGGTGGCGGTCGCCATCACCCGCGACCTGCTGCAACGGGTCACTGTGCTGCTGGACCTCGGCCTGGGCTACCTCGCGCTGGGCCGGTCCACCCCGACGCTCTCCCCCGGCGAGATGCAGCGGCTCCGGATCGCCACCCAACTGCGCTCCGGCCTGTTCGGCGTGATCTACGTGCTCGACGAGCCCTCCGCCGGTCTGCACCCGGCCGACGCCGAGCCCCTCCTCGCGGTCCTGGACCAGCTCAAGTCCTCCGGCAACTCGGTGTTCGTGGTGGAGCACAACATGGACGTCGTCCGACGCGCGGACTGGCTGGTCGACGTCGGCCCGCGCGCCGGCGAAGGCGGCGGCGAAGTGCTCTACAGCGGCCCCGTCGCCGGGCTCGCCGAGGTGGACGAGTCCGTCACCCGGCCGTTCCTGTTCCCGGACGGGCCAGGAAAACCGGACGGGCCGAAGAAAGCGGACGACGGCGGTTCCTCCGCGGCTGGAGCACGGCGGGAAGCCGCCCGACGGGAAGCTGCCGGCTGGCTGGAGCTGCGCGACATCACCCGCCACAACCTGCGTGAACTCGACGCCGACTTCCCGCTTGGCGTGCTGACCGCTGTCACCGGCGTCTCCGGCTCCGGCAAGTCGACGCTGGTCAGCCAGGTCCTCGCCGAGGTCGTCGGAGCCCGGCTGCATCCGGAGGCGGACGCCGCCGCGCAGGCCACCGTGGACCTCGAGTCGGCGGCCACCGAGTCCGCCGGTCCGCTCAGCGTTGGCCCGGTCTCCGGAGTGGACCAGCTGGACCGCCTTGTCAAGGTGGACCAGAAGCCGATCGGCCGCACCCCGCGTTCCAACCTCGCCACCTACACGGGGCTCTTCGACGCGGTCCGCAAGGAGTTCGCGGCCACCGACGAGGCCCGGGCCCGCGGTTTCGGCGCCGGGCGCTTCTCCTTCAACGTCGCGGGCGGACGCTGCGAGACCTGCCAGGGCGAGGGTTTCGTCGCCGTCGAGCTGCTGTTCCTGCCCGGCAGCTACGGCCCCTGCCCGGAATGCCACGGCTCGCGCTACAACCCGGAAACCCTCGAGGTCACCTACCGCGGCAAGACCGTGGCAGAGGTCCTCGGCATGACCGTCAACGCCGCCGCCGAGTTCCTGGACGCGGTCCCCGCTGCCGCACGCAGCCTGCAGACCCTCCGCGAGGTGGGCCTGGGCTACCTCCGGCTCGGCCAGCCCGCCACCGAGCTCTCCGGCGGCGAAGCCCAGCGCATCAAGCTCGCCACGGAGCTGCAGCGTGCCCAGCGCGGGCACTCGCTCTACCTGCTGGACGAGCCCACCACCGGGCTGCACCCGGCCGACGTCGAACTCCTCATGGCCCAGCTCCACCGGCTGGTCGATGCGGGGAACACCGTGATCGTAGTGGAGCACGAGATGGACGTGGTAGCCGCCGCCGACTGGGTGATTGACCTGGGCCCGGCCGGTGGTGACGCCGGCGGCAAGATCATCGCGGTGGGGACACCCGCCGTCGTCGCCCGGTCCAAGAAGAGCCGGACCGCGCCGTATCTGGCCGCGGTGCTCGGCGGCTGACGGCTCATCGTCAGGACCTCACAAAAATAACGGCTTGATAACGGCGCCAGCCTGAATTAGCCTAGTGGTCATGCCCGGACACCGGGCATGAATGCCCGGTGCTACCACCACCACATACTGCCCGACCGGTAGCCACCGCAACGACCTCTATTGTCAGGGGCGGGCAGTAGTGCGACAACGTCCGGGGACGGACCGAGCACCGGTGGCCCTCAGGAGCATCTACCCCATGAAGAAATCCACCTACAGCACTGTCGCGCGCCGCGGCGCCACTCTTGCCGCCGTCTCGATCGCCGGCGTCGCACTGTCCGCCTCGGCTGCCAACGCAGCCGTCCCCAGCGCCACGTCCAGTACCGTCTGGGATTCCCTGGCGCAGTGCGAAAGCAGCGGCAACTGGGGCATCAACACGGGTAACGGCTACGCGGGCGGGCTGCAGTTCAGCCCCAGCACCTGGGCCGCGTACGGCGGCACCGGCTCGGCGGCCAACGCCAGCCGTGAGCAGCAGATCGCCGTAGCCGAGCGGGTTCAGGCCGGCCAGGGCTGGGGAGCGTGGCCGTCCTGCGCCGCGAAGCTGGGCCTGACCGGCGGCGCAGTCGCTCCGCAGAGCGTGCCGGTGCCGCAGGCGCCCGCTGCCGTTCCTGCCCCGGCGGCCAAAGCGCCGGCCAAGGCCGTAGCCCCGAAGGCCGCCGCGCCCAAAGCAGCCGCCCCGGCAGCGCGCCACGTGGCGGAAGTTCCCTTGAGCGGCGAGACTTACACGCTCCAGAGCGGCGACACCTTGAGCAAGGTCGCCGAGAAGCTCAACATCGCCGGCGGCTGGCAGCTGCTGGCCGATGCCAACGCGTCCACCATCAGCGATCCTGATGTGGTGTTCGCGGGCCAGGTGCTGCAGCTGCCTGCCTGATCGGTGCCCGGCAGGCTTTTGGCCGGTTCTGGCAGCAACGCTTAACCCACGACGCCGGAGCGTTCCCCAGGGGGAGCCTCCGGCGTCGTGCTGTCTTCTTTTGTAAGTCCTGCTGTGGGTTCTGGCCGGTGTTGCCGCTCGCTGGTGATGCTGCGTGCGCCCTAACCGCCAGGCCTAGGCGGTCCCCGGAATCTCGCGGACGATCCGCACTTTCCACGCGGTGTCGTCGCTGGTGTCCAGCAGGGCCACGGTGCCCATGGCGAGGTGCAGCGCCACCCGCTTGGCCGCGAGCAGCTCGAGGTACAGGCTTTCGTTCATGCGGGCCGGGGCGTCGATGACATACTTCACGGCATCGCGGACTTTGCGGTAGTTGTCGCTTTTTTCGCGGTTGAGGTGCAGCTCCAGCATCCGTTGCTGGCGGATCTTCGGCTCGTGCCGGTTCAGCCAGGACACCGCGGCATGGACCGCCACCACGAGGGTCAGCGAGATGACGTAGATCTCCCAGCCGCTGGAGAGCAGGAACAGGGGCAGATTACCGATCGCCACCACCGCGATGAACAACCTGAGCGCTAGCAGACGGCGCATGGTCAGGGCCACGGAGGCCAGTGCGTTCCGGAACCCGTTCTGCTCCTTGCGCGCAGCCGCCGGGTCGATGGTGAACTCCTCCAGGACCAGGACGCCATGCGCGTCGGGGCTCAGCATTTGTCCATATTTGGGCAGGTGGGCGGGCGCAGTCGGCGCCGCAGGTGCAAGTACGTGATTCGTCGACATGGGCGCGTGTCTTCCGTGCAGCAGGGCTGGTTTGTGCTAGTTTACGCGCCGATGTTGCGGACTGTCTGTCCCATTCCAAAATGTGAACACGCACACCCGCAGCCGCCCGCAATTGGTGCATTGGCATCTTGGCCTCAAACTGGAGAGATGCAGACTTTTCTCCCGTTCCCCGATTTCCAGCAGAGCGCCGCGGCTTTGGACCGCGCACGGCTCGGCAAGCAGCGCGTTGAAGCGCTGCAGACCCTGCGTGCGCTGGTGATTCCGGAGTACGGCTGGCAGTCGCACCCGGCCATCCGGATGTGGATGGGGTACGTTCCCGCGCTGACCCTCTACGGCCTGGCCATGGTCGATGAATGGACCGCCCGCGGCGGCGAGGACACCACCCGCGAGAAGATCATGGAATTCGCACCCCAGGCTGCGCACCCCGACTACGCCGCGAAGATCCCCATGCCGCCGTGGCTCGGTGCTCCCGAACTGCACCTGAGCCATCGCTCCCGGCTGATCGCCAAGGACCCGCGGTTCTATACGGAGCTGTTCCCGGATACCGAGCCTGACCTGGAATACGTCTGGCCCGAGCCCAAACTCGAGCTGGTGCCGGAGGATCCTTCGGGCGACCGCATGTGGGTCCTTCGCCTGCCGCTCGATGACGTCGAGCCGGAAAAACTGGACACCGTCAGCCTGCCCCTCGTGGGAAAGGCGAAGGCCGCCGCCGCCGGGGAAGACGACTACCAGTTCGTGTACGCCGACTCTGGTGCCCGCCGGCCGGCGAAGCAGCGCAAGCTCCCGCCGAAGCAGCTTGTCAAAAAGCCCACACGCAAGCGCCAGCAGCAGGAGGAAGCGTTCACCACGCTTCCCGGCAACTCAACCGTCGCCATCCCGTTCGACGGCGGCGCGTCCTTCGCCGTGGGCAAGGTCCTGGGCCGCCCGATCACCGTGGAGGGCCGCTTCGCGCGCAATTTCAAGGTCGACGAGATCCTGAACCGATCGGACTTTGATTACCCGGCGCTGCTGCAGGATCCGCGGGTCTTCTTCCCGATTCCGGCGCGCTAACCCGGGAGAGGCGTGTCGGTTCGCTCCTGTTTCAGAATGAGCGGGCTGGATTTCCGGGAATTCGGCCGTCCGCTGGATTAGGGTGGCTGCCATCCGTATGCGTCGATTCGCTGCAGCGCGGAAAGGCCATCATTAATTGGGGGAATACATGGCTGCAGGTGACAGGGCTGCCGAGCAGTCGAGACTGGCCGCGGAACGCGTTCAGCGACTGCGGAAACAGCTGGCACAGGCTGAGCGGAATGCGCACGCGTGGTCGGTAGGTGCTGCCGGCGAGGCCATGGTCGCGGACAGAATGACCGAGCTGGAGCCCGCTGGCTGGCTTGCCCTTCATGACGTTCATTGGCCGGGACGGCCGAAGGCCAACATTGATCACATCCTGGTCGGTCCCGGCGGTGTCTTGATTGTTGATGCTAAGAACTGGAGCGGCGACGTCCGGTTGCGGGATGGAGTCCTTCGCCAAAACGGCTATTCCAGGGAACAAGAGCTTTCGGGAATCCTGGACCAGTGCGCTGCGGTGGCAGCGGTCCTGGAACCGCATCACCGGTGCATGGTCCAAGGATGGATTTGCTTGGTCGGCCAGCCGGAGTTCCAGGGCACTACAAGCAGTGGAATTAGAATCCTTGGCCTTAACGCTCTGAGCAGTGCGGTGGCTGGACTGCCGCCTGTCCTCGATCCGGGCCTCATTCCTACTGTCCACGCCTACTTGCAGGGGCTATTGGGCGGCAGGCTGAGTCCCCGGCTTCTGACCACGGCGCACCTTGATCGGCACGACGCCCCTTCCGCGTCCTTGGCGCAGTGGCGGACGCGGCCACTGACGGTGGCCCGCGACGCCGCTCCCCCGCGGAAACCTCGACAGCGGTCGAAAGGTCCGGGCTGCGCAAAGGTATTGCTGCAGATGGCATTGTTGATCGTAGGCGTATCAATACTCATGAATTTCGCTGCAAACTACCGTCCGGTTAATCCGACGGAACCCCGCCCAGCTCCGAGCATCAGCCAGACTATTCCGGCGCGCTAACCCGGGTGCGGCGGCTCTGGCCGCCGAATACTGGCAGACTGGCCAGCATGACTGTACTTATGGCCGGTTGCGGCGATCTGGGCACCGAGGCCGGGCTGCGGTTCGCCGCGTCCGGCCACCGGGTGGTGGGCTGGCGGCGTTCGCCCGAGAAGCTTCCCGCCGCCATCGATGGTGCCGCGGCTGACCTGAGCGCCGGTGAACTGCCGCCCATTCCAGCGGACACCACCGCCGTCGTCGTCGCGATTGCGGCGGACTCCCCCACCGAGGCTGCCTACCGTGCGGCGTATGTGGACGGGTTATCGAACGTTGTGGACGCCGTGCTGGATTCCGGTGCCCCGGTCCGGCGCCTGCTGTTCGTCTCCTCCACCGCCGTCTACGGCGACGCCGACGGTGGCTGGATTGATGAAACCACGACGCCGGCACCCGGCGGGTTTTCCGGCCGCACCATCCGCGAGGCGGAGGACCTCCTCGCCAGCCGGTTGAGCGGCGCCGGGATCACCCCGGTGGTGCTTCGGCTCGGCGGCATCTATGGTCCCGGGCGGACCCGGCTCATAGACCAGGTGCGCGGCGGGTCCGCCGTCATTCCCGCCGAGTCACGGTTTACCAACCGGATCCACCGTGACGACGCCGCGGCCGCAATCGTCCACCTGTGCACCATGGAACCCGTCCCGGGACCGGTGTACCTGGGCGTGGACAACGAGCCCGCCGAGCTCGGCGACGTGCTGAGCTTCCTGGCCGCCGAGCTGGGACTTCCCCAGCCGCCGTCGGGCACAGCTGAAGGCGGCCGGAAGGGCGGCGTCTCTGACGGCGGCCCGAGCGGCGCCTCGCCGAAGGGCGGCGGCGAGCCGTCCCGCGGCGGCAACAAACGCTGCAGCAATGCGCTGCTGCGGAGCACGGGATTCGAGTTCCGGTACCCCACCTACCGCGAGGGTTACCGCGCTATTCTTGCCGGAGCGGGGGTCCGGCACCCTTAGGCGGGTGCTGCGGTTTCACCACACATTTCTTTGAGGGGAACCATGGATTTTCAGGAAATGATTCAGGCAGTTGGCGGGTACATGGACGTCGCCGGTGTGGCCGTTATGGTGATCGGCGCCGTCGTGTCCGTGCCCATGGCTTTGCGTGGCTTCCAGCCGCGCAGGCGGCCGGAAGGGGAAGAGCCGCTCTCCGTCTACCGTTCCTACCGGCAATTGCTGGGCCGTTCGATCCTGCTCGGTCTGGAGCTTCTGGTCGCGGCGGACATTATCCGGACCGTCGCCGTCACACCGACGTTCGAAAGCGTCGGCGTGCTCGCCATTATCGTGCTGATCCGGACCTTCCTGAGTTTCTCCTTGGAGCTCGAAATTACCGGCCGCTGGCCCTGGGAGAAACAGCCCGAGGACTCCCCGTCCGTTTCTACAGCGGGCTGAACCGCTTCCGGGTGTCACGGGCTCCCGTTAGGCTCAGGGCATGACTGAATCCGTTGCTTCCCTTGCGCCCAAAGCCACCGAGTTGCTCAGGCTCCACCAGGCGCCCGAAATCCTGCAGGTCATCAATGTCTGGGACGCCGTCTCCGCCAAGGTGGTGACGGACGTACCAGGCACCGCCGCGTTAGCCACGGCCAGCCACTCCATCGCCGCGTCGCAGGGCTACCCGGACGGCGAGAATATTCCGTTGGAAGAAATGATCGACGCCGTCCGGCGGATCGCCGCCGCTACAACACTTCCGGTGAGTGCCGACCTCGAAGCGGGCTACGGCAACCCCGGCGAGACGGTACGCCAAGCCATTGGTGCCGGGATTGTTGGGTCCAACATCGAGGACCAGATGCGCCCGCTCGGCGACGCCGTGGCGCAGATGAGCTCGGTTGTGCGCGCAGCCGAGGCCGAGGGCATCGATTTCGTCCTCAATGCCCGCACCGACGCCTTTTTGAAAGGCAAAGACCGAGACCCCGCTGCGGTGCTGGCTGACGCCATCGAGCGCTGCCGCGCCTTCCTCGACGTCGGCGCGACCACCGTGTTTGTGCCTGGCCTGCTGGACGAGGCCACAGTCGCCGCCCTGGTGGACGGTATCGGCTGGAACAAGGTGTCCGTCATCAACGTGCCCGGTTCGCTGGCTCCGGTCAAACTCCAGGAGCTTGGGGTGGCGCGGATTTCCTACGGCCCGTGGACCCAGCGCGTCGCGCTGACGGCTCTGGCCGATGCGACCGGAGAGCTCCTCGCTGGCGGGGCCCTTCCGGACAACACCCGGCCCCTGAACTAGCCGGCGCCGACTCATGGTCGTTGACCCCTGGCCTGATGCCCCTGAACTTCCGACCCCGATCATCATGGATCAGCGGTGGACGGACGCGGTCTTTCTCCACTGGCGCATCCCTCATGCCGTCGCGGCGCCGTTTATGCCCCCGGGGGTGGTGCCGGACGACTTCGACGGATCCGCGTGGGTGGGGCTGATCGGGTTCCGCATGCAGGGCGCCGGCCTGGGCCGCGGGCCCGGGATCCCCTACTTCGGGAGCTTCAACGAGATTAATGTGCGCCTCTACTCCCGGGAGCCGGACGGCACCCGGGGTGTGGTTTTCCTCAGCCTGGATGCGACGCGGTTGGCGGTAGTGCTGGCTGCGCGGGCGGCAGGGATTCCTTATGTGTGGTCGCGGGCGGGCTTCCGCGGGGTGGGCGATTTGGATCCTTTGGCTTCTTTGGAGGGCGGACGTCCGGCTGAGGCGGCTGGTCCGGCAGCCCGGCAGGCGGTGTCGCCGCCGGGGGCAGCGTCCGTGCCGCCGGCGGGGGCGGCAGCCCGGCAGACAGTGCCGGCGGGCGCGGCGGACCCCCGAGCCGGGTACTGGGTGCGGCGGTTCCGGGGCAGCGCCCGGAGCGACTTTGCGGTTGCCCCTGAGTTCGACGTCGAAGCCACCGATCCGCTGTCTCTCCACCTCACTGCCCGGTTCGGCCTGCACACCCGATTCCGCGGCAGGACCCTGTACGTCCCCAACACCCACACTGCGTGGCCGCTGTACCGGGCACAACTGACTGTCCTTGAGGATCAGCTGGTCGCCGCGGCCGGCATCAACGTCACGGGTCCGCCCGAATCGGTGCTCTTCTCGCCCGGGGTTCGCACCCAGTTTGGCCGGCCGCGGTTCCTGGATGGCGGGTCCTGAGCCTCCCTGAGTCTTCCTGAATCTCTTGGCGACGGGATTCTGAGGCTAGGTAATGGCCGCCAATAATGTCGGAGCTCGGCGGTAAATTTTGATTCATGGAAACCGTGAGGGATTTCATTGCTTTCGAGGACACGGCGCGGGACGCTGAACACAGCACCGGCCGCGGTACCTCCCGGGCCGGACAGCCCGGCATGGACGGTATGGAAGACGCCCTCACCATACTCCGGAACGTGGGGTTGACGGCGGTCGACGACGCGGCGCTGCTGGGCTTCCAGGCCGCGTCGGATTTCGCCGGCACGGTGGAGGAGGCCGCGCGGGTCGTGGAGTACCTGCAGCTCGTGGCCGCCGGAGCCGTGGACCGGACCCGGAAACAGGCCACGGCCGCCCCCTCGAAGGCCAGCACCTCGTGGACCACCGGCTGGCGTGAGAGCTCCGGCCCCGGCGCTTTCACGGAGGCCGGGACCGGGGCCGGGAGTGTCGGGCCCGTCAGCGTGTCCGCGGCGGCATCGGAAGCTGTGAACGCCCCGGCTGACACTGACTCCCCGGCGGTTGCCGTTGCTGTGAACGCCCCGGCTGACGCTGAGGCACAGGTTGTTGCCATTGCTGTTGGTGTGGCTGTGGATGACGGGTACCGGAACACCACGGAGTTCCTGCGGGCGCGGTTGCGGATCAGCGCCGCCGAGGCCCGGCGCCGGCTGGCCTTGGCCGGGAGCCTCCTGCCGCGGGAGGGATTCACCGGCGAACCCCTCCCGCCCGTGCATGGGGAACTCAGTGCCGCCGTCGCCGCCGGGGAGGTCGCGTCCCGGGCCGCGACCCTCGTCACCCTGGCGCTGGACCGGGTCCGGCACGTCTGCGACGCCGAGGCGTCCGCCCGGATGGAGCACGCCCTGACCCGGACCGCGGCCGAGAACGATCCGGACTTCCTGGCCCGGGTGGCCCGGAGCTGGACCGATGCGCTGGACCAGGACGGCGCCGAGCCCTCCGAGGAACTCCTGCGCCAGCTCCAGGGCGCCTTCATCCGCAAGCCCCGCCACGGCCTCCAGCACCTGGAGATCTTCGCGACCGCCGAACAGTTCGAACACCTCCTCACCGTCATGAACACCGCGACCAACCCGCGCACCGGCGCACCCCAGACACCCGGAACCCCGGAGGCACCCGGAACCGCGGCCGCCGGTGAGGGGTCCGCGGGCGGGCCTGCCGCAGCGGCGGCCACCCTCTCCGCCGGAGCCTCCACCGAAGCCAGCCCCTGGGCCGACGCCGGGAATGACGGCGGGAATGACGGCGGAAGTGCTGGGGTGGACGTCCCGCTGGATCTCCGTTCGCGCCCGCAGAAACACCTCGACGGCCTCGTCGGCGCCTGCAAGGCCGCCCTCGCCGCCGGCACCCTCCCGGCCGCGGGAGGGCTCCGCCCGCAGGTCATGGTCACCATCGACTACCGCGACCTCCTTGCCCGGCTCGGAAGCGGCGACAGCGACCTCCTAGCCCGGCTCGGCCAACTGGCCCAACCGGGCCGGCCCGGAGACAGCCACGACGACACGACGGCCAGTCAGGGCACTGCCGCCATAGGTCCCTTCCGCGCCGGCCAGGCGACGGGGCAGACCGGAACGTTGCTGTTCACCGGACCCATCACCGCGTCCACGGTGCGCAAGATCGCCTGCGATGCGGACATCATCCCGGTCCTGCTCGGCAGCGAAGGCCGGATCCTGGACATCGGCCGGGCCTCCCGGGTCTTCCCGCCGCACATCCGCAAAGCCCTCACCGCCCGCGACCAGGGCTGCGCGTTCCCCGGCTGCACCATCCCGGCGCCCTGGTGCGAAGCCCACCACATCACCTACTGGTCCCGCGGCGGAACCACCGGCACCGAGAATGGCACCCTGCTCTGCTACCACCACCACCATCTGATCCACAAAGAACAATGGACCATCCAGGTCCGTACCGGCATCCCCTGGTTCATCCCGCCACCCCACATCGACCCACGCCAAAATCCCCGCCGCAACTACTACTTCCGCCCCGCAGACCTCGGCCGCGCCGCCTGACCTGCGGTCGAGAAAGAGTGATAGCAGGCAACGGGCCAGACAGAGCAAAGGTGACGTGGGGGGACCCTCATGGTCCAGATATCTCGATCATGGAGATATCATCGAACTGTGAAGGATGCGAGACCGGAGGACCCCGGCCACTCCGGTAGTGCCGCCCTGCCGGACGACTCGACGGAAGCCCCCGGGCATGGACCACGCAGGCTGGGAGCCCCGGGCTTGCCGCTGACTACCGCGGATTTGAAGTCCGCGCACTTCCCATCCGAGGGTCCCAAGTCGACGCGCCTCAGATCTGCGGTCCTGGACCGGAGCGGCGCCCTAACCGCTCTGGCGATGATTCTGGTCCCGCTCTGGATGTTACTTGGCAACAGCGCAGTCCTCGGCGGCCATCCCGCGCTGCCCCTCCTGCTGGGGGCCGCCGTCGTACTGGGCAGCTTCTGGATGTTCAGACTGGTCAAACGCTCGGCCCTGCTCGAGCGTTTGGGCCTGCATAACCACCAATACGCGACTAAACACCAACGGCCACAGCGCAGGGTGTCACGTTGGCAACTGCTCCGCGGCCTCGCGGGCCGGATCGCTGCCCTGGGCCTCGTCGCGGCTCTCGCGTGGCTCAACCCGTTCACGTACCAGCCCGGGGTTCCTCCCGGCCAGGCCATGGGGACGACCGGGACCACGAGGACAACCACCACCGAAGACGCCACCACCATCACCCTCGCCCCGCAAGGTACAGCCAGTGCGGGCCTCGTCTTCTACCCCGGGGCACGGGTTGATGCACGCGCCTACCAGGACATCCTGCGCCCGCTCGCGAACGCAGGGCATCTAGTGGTGATCCTGAAAGTACCGCTGGGCACCTCCCTGCTGCACACAGACCAGGCCCGCGGAGCCATGGACCGACATCCCGGGATCACCACCTGGTCGGTGGGGGGCCACTCGCTGGGAGGAGTGAGCGCGTCCGCCTTCGCGAAGTCGAACCCCGACGTCTCCGGACTCCTGCTGTTTGCCTCGTACCCCGCGGACAGCATGGCGGAGTCCGGCGACCTTTCGGTGCTCTCCATCTTCGGCTCAAACGACGGCCTCTCCACTCCGGACAAGATCGCGGCGTCGAAGCCCCTGCTCCCGCCGATCACCATCCACGCAACCGTGGTGGGTGGCGTGCACGCCTTCTTCGGAGACTATGGCGAGCAACCCGGGGACGGCGTGCCGGGCATCTCCCGCGAACAGGCCCAGCAGCAGATCGCCGCGGAGTCGGTCCGCTTTATGGACCGGCACGTGTCGACCGGCTGACCCGCGAGGGTCAGGCCCACGCCAGCGATACTGCGACCGGCTGCAAGCAGCGTATGGCAGACCTCAGGACTCCACGCGCTAACGCCCCGCCGCGTACCCCTGCGCGCCCCGGGGATTAGCCGCCGCCTGCAGGACACCGGTTGAAGGATCCCGCACCACCGCCGAGAGCCGTCCCAGCGTCCAGCCGCCCGCGCGGGTGACGACATGACCGCGGCGTTCGAGTCCGGCAATAACGTCCTCGCCCAGCCGGTCCTCGACGACGGCCCCGCCGGGCTCCCAAGTGCGCGGCCAGAACGAACCGGGCATCGACGTCGTATGGAAGGTGGGGGCGTCAATGGCCTGCTGCGGCGAGTAGCCGCCGACGATCGTGCGCAGCAGGTACGGCAACTGCCACTGATCCTGCTGGTCACCGCCCGGCGAACCGAGCGCGGTGACGGCCGTGCCGTCCCGCAGCACGAGAGTCGGCGTCAGCGTGGTGCGCGGCCGTTTGCCCGGCGTCAGCGTGGACGGTGTGCCCGGTTCCAGCCAGGTCATTTGCAGCCGGGTACCGAGGCAGAAGCCCAACTCCGGGATGGCGGGCGAAGACTGTAGCCAGCCGCCCGACGGCGTGGCCGAGACCATGTTGCCCCAGCGGTCCACGACGTCGATATGGCACGTGTCACCGCGGGTCTCCCCGCTCGGCGCCACGGTGGGTTCCCCCGCCCCGAGCCCTGCAGAGCCCTCGGCTGCGAGCGCCGGCAGCGTGTAATGGGTTCGCAGCGGCGGCAGGAACGGCTCACGCCCGGGTACCGAACCGGGCCGGAACTCGTGCGAGGCCCGCTCGCCGATCAGGGCCCGGCGGGCGGCGCAGTACTCCTCGGACAGGAGGTACTCCAGCGGCACGTCCGTGTCGCCGTAGTACGCTTCCCGGTCCGCGAGCGCCAGTTTCTGGGCTTCCAGGATGGTGTGCGCCCCGAGCTCGGTGGACGGGTCGAGGTACTCGTCGTCGAACCCCTCGAGCAACGCGAGCGTCTGAAGCAGCGCCGGGCCTTGGCCCCACGGACCCGTCTTGGCGATGGTGTGCTCCCAGAACTCCACGGTGGCTGCCGGTTCGTAGCCGGCCTCGAACCCCGCGAGATCCTGCAACGTGAGGACACCGCGGTGGTCCGTGCCGGAGGAATGCCGGTGCGGGGTCTGGACGGAGTCCACCATGGCTTTGGCCACAAAGCCCTCGCGCCATTCGCGGCGGGCGGCGTCGATCCTGCCCTCGCGGGACTGCCCACCCGCGTCGGCTCCCCCGGCGTCGATCAGCCGTTGCAACGTCCGGGCGTAGGCCGGGTTCCGGACCAGCTCCCCCTCGGCCGGGATCCGTCCGCCGGGCATCCAGAGTTCGGCCGAGGTGGGCCAATGCGTCTGGAACAGCTCTGCCACGGCCGCGATCGTTGCCCCGACCCTGCCCAGCATCGGGTGCCCGTCCCGGCTATAGCCGATCGCGAATTCCAGCACCTCATCCAGTTCCCAGGTCCCGTGGTCGCGCAGGAGCAGGAGCCAGGCGTCGACGGCGGCGGGCACCGCGGCGGCCAGCGCCCCCGAGCCTGGCACGAGTTCGAGGCCCTCGGCGAGAAAGTGCTCCACGCTAGCCCCGGCCGGGGCCGGGCCCTGTCCCATGAGGACAACCGGCGTGCCCGGTTCCTCCGCGGTGACGAAGACGCCTGTCATGTCCCCGCCGGGACCGTTCAGGTGCGGCTCCACAACGTGCAGCACGAAGGCACCCGCCGTCGCGGCGTCGAACGCGTTCCCGCCGCGTTCCAGCACGGCCTGGGCAGCCGCCGTCGCAAGCCAATGCGTGGAGGTACTCATCCCGAAGGTGCCCTGCAGCGTGGGACGGGTGGTGAACGTCGCCGGGCTCGTGAACGCCGCGGAAACGGCTTGTCCGGGTGACCCTGAACCTACAGCGATGTCAGCCAAACAGGGCCGCCACTCGGGTCAGGGTCTCGTACACGCCGTACCCCAGGGGCACGCCGACCAGTGCCCAGGCCACGACCAGTTTTCCGGTGGACGGTTTCACCGCTGTTTGTGCAGTACTCATCTCAGGCCTCCATGGCGGGTTCGTCGGCCCGGACGCTGTCCGGGCGTGGTTCGTGGAACCGGGCATCGACCGGCTTGACCAGCAGGTTGGCCACAAAGCCGATGACCAGCAGCCCAACCATGGTCAGCAGCGCGGGCTGGTAGGACGCGGCGGTCAGCTGGCCGGGCTTGCCCTGGGCATCCAGGAACGCGTTGACGATCAGTGGCCCGGCGATCCCGGCCGCGGACCATGCGGTGAGGAGCCGGCCGTGGATCGCTCCGACCTGGAACGTGCCGAAGAGGTCGCGCAGGTAGGCCGGGACGGTCGCGAAGCCGCCGCCGTAGAAGGAGATGATGACAAACGCGAGCGCCACGTAGAGGAAGGTGCTGGTGGAGCCGGCCAGTGCCAGCACCAGGTAGAGCACGGCGCCGACCCCGAGGTACATCATGTAGATGCGCTTGCGGCCGGTCACATCCGAGGTGGCGGACCAGGCGAAGCGGCCGGACATGTTGCCGATCGAAAGCAGCCCGACGAAGCCGGAGGCGACGGCGGCACTGACCAGGGACACGCCGTCGGACTGGCGGAAGAAGTCCTGGATCATGGGGGCGGCCTGTTCCAGGATGCCGATGCCGGCGGTGACGTTGCAGAAGAGGGCGATCCAGACGAGCCAGAACTGCCTGGTCTTGACCGCGTTCTTGGCGGACACGTTGTCGGTGGTGACGAGTGTGGCGGTCTTGACCTTGGCCGGGTCAAAGCCGGCCGGCTTCCACCCCTCGGCCGGGACCTTGATGGTGAACGCGCCGAACAGCATGTAGGCGAGGTACACGACGGCGAGGGTCAGGAAGAGCTTGCCGACGGAGTCCCCGCTGGCCACCCAGCCCTTGGCGCCGGAGTTGGGGTCGTACATTTTCAGCAGTGCGGTGGAGACCGGGCTGGCGATCAGGGCGCCGCCGCCGAAGCCCATGATGGCCATGCCTGTCGCGAGGCCCGGGCGGTCGGGGAACCACTTGATCAGGGTGGAGACCGGTGAGATGTAGCCGATGCCCAGGCCGATGCCGCCGATGAAGCCATAGCCCAGGTAGACCAGCCAGAGTTGGCTGCTGAAGATCCCGAGCGAACCGATCAGGAAGCCGCTGGCCCAGAACATCGCCGAGGTGAACATCGCCTTGCGCGGGCCGTTCTTGTCCACCCAGGTGCCCATAATGGCGGCGGAGAGGCCCAGCATCACGATGGCGATCGAGAAGATCACGCCGATTTCGGTCAGGCTGGCGCCGAAGTGCTTCACCAGCGCCGTTTTGTAGACGCTCGTGGCGTAGGCCTGGCCGATGCACAGGTGCACGGCGAGCGCTGCGGGCGGCACCAGCCACCGGTTGAACCCGGGTGGGGCGATCGTTCGTTCTCGGTCCAGCCAGCCCATAAGTGCTCCCTTGCTTGTCGAAGACGTCGGTGTCCCAACGGCGTAGAGGCGAAGGGCCCCAAAGTGGGCCGGTGCCTCCGGCAATCATGGTGCAGAAAGTCAGCAAACGTACTATCTGTGCGACGAGCGGTAGGAAATCCGCGATGAACGGTCGCGTCACTTGCAGGCCCTACGTGCCGAGTCCCGCCTTCCGCAGCGCCTCGGCCATCGCGGTGTTGGCCGGCGCCGGAACCGGCGCCTGCCTCGGTGGCTGCTTCTGCGGCTGCCTGGCGGAAGCCCCCCGTCCGGCCGCCGGCTTGCCGGACGGCTGCTTAGCCGCCTGAGGAGCCGCCTGTCCCGGACGTTCCGGCCGCTCAGCCGCACGTCCACCCGTGGCCCGTCCACCCGAGGCAGCTCCACCCGAGACAGCCGGTTCGTCATCGAGCCGCAACGTCAGCGAGATCCGCTTCCGGTCCGGATCGGCCTCCAGCACCTTCACCCGCACCACCTGGCCGGATTTGACCACTTCCCGCGGATCGGAGACGAAGCGGTTGGCCAGTGCGGAGACGTGCACCAGGCCGTCCTGGTGAACGCCGACATCCACAAATGCGCCGAACGCCGCCACATTGGTCACGGTCCCCTCCAGCACCATCCCCGGCCTGAGGTCAGAGATCTTCTCGATGCCCTCCGAGAACGTTGCCGCCGCAAACGCCGGACGCGGGTCACGGCCGGGCTTCTCGAGCTCGGCGATGATGTCCTGCACCGTGGGCAGGCCGAAGGACCCATCGACGAAGTCCTGCGGGTCCAGGGCGGCGTAGCTTCCCGCAGCCGCCCCCTTCCCGCCGGCGGCAGCCTTGATCATCCGCGCCACCGGGTACGCCTCCGGGTGCACACTGGAGGCGTCCATCGGCTCCGCTCCCCCGGTGATCCGCAGGAAGCCGGCGCACTGTTCGAACGCCTTGGCGCCGAGCCGGGGCACCTTCTTCAGCTCGCTGCGTTTGTTGAACGGACCGTGCTCGTTCCGGTACGCCACGATGTTCTCGCTCAGCAGCGGCCCGACGCCGGCCACCCGGCTCAGCAGCGCCGGGGAGGCGGTGTTGACGTCCACGCCCACCGCGTTCACGCAGTCCTCGACGACGGCATCGAGGCTGCGGTCGAGCTTGGCGGCGGTGACGTCGTGCTGGTACTGCCCGACGCCGATCGACTTCGGCTCGATCTTCACGAGCTCCGCCAGCGGATCCTGCAGGCGCCGCGCGATGGACACGGCACCCCGCAGGGACACATCCATGCCGGGCAGCTCCGCGGAGGCCAGCGCCGACGCGGAATACACCGAGGCGCCGGCTTCGGAGACCACAATTTTCTGGGGTTTGGCTCCATCGTTCGAAGCGCCGGCGTCAGCGCCCGATGCCGTGAGCTGCTTGAGCAGTTCCGCGGCGAGTTTGTCCGTCTCCCGCGACGCCGTGCCGTTGCCGATGGCCACGAGTTCGACGTTGTGTTTCCGCGCCAGGTTCACGAGCGTCCGCAGCGCCTCATCCCATTTCCGCGCCGGGGCGTGCGGGTAGATCGTGTCCGTCGCAACCACCTTGCCGGTGCCGTCCACCACCGCGACCTTCACCCCGGTGCGCAGTCCCGGGTCCAGGCCCAGGGTGGCGCGGTTCCCGGCCGGCGCCGCGAGGAGCACGTCGCGGAGGTTGGCGGCGAAGACCCTGACTGCTTCGTCCTCGGCGGCGGCGAACATCCGGCTCCGGAGGTCTGCGGTCAGCCGGGCCAGCACCCGCGAGCGCCAGGCCAGCTGCGCGGTCTGCAGCAGCCACGCGTCGGCGGGCCGGCCGCGGTCGGCAACCCCGAGGAACCGGGCCACGGCGGCTTCGTAGCGGCCGCGCGCGGCGGTGAGCGCGGCGTCGTCGTTCGGTTCAGCCTCGGCCAGATCCAGCTCCAGCACCCCGTCCTTCTCGCCGCGCAGCAGCGCCAGGACGCGGTGCGAGGGCATCCCGGACGGCTGCTGGGAGAACTCGAAATAGTCCTTGAACTTCTGCCCCTCGGCGTCCTTGCCCTTCTTCACGCGGGACACCATCCGGCCCTGGGTCCAAAGCCGCTCCCGCAGTGTGGCGGCCAGGTCAGGGTCCTGCGCGACGCGCTCCACCAGGATGGAGCGGGCGCCGGCGAGTGCCGTGGCGGCGTCGCCGATGGAGTGTTCGGTGTTGAGGTACCGGGCGGCTTCACGTTCCGGATCCAGGTCCGGCCGCTTCAGCAGGGCGTCGGCGAGCGGCTCCAGCCCGGCCTCGCGGGCGATCTGCGCTTTGGTCCGCCGCTTGGTCTTGAACGGCAGGTATATGTCTTCCAGCCGCGACTTCGTATCGGCACCGACGACGGCGGCCTGCAGTTCCGGAGTCAGGGCACCCTGCGCGGCGATCGCCTCCAGAACGGTCCGACGGCGGTCCTCCAGCTCGCGGAGGTAGCGCAGCCGTTCGTCCAGCTCGCGGAGCTGGGTGTCGTCGAGCGTCCCGGTGGCTTCCTTGCGGTAGCGGGCGATGAACGGCACGGTGGAGCCGGCGTCGAGCAAGTCCACGGCCGCCTTCACCTGCCAGGTCTGCACGCCGAGCTCGGCGGCGATCTGGGCGGCGATGCCGGACTCCTGCGTGTGCGGAGCCGGGGTGTGCGGAGCCGGGGTGTGCGGAGCCGGGGTCTTGCCGGACGGAGTCCGGGGCGGCGGTGCGGAGGCTGAACTGGCGGGGCGCTGCGGGAGTTGGGTCACCCTGCCATTTTGCCTTACCGGGGTCAGGGGCCCGCGGTGCCGGCCGCGGGAGGGGGCTGCTCCACGTCCTGGACGACCTCGTTGCGTCGCAGGAACCAAGGTTTGAACGGAGGGTCAAAGCCGGCGAATCGCGGCGGCCCCACGGCCCTCAGCCCGGCCAGCATCAGTGCCGCCTGGAGGCCACTGTTGCGCCGTTCAAAGGAAGCTCGCGATCCGCTGCCCGAAAACCGAAGAGCAGCAGTCAGAGACTCGGGGATGGTCCGGATCCTGACCTGGGGGTTCGACGGGACCGGGGCCGTCTCCGCCGTCAAACCTGCGGGGAGCACAAAGGCAATCACAAAATCAGCGGTTTCGTCGCTTCCCGGCAGCGGACCGCTCTGGATCACCGGGGCGGTCATCGCCAGCTTCTGCGAAGGACCGAGCTCCTGGATCACCGGGGCCGTCATCGCAATCTTCTGACGGGCGTTGTTGCTGCCGCTGATGTAGTTGAACAGGTGCCGGAAGGCAGCATTCCCGGCTCGGTCAAACGTCGCGTGGACCTGTATTTCGGCCACAACGTGCGCGGGATAGCGGCGCAGCTCGAAGTGCGCGAAGCGCTGGACCAGCTCGAAGGGTTGCTGTTCGGTCATGGTCCTCAGACCATACGCCGATCCTGCGGCGGGAACCAGCGGGCGGTTCCTGCTTCCTGCTTGGTTGTCAGAGGGCTTTGATAGCTTGAAGAACACAAGGCCAGGTTTCGCTGGCGGCAAGTCTCAGGCGGCAAGTCTCAGGCGGCAAGTCTCAGGCGGCAAGTCTCAGGCGGCAAGTCTCAGGCGGCAAGTCTCAGGCGGCAAGTCTCAGGCGGCAAGCCGCTGCAACCGCGGGGCATCAACATCGGGGGCACAGTGTTTTTTCTTGAACCGGAAGTAGCAGGTACCGCGCAGGACCTGGTCTTCTCCGCGAGCGACCTCGTCACGGCCGCCAGTTGCGAGTACCAGCTGCTGCGAAAACTCGACGAGAAGCTCGGCCGCTCGCCCAAGGCTGCCTTCGACGACGATGAGATGCTCAAGCATGCAGCCGTGTTGGGTGACCGCCACGAGCACAAAGTCCTTGAGGGTTTCGTCGAGGAGTTCGGACCCTGGGATCCGGCCTCCGGGCGCGGCGTGTACGACGTCATACCGGCACAGTCCATGGACCGCACCACCCTGCAGGCCAAGCACCGGGAATCCCTCGACGCCCTGCAATCCGGCGCCGACGTGGTGTTCCAGGCCGCTTTCTTTGACGGCCAGTTCCATGGCCGTTCCGACTTCCTGGTCCGCCAGGCCGACGGCAGCTACGCCGTGTTCGACACCAAGCTGGCCCGCCATGCGAAGGTGACCGCGCTGCTCCAGCTTGCCGCCTACGGCGATCAGCTGTTCAAGGCCGGGATAACACCGTCCCCGGTTGTGACCCTGGTCCTCGGCGCCACGGTCCCGCTCCCGGGCGGCGGCTTCGACTACGTCCGAAGCCACCACAAACTTTCGGAAATCCTGCCGGTCTTCCGCGAACGGCGGGACCGCTTCCTGGCATTGACCTCGGCGCATCTGGCGCAGCCCGGCACCGTGCAGTGGGGCACGCCCGGGCTGAGCGTCTGTGGCCGTTGCGACTACTGCCACGAGCAGGTCGTGGCCACCGACGATCTGCTGCTCGTGGCGCGGATAAACTCGGCACAGCGCAAGGCACTCCATGTGCGGAGCATCTTCACGGTAAAAGAACTCGCGGAAGCCCAGCTGCCCGGGGCGAACGGGGCACTGCTTCGCTTGCAGGACCAGGCCCGGATGCAGAGTGGGGTTGGTGCTGCCGACGGCGGTGTCCGGTACGTCAAGGACAGCATCGAACACACCATCAGCTACAAGGTGGTCCCGGAAAACTCGCTCGCCGAACTGCCACCGCCCAGCGCCGGCGACATCTTCTTCGACTTCGAGGGTGATCCCCTGTGGCAGGAAAGCGCCACAGGGGTGTGGGGACTGGAGTATCTGTTCGGGGTCGTCGAAGAGCCGACAGGTCCCGGCGACCCGGGGGTGTTCCGGCCGTTCTGGGCGCACAGCCGGGAAGCGGAGAAGCAGGCCTTCCTCGATTTCCTCGACTATGTGGAAAAACGCCGGCTGGAGTACCCGGACATGAAGGTCTACCACTACGCGGCTTACGAGAAAACCGCGCTCCGGAAGCTCTCCGTGATGCACGTGGCGGGCGAGGACACCGTGGACGAGTGGCTGCGCCAAGGCCTCCTGGTGGATCTCTACCAGACGGTCCGCACCAGCATCCGGATCTCGGAGAATTCCTACAGCATCAAAAAACTCGAACCGCTCTACATGGGGACGAATCTGCGCTCCGGGGATGTGAAGGACGCCGGCGCCTCGGTGGTTGCCTACGCCCACTACTGCGACGCGCGCGACGACGGCCGGGCTGAGGAAGCGGCCACCATCCTCGCGGGGATCTCCGACTACAACGAATACGATTGCCTCTCCACACTGGAGCTGCGGAACTGGCTTCTGCGCCTGGCCCGGGAGCGCGGGATCAAGCCGGGCGGCGACGGCGTCGCGTCCGCCGTAACCACCCAGGCAGTCGACACCGGTGCGGACGCCGCGCTGGGTGTTGCTGACCTGGACCCGCTGGAAGTGGCGCTGGCCGGGCTGGCAAGTGCCGACGACGGGCTGTCAGAGGATGACCGGAAGGCGGTTTCCATGCTGGCGGCGGCGGTCAGCTATCACCGCCGGGAACGCAAGGCGTTCTGGTGGGCGCACTTCGACCGCTGCGAGAACGGTCCCGACACGCATCACTTGCAGGACCGCAACGTCTTCCTCGTCGAGGATGCGGAGGTGCTGGAGGACTGGTGGAAGGACGGCGCCAAGCTTCCGGAGCGGAAAGTGAAGCTGATCGGCACGGTCAGTCCGGGCTCGGACCTTCGTGAAGGCAGCACGTGGTTCCGCATGTATGAGCCGCCGCTGCCGGCCGGGCTGGAGGGCACGGGGATCAACGGGACCGGACGCAACGGGTGGTTCGGCACCGAGGTCCTGGAGTTGGGCCATGAGGACGGCAAGGACACCGTCATCATCCGGGACAAGCTCCGCAAGAACATCGAACCGTATTTCCAGGTTCCTGTCGCGCTGACCGAGGACCAACCGATCCGGACCCAGAGCCTCGAGGACGCGCTGGCCGCCCTGGCCTCCGGCGTCGCCGCGGGAGTGCGGGGCGGGCCCTCCGGTTTCCCGCGCCATCCGGCGCTGGATCTCATCCGCCGGGTTCCGCCGCGGCTCGCCGCCGGGGCGTCGCTTCCGGTGCCGGGTGAGGGTCCGGACAGGTTCGTCGACGCGATTACCGAGGCCGTCGGGGCCCTGGATCATTCCTACGTCGCGGTCCAGGGGCCGCCCGGGACCGGCAAGACCCATGTGGGGTCGCATGTTATTGCCCGGTTGGTGGACCGGGGGTGGAAAGTCGGCGTCGTCGGGCAGTCCCATGCGGTGGTGGAGAATCTGCTGAAGACCGCTGTGGCCAAAGCCGGCGTCGATCCGTCCCTGGTCGCCAAGGAAGTGAAACACGCGGAGCCACTCCCCTGGGAGCAGCGCTCGGCGAGGGATGTCGCACGCCTGCTGGGCTCGCCGGGCGGGGCGCTCATCGGTGGGACCGCGTGGACCATGACGGGCGCCAACGTCCCTGCGGGGTCGCTGGACCTGCTGGTGATTGATGAGGCCGGGCAGTTCTCGCTGGCCAATACCCTGGCCGTGGCGCAGGCCAGCAGCCGCCTGCTGCTGCTCGGTGATCCCCAGCAGTTGCCGCAGGTCAGCCAGGGCGCGCACCCCGAGCCCGTGGACGAGTCAGCTCTGGGCTGGGTTTCCGCCGGTCATGCCACGCTGCCGCCGGAGCTGGGCTATTTCCTGGCCGACTCGTGGCGGATGAATTCCGAGCTGTGCCGCGCCGTCTCCGAGCTCTCCTATGAGGGGAAGCTGCGCTCCGCTCCGGCGGCGGACCTCCGGCGGCTCGACGGAGTACCGGCCGGGATCGAAACCGTCATGGTGGAGCACGGCGGCAACGTCACGTCGTCCACAGAGGAGGCCGCCGAGGTCGTCCGCCAGGTGCGCCGGCATCTGGGGCTGAGCTGGCACTCGGAACAGGGCACCCGGCCGCTCGACGTGGCGGACATCCTGGTGGTCGCCGCCTACAACGCACAGGTCAACGTGATCCGCGAGACGCTCGATGCCGCTTCCCTGGCCGGCGTCCGGGTGGGAACTGTGGACAAGTTCCAGGGCCAGGAGGCCGCCGTCGTGATCGTGTCCATGGCATGTTCAGCGGTGGCCGAAGCTCCACGCGGCATGGAATTCCTGCTCTCACGCAACCGGATCAATGTCGCGGTGTCCCGCGGCCAATGGCGCGCGGTCGTCGTCCGCGCGCCCGAGCTGACCAACTACCTCCCCACCCATCCCGAGGGCCTGGAGCAGCTGGGCGGATTCATCGGGCTGTGCCAGAGGTCGGTCGCAGCCAGCTAAACGGGACATGCCCATTCTTCGCGCTCCCACCCACAGGACATGCCCATTCTTCACCCCCGCCTCCACGGGACATGCCCATTCTTCACCCCCGCCTCCACGGGACATATCCATTCTTAAACACGAACAGTGGACAGAATGGCATTCTGTCCACTGTTCGTGGTTACGGCGGGGCATGTCCAGCGGTGCGGGTGGCCCAGGAGGGACATGTCCAGTGGGAACCGGGGCTCCGGCGGGGCATGTCCAGCGGTGCGGGTACCGCCGGCCGGTGCTAGTTCTGGTACGCGGGGTAGTCCGTGTAGCCCTTGGCGTCGTCGGTGTAGAAGGTCGACGGGTCCGGCTCGTTGGTGGGGAGCCCTTCACGCCAGCGGCGGACCAGGTCCGGGTTGGCGATGGCCGGGCGTCCCACCACGACGGCGTCGGCGTGGCCGTCCGCGACCAGCGTCGTGGCCTCCTCGCGGGTGGTGATGACGCCGAAGCCCGAGTTCAGCAGGAAAGTTCCGCCGAAACGGGTGCGCAGATCCTGCACCAACTCGCTGGTGGTCGGGTCCTTGTGCAGCACGCTCAGGTAGGCGAGCTTCAGGGGCGCCAAGGCATCCACCAGAACCTTGTAGGTCTCGTTGACATCGGCTGCGTCAAGTTCGGTGGCGCCCTGGACGTTGTGCTCGGGCGAGATGCGGATGCCGACCCGGTCGGCGCCCACCGCATCCACCACGGCCCGGGTCACTTCAATGACGAAGCGCGCACGGTTGGCAGGCGAGCCGCCGTAGACGTCGTCGCGCTGGTTCGCGGACGGTGCCAGGAATTCGTGCAGCAGGTAGCCATTGGCGGAGTGCAGCTCGACGCCGTCGAACCCGGCCTCGATCGCGTTGCGGGACGCCGTGACGAACTCCTGGACGATGCCCGGCAGTTCCTCGGTGGTCAGGGCATGCGGCACGGGGAACGGCTTCTTCCCCTGGTAGGTGCGGGTCTCGCCGTCGATCGCGATGGCGCTGGGCGCCACCACCTGGTAGCCACCGTTGGTGTCCTCGTGAGTGACGCGTCCGGCGTGCATGACTTGGGCGAAGATGCGGCCACCCTCGGCATGCACGGCAGCGGTGACGTCGGCCCAGCCCTTGAGCTGTTCCTCGGTGACCAAGCCGGGCTGGCCCGGGAATCCCCGGCCGGCGGGGCTGGGATACGTGCCCTCACTGACGATCAGGCCGAGGGATGCCCGCTGCCGGTAGTGCTCGACAACCAGCGGGCCAGGAATGCCTTTCTTGCCGGAGCGGACGCGGGTCAGCGGCGCCATCACCAGTCGATTGGGCAGTTCCAGCTCGCCGAGAGTCATCGGGGAAAACAGCATGCGCAGTTCCTTTCACCAGGGATTGGGTTCGCTGGCTACAACTTCACGGCGCCTGCAACTATTCCGGGTGAGGCCCGGATCACTACGGGTGGACGATGATCTTGACCGCGGTGTCGTTGTGGTGGATCAAGGTATCGAAACCTTTGTCCACGAGATCATCCAGGGCGATTCTTCCCGTGATGAAGGGTTTCAGATCGACTTTTCCCTCCTGGACGAGCTTGATCGCGGCCGCGTGATCGCCGCAGTACGCGATGGTGCCGCGGAGGTCGATCTCCTTCAGGACGACCTTCTGCATGTCGACGGTGGCCGGACGTCCCCAGATCGATACGTTGACGACGACGCCAGCCGGCTTCACGACGTCGAGCATCGTGTCCAGCACGGCATTCACGCCGGCGCATTCGAAGGCCGCGTCTGCCCCCGCGCCTTCGGTCAGTTCCAGCACCCGCGCCTTGATGTCATCGGAGCTGGGGTCCAGCACATGATCCGCGACTCCCGAGGAAACCGCCTTGTCCTTCCGGGCCGCCGAGAGCTCAGTCACGATCGTGGTGACGCCGAGGCCCTTGAGGACCGCTGCGGTCAGCAGCCCAATGGGGCCCGCACCGCCGACGACGGCGACGTCCCCGGCTTTGACGTCGCTCCGGCCGACTGCGTGATAGGCCACCGCGAGGGGTTCGATGAGGGCGGCTTCGTCCAGCGGGATGTCGCCGACGGGGTGGACCCACCGGGTGTCGACGACGACCTTCTCACTCAGGCCCCCGCCGCCGCCGGCAAGGCCGATGAAGCCGAGTTTGGTGCACAGGTTGTAGTGGCCGCTGAGGCACGGGCCGCATTCATTGCAGACGATATAGGGTTCCACCACCACGCTGTCGCCGACGGCGAGCCCGGTCACTCCCTCCCCCAGTTCCTCGACAGTGCCCGAGAACTCATGACCCAGGGTGACGGGTGCTTCCTCGTGGGAAATCGGGTGGGGGTGGCCGGGCGGCGGCGTGAAGATCGGCCCTTCCAGGAACTCGTGGAGGTCAGTCCCGCAGATCCCGCACCAGGCGACGGCGATCTTCACCGTCCCGGGGCGCAGCTCCGGCGCCGGAATGTCTTCAATCCGGAGGTCCTCACGGGCGTGGAATCGTGCTGCTTTCATGGTGATTTGTTCCTTCGCATTACGGGCCGTGGATGCGCCCGGTCAGGCGCATCCACGGCATGTCGTTGGATTCTCACAAGGGGGCCGTCACCCCCAGTGTGGTTCCCAGGGCTGTGATTGTCACGGCCCGTCCAGGTCAGCGCGTGTGGTGCGTGGGCTGACGCTCGAAGACCGGCGTCGGCAGCCCTTCCATCCTGGCTTTGAGCTGCAGCGCCAGATAGCTGGAGTAGTGCCGGCTTTGGTGCAAATTGCCGCCGTGGATCCACAGATTGTCCACGTTGGTGGGTTTCCACATGTTGCGCAGTTCGCCTTCCCACGGCCCCGGGTCCTTGGGAGTGTCGGAGCCAAAGCCCCAGCACTTCCCGACGGCGTCGGCCACCTCGGGTGAGACCAGATCGGCCAGCCAGCCGTTCATCGACCCGTAGCCGGTGGCGTAGATGATGGCGTCTGCTTCCAGCTCGGTCCCGTTGGCCAGCACGACGGCATTTCCGGTGATCTTGCCGACCTCGCCGTTGGCGAGCTTGACCCGCCCGTCAATGATCAGCTGCGAGGCGCCGACGTCGATGTAGTAGCCGGAGCCGCGCCGCAGGTACTTGAGGAACAGGCCGGAGCCGTCGACGCCGAAGTCCAGGTCAAAGCCGGCGGCCTCCAGCTGGGAGTAAAACTCCGCGTCCCGCTCGGCCATCTCCGCGTAGACCGGGATCTGGGCTTCGGGCAGGATCCGGTACGGCAGCGAGGCGAACAGCAGATCGGCTTTCTCGGTGGTGACCCCGTTGGCGAGTGCCTGCTCGGAGTACAGGCCGCCGAGGGCCAGGTCCATAAGGGATTCACTGCGGGCGATGTGCGTCGAGGACCGCTGGACCATGGTGACGTCTGCGCCGTGTTCCCAGAGATCGGCGCAGATATCGTGTGCCGAATTGTTGGATCCGATGACCACGGCCTTCTTCCCGGTCCAGTCTCCGCCGCCCGGGTGCTTGGACGAGTGGTACTGCTCACCTTGGAAGGATTCGGCGCCGTCGAACGCGGGAACGCTGGGATATCCCGAGACGCCCAGGGCGAAGATGAGCTGCTTGGGGCGCAAGGTGACCGGTTCGCCGTCGCGCACCACCTCCACCACCCACTCCTGCGAGGTCTCGTCGAAACGTGCGTTGGTGCATTCGGTCTTGGACCAGTAGTTCAGTTCCATGATCCGCGTGTAGTTTTCCAGCCAGTCGCCGATCTTGTCCTTGGCCGCGAAAACCGGCCAGTCGTCGGGGAACTTGATGTAGGGCAGGTGGTCGTACCAGACCGGGTCGTGGAGGTGCAGGGACTTGTAGCGGTTGCGCCAGGAGTCGCCCGGGCGGTCGTTTTTCTCGATGATGATGGTGGGTACGCCGAGCCGGCGCAGCCGTGCGCCCAGCCCGATCCCGCCCTGGCCGCCGCCGATAATGACGGTGTACGGCTGGTCCTCGTAGCCGAGCCGGGCTTCCTGCTCTTCCTTCAGCTCCAGCCAGGACTTGCGGCCCTTGGTGATCTGGTGGGCGACCCCTTTCTCCCGGTTGACGCCCTTCTTTTCCTCGAAGCCCTTGAGCTCCTGCATGGTGGTGAGCAGCGTCCAGCATTTGCCGTTCCGGAGGCGCAGATGGGCGTAGCCCCGGGCCTGGGCGGTCTCGAAGTTCACCCACGCCTCGGCGTTGGCAGCGTCCCCGGTGGCGTCCTCGGCCAGCGTCCAGTTGCTGGGCTGCACGTCATCCAGGGTCGCATCCAGCATGCGCCGGATGTCCTCTTTGCCTTCAAGTGTCTTGAGGTTCCAGGTGAAGGAGACGAAGTCGCGCCAGTACGAATCGTCGTCGAATAGCTCAAGCACGTCGTCCGTGTTGTGGCTGCGCAGCGCCGCATCGAACTGCGCCAGCCACGCCTCGACCACGCCGTTTGGAGTCTCAGGCATGTTTCCTCTTTCCGTTGCTAACTGTGGGCCGGTCCCGTTGCATGGCGTCCAGACCATGAAGTGACCCGCATCACAAGTAAAGTCCGCAGGGGGTTACAATCGGGTTACACAGAGCTCTCAAGCTCTTGGCCGGTGCCTACGCTGGTCGGGGTGGGCGGTAGCTGACCGAGCGCGACGATGCGATGGCGAGTTGGGACAATGAGCATGCGGCAGGGCAGTCGCTCGATCACGCAGCTCTCGGACCTGAGGTTTTCGGCTCCCGCGGAGTATGCGCGCGCCCTGAGGAAAGCACACGAGGCCACGGTGTCCGGCACTCCGAACCCGCACTTGTCGCCGTCCCTCGTCAAGTCCTGGCAGCGTTCGCTCGCGCTGGGCATCAATCCGGACCAGCATCGTCCGATCCACCGGCATGAGGTTTCCGAGGCACGCTCGCTCAGTGCCGGCCACCGGCTGGCCGCCGTGATGCCCGCGCTGTCACAGCTGCTGGCCGACGAGACCGCAACCGGGCGCCACTTGTTGATCGTGACCGATCATGAGGGCGAAGTGCTGTGGCGGGTTGGCAGCAAGCAGGCGTTGAAACTTGCGGACTCCCTGGAATTCGTGGAGGGGGCCGACTGGTCCGAATCGGGCGTTGGCACCAACGCCATCAGCGAAGCCCTCGTGACGGGTGCCCCGGCGCAACTCTTCTCGGCCGAGCACCTGGTGCGGACGCATCACGACTGGGCCTGCACCGCCTCTCCGATTCGTGACCCTCTGACGGGGGAAGTCATCGGCGTGTTGGATGTTTCCGGCCCGTTCGAATCCGTCACGCCCGACAGTCTGCGGTTGGTGCGCTGTGGGGTGCGGCTGGCGGAGGAGCTGTTGAAATCCGCCACCCCTCCCGGTTGGACCGGCCCCGGGCCCGGAAGGTCCGCAGGGTTTGCTGCTACGGGGCCCTCCGAAGCAGGGGTCCGCTCGCAGCTGACCCTTCGGCTGCTGGGTGACGAGCCGTCTGCGGCGCTCGACGGCGGTCCCAGCCGGCCGCTGACACTGCGCCGTGCCGAGATCCTGGCCCTGCTGGCCTCCCGGACCCAGGGGTGGAGCGCCGATGAACTCGCCTACGAAATTCATGGCGACTCCGGTACGGCTGCGGCGATCCGGACCGAGATGCACCGGATTCGCAGCATCCTGGGCAACGTGGTGGAAGCGAACCCCTACCGTTTCTTGTCGGCCGTCCGGGTGGTTACGGATGCCTCACGCGTGGCTGGCCATTTGCGCGACGGCCGGGTTGCCGAGGCCTTTGCGGCGTATCGGGCCAAATTCCTCAACCGTTCGACCAACCTTGCGATCGGGTTCATGCGTGACGAGCTGAATGAAGCCGTCGGCGCGTCCGTCCGGGCCAGCGGTGACGCCGGGTTGATGCTGAAGTGGTGCACCAGCGACATGGGCTCCTCGGACACGGCAGCCGCAGTAACGGCGGCCACACTGATGGGGCCGCAGGATCCACGCTGTCAACTGGTGAGCGCCCGGATGGAACGGCTCGACCGGGAGCTGCGAGCGTAGATCCGGTGCCATCGGCGCCCTTGCGTGTTGACAGCCGGGCCCCACGCTAGGGAGCGGGAGGTACGACGCCGGGGCATCCTTGGCCTTGCGGGTTGCGGAGGCAGTCGTCAGCGTAGTTCCGGGTGATAGAGCGCCAGACGCTCACGGTCTGCGCCGGCGAACTGAATTGGCCCTGCCCCGGGATGGGCAGCGGCGGCCCGCCATTGACCGAGTACGTGCCCTGGAAATGGGTCGTCAGCACCACCGAGAAATCGCCGGTCTGGGTGTAGACGTGGCTGGTGGCGGTCTTTTCGCCCCAGCGTTCCTGCGGGAGGGGTCCACCGGCTGCCGTCTGCGGCCCAAGAGAGGTTCCGTCGCCGTAACTCCAGGTGTACTGGACAGGCTTGGCGACGACGCGCACGTCCTGGGCCAGGATGGTGATATCGAATTGCTGTTCGACGGCCTCCGCGAAGAAATTGGTCTCAGCTCCCCGAAGTGTGTGCGGACTGGGCTGGGCCGTGACAGAACCTGCGGCGATCGGCAACCGCTGGAACTCCGTTTTGATCGTGGCCGCGATCCGGGGCAGCAAGTCTTCAGGTCTGGGATCGAAGAGACACGTGGGCCCGGAGTGAAAGCTCCACGTTGGATTCGGCACGCCCGCCGGAGCTTTCAGCCACACAACCGGAATGCCGTCCTCGCCGTCCGGACCGTTCTTGCAGTCCACGAGGACAGCAAGGCATTCCGTGTCGAAGTCGCCGCCACCCAGGTGGCACTGCAGTTCGTACTTGTATTGGTAGGGATCGGCTCGTGGGACGCCCGGTTGAAGCGCAACAAACTTCCCTGTTGCTGGATCCAGCCTCCAGCCTCCGACATTGACACCCTGATTGCCGAAACCGGCGTCGATGCCATCACCCTCAGCGAGTGCAGCGTGAGGAAAAAAGCCAAATCCCACGGCTAAGCACGCAACCGCAAGGAACCGGCGGACGTGGCGCCGACCAAGCAAGCCCGTTTCGTTCATCGGATTGGATGTAGACCGACGAGCTGCCATGCGCCGCTCTTATATGTCACGAGCATGACGTTTCCGGTATCGGAAGCCTGCGTTGGTTCACGGAATTCGGTCCCCGGCGGCTCAAAATAGATTATTGTCGCCTGCTGTACCTGCACTATGACCTGGTATTGGCCACTCTCTTCAGCTTCGAATGTCGTGCTGATTGCTGGGGTTTCGATGCGTCCCCCGGCCAGCCAGCGATCGCCCTCATAGTTCGCGGCCAAAGATCTAGTTATGTTGGAACAGAACTCACAGCTAGGAGATGTTACGGATTCCAATCCCGAAGAATTTCCCGTTTCGTAAGCGAAGTTCAACTGGCTGAACCAGTACCGCGCGAACGCCTCTAACCCTTCCTTCGTCTCCGCCTTCGCAGCTTCCGGCAGCACGGGAACCGGAACGTTTTGGGCCCTGCCCGAGGCATCGGCGGGTTTGTAGCTCGCCGTTGGGGCGGGGGTTGCGGTCGGTGTTGGCGACGCCGTGGGACTCGAAGATTCGGGTGCAGCCGTTGCGCCGGGCGTTGTTCCCCCGCCGGTGCAGGCCGTGACCGACAACAGGCTGAGAGCAACCGCGGCGGCAAAAATGCGTCTGCGGCGGTCGAAAGTTGGAGTGCGGGATGTCATGGTCAGCTATTCCCCCCGATAGAAATCAAGACGCCTGAAGCCAAACAATGCCTTAAGGGTAACCGACATCACATTTTGGGCATCTAAGTTATCCACAGGCACTCGATTGCCCAGCGCCACGGCTCCAGGTCAGTTCGCCCCACACCCTCTCGGACCGACACACACCGACTTTCCCGCCTAAGCCTCTGGCGTTTTTCTACACCGCCCAGAACAATGAACCCATGATGTTCGAACATGCAGACGAAAACCCCATCCTTGTCCTCGATGAAGATCAGAGCTGGAAGCTGATTGAAGGAACCAAACACGGCAGGCTCGTGGTTATCGTGGGCGGCGAACCCGATATCTTTCCGGTGAACTACGCCGTGAGCGATAGGAAGCTCTACCTCCGTACAGCCCCCGGCAACAAACTCGCTGAAGTGACCATCAATTCCAAAGTGCTGTTCGAAACCGACGGCATCCTCTCCGACGAGGCTTGGTCGGTTGTCCTGCGCGGCACGGCCCGGGTCCTGGACCAGTCTGCCGACATCGCAGCGGCAGAATCCCTGGGGCTCAAGCCGTGGGTGCCGACCCTGAAGGACTTCTACGTCGAGATCGAGCCCATCTCGGTCAGCGGGCGCCATTTCCAGTTCGGCGAGCACCCGGAGCGTGAGATCTAGGAGCCTTTAGCGGCCGCGGCCTTGCCGCCCAGCGCCGCCTAGACTTAATCCATGGCGGACAAGCTGACCCCCGAGAGGCGCAGCTGGAACATGTCCCGCATCCGCGGGAAGAACACCAAGCCCGAACTCCTGGTCCGAAAGTTGCTCCATGCCAAGGGCTACCGCTACCGGTTGCACGGAACCGCCCGCGGTGGGCGGCTCCCGGGCAACCCGGATCTGGTGTTCGCCGGCCGCCACAAAGTCATCTTCGTTAATGGCTGCTTCTGGCATTTCCATGACTGCCGGGTCGGGCAGCACGCGCCCAAGGCCAACGCGGAGTTCTGGGAAACCAAGCGCACCCGGACACGAACCCGCGACGCCGAACAACGCCGTCAGCTGGAGCACTCGGGCTGGGAAGTGCTGACCGTCTGGGAGTGCGAACTCAAAGATGTTTCTGCGCTGGAGCAGCACCTGGATGACTTCCTGCAGGGAAGAGCCGAATAGGCCGGCGCCACTGAACGACCGGACTTGGTTCTCAGCGACATAAAAATGTCTCAGCGCTAGCCGAGACAGACTGGGCTGTCTCGGGTATTATCCGATTCTGGGGACAAGGACTCTATCGGGTCCGTACTTACTCGTACTTCTACTCCACGGGAGAGCGCCAGATGCCGCACTTGCTGAGGTCCACCACGTCGCTGAGGCCTGCAACTCGGCCCTCGAAGTCATCCCCCGGTTCCCGGCCACCGGAACATCGGCGATCCACCGAGGCCGACCATGTCGATCCCGATCTTGCCCCCCTGCGCGGGCAGGTATCAGCGATCATCGATGCGATTCTCTCCGACACCAAGCCCGAAGAGGCACAGGTTCGCGAGAAGCTCCGCTGGCACGTCGCCAACAATCCAGGCCAGCCGGAGAAGGCTCTCTTGAGCCACCTGCTGTCCGTTTCCGTGGAACAGGCCGCCGGCTAGCAGCGACCCGCGGGGGCGGAGTCAGCGGCTGATCGTTGCCTGACGCACCACTTCGCCCCACGACTGCTGCGCGAGGTCGGCAACGGAGGCCAGGATCTCCGACGGCGGCCTCGACAGGTCCAGCGGGAACTCCACCACGTCAATGTCAGTATTGAGGATCCGGCGCAGTTTGATCTCCCCGGCGCCCGGATACACCAGCCAGGCCGTCGGCACCCGCAACGAGGTGCAGTAGGCCAACATCCGGTAGTGGTCCCCCGAAAGTGACGCCCCGGCGTCGGCCGCGGCCTGGTACCTGGCGTCGTAGACCATCACCGGCCGCCCGCCCAGCAGGTGCACGGCGCCGGGCTGCACCACGATCCGGTCCGAGTCGCGCACAGCTTCGTTGAGCAGGGCGTTGTACCGCAGCCGCATCTCCCCCGGGTAGGCCGCCATGGCCTCGCGGAGCGCCGTCCCAACGAAGTCTTCGAAGACAATGGACATGTCCACCACAAACGACGCCGACTGCTGCGTGCCGTCGCCGGCCTCCGCCGAAGAGTGGCGCAGGATCGCCTCGGCGAGCCGCAGTGCGCCCTGGTACCTGGTGTTCATCCGGCTGGCCCGCCACACCGGCAGGGGCGCACCGGACTGCAGACGGGTCACGGCGCCGAGCTTGCCTTTGAGCTGGCGGAGCCGACTGAGCACCTCCGGCCGCACGCCCGGGACCTGGGACATCCGTTCCAGCGCCGCCCGCAGGATCCGGTTCTCCGCAATGTCTTCGGTGTATTCGTCGTAAGAAACCTCGAGTGGCACGAGCATGCCGGGCCGTCGCGAGATCTGGTCCGAAATACGGATCCGCCCCTTGACCGTCCGCAGCGCTTCGTCGACCGTCAGGTAGCCCTGCAGCACACCGCGGCTGAGCGCCCGGTCAGCCAGTTGGGCCATTGATTCGGCCAGTGCACTCCACAAATCCGCTTCCTCGACCGCGGCGACGGAATCCCCCCGGAAGCCCTGGTCCCCCGCGTAGCCCAGCAGGAACAGGAGCCGGTCCAGGCCGAGCCGATCCTTGGGCCGCACCTCAAGCTGCACCGTCGGGGTGCGCACCGAGCCGACCTTCCCCACGGGCTCGATCCGGTACAAGCCCATGCCCATCGGCGACGCCCTGGCCAGGCCGCTGCCGTTGAGGAAGGCCGCGCTGGCAGGGTCGAGCCGCTCGACGACGCCGCCGGAAAGCTCGTCGAGGACGACCCGGCGGACCGCCCGTGACCCCGGCGCCCCGTACCGGCCGGCCGGTCTCTGCTGGCTAGACGCGCGCAAGGCGGTCAAGCAGTTGTTCCAGTCCGAACCGCTCCTCCAGCTGCGCGCGGTTCAGCTGGCCGTGGTAGTGCTCCTCCAGCAGCGGCATCAGCTCGTACTTCCAGATCCGGCGCAGGCCCTTGGCCGTCTGCGCGGACGGCTTCATAAAGTACGACGGGCCGATCATCAGGTCGCGGTCCCATTCATCGATGGCATCGTTGAGCGCGTCCATCAGCAGGGCCGGCGTCGTGTCCAGGTCCCGGGCCTGCAGAAACCGCAACAGCGATCCCTGCACGGGTTCAGTCTTGGGGTGGAGCTCGATGAAGGAGAAGCGGCGGCGGATGGCGGCGTCCATCATCGCGATGGACCGGTCGGCGGTGTTCATCGTGCCGATGATGTAGAGGTTGTCCGGCAGCGTGAAGGGCTCGTTGGGGCTGTACTGCAGGTAGATCCGGTCGTCGCGGTATTCGAGCAGGAAGTACAGCTCACCGAAGACCTTCGCCAGGTTCGCCCGGTTCATCTCATCGATGATCAGGAAATACGGCTTGCTCTCGTTGCCGGGCTTGGCGGCCTCCTCGGCGATCCGGCGCAGCGGCCCGGCCACGAGTTTGAAGGACACCTGGCCTTCTTCTGTCTTGTCCGGCCGGAAGCCCTCGAAGAAGTCCTCATAGGCGTACGAGGGGTGGAACTGGACCAGCTTGACGCGTTCGTCAGTGGTGTCGCCGGCGAGCTGGGCGGCCAGGTGCTTGGCGAGGTACGTCTTGCCGGTACCGGGCGGGCCGTACAGCACCAGCTGACGGTTCTCCTCCAGCAGTTCGGCGATCTCCTGCAGCGGCTCCAGGTCCATGTGTAGCGACGCGGCGAACTCTTGCGTTAAGGGGCGGAAGCCTTCGCAGGCAGGTTCGACGACGGCGGCCGGCTCGGTGCCGTCGCCCGGCTGTGCTTCCGCTTCGGCGGGCAGCAGCGCTTCGAGGGCCTGGATCACGCGGGTAACGTCCACAACGATGCCGGAGGTGGCAAGCTGCCGCTGCACGTGGCGCGGCAGTTCCGTCATGTTGTGGGTTTCGTCGAACCAGCGGACCTTGCGGCGCAGCCGGCGGTTGTCCTCGCAATGCTCAGGCTCACCGAGGACCACGCCCACCCGGACGGTCCCGGAACTCTGATACAGGGCGAGGTCTCCGGGCTTCATCACGGTCAAGAAGGCGAAGACGGCGGTTTTGGTGTCCTCGCGCTCCACGTAGCCGAGGTGTTTATAGTCCTCATCGACGGCATGCTGGACCAGCCCGGCGGTGACGCCCGGGTCCAGCAGGCGCAGGTGCTCGACGTCGAGCGTTACCGATTCCTCGGCCTGCCAGGAGCTCAGCAGTTCGGTGTTGTCGTGGTGGGTGCGCAGCAGCCACGCCCGCCGCCCGGGGTCGCCCACCTTGCGCCACTGGCTCACAAGCTGACGGGAGTACCAGTCGATCCGCTGGCCGGCCTGTTCGTCGAGGTGCAGCCGGATGCGGTGGATGTCGGCGGAGATGTCCTCGTCGCTGTCGCCCTTCGCGCCGCCGACGAGGGAGGCAAAGGCGTCGCGGATCTCCTGGCGCTCGACGTCGGCCACAACGGGCTCGAAGTAGCTGGGCCAGACCAGGAATTCGATGCTGCGGCGGATGGCTGGCTGATCATCGGGCGTGCCGGCAACCAGCCGGTGGAAGGCCAGGGGATCCTTGACGGCGGCCGCGACTTCCCCGGCCGGACGCCGGGCGACGTGCTGCACCAGCCGGCACAACCATTTCAGGTGGTCCCAGATGGTCCAGTTGAACTCCGCGGTGCGGTCCCGGATGACGCCGTGGTCCGTGATGCCGGCGAACAGCTCCTCCGGGAGTTCCAGCGGCGGTTCCAGCCAGGATGCGGCTTCGGCCACCCGCGCGCGCTTGACCTTGAGGGATTTCACCTCGTGGGCCAACGGCAGGGACTGCAGGAAGAGGAGCTCGACGGCCAACTGCTTGGCGCCCCGGGAGGCGTCCGCCAGGTTCTGCCGCAGGTTGGTCATCATGGGAGCTTTGGGATCCGGCACGCCCCGTTCGAGGCGGCCAAGCAGCTCCGCGGCGGCCTGCACCGACCACGTTTTGGTGCGGCCGTCCAGGGCTGATGCCTTGCCCAACAGCCCTGGCCCCAAAACAAACCACGCCGCGTCCTCAATCTCCTTGGAGATGCCGAGGGCGCGGTGCATGGCAGGCTTTTTGGCTGGGGTCATGCGTTCAATTTACAGGCTTAAGCTGGACGCCCGCATTAGCGGGAGCTCCAAAGTTACTGTCCGGTAGCCCGGCGCGGAGGCGGAGCCTGCTGCTACTTGGCCGCCGGGCCCCGCTTGACGCCGAAAGTGAAGTAGCTGCCCGGGCCGACGAAGTTGACCAGCGTCGCCACCCGCCACAACATCTTGCTGCCGCGGATCTGCTCCGCCGGCCGGTGCGAAATGTCCCGCTGCGCGGCGATCAGGAGCGAGAGCTGGACGACGGCGGCGGTGATGGTGCCGAACTTCGCCATCGGCGAAAGTTCCTTCCAGGACTTCTTCCGCGCGTTTTTCTTGCGCTTGTTCGCCATCATCTGTGCTCGTTTGTTCACCATGATCTGTGCTCCTTGGTCTCGGGGCTGACTGCCCGCGGGTTGTTCATTCTAGGGACGATGGGTGGGCCGAGGTAGAGGCTATCGGACCGGTTGGCTCAGCCCGCAGGAACCGGCGTGAACCGGGCCAGCTTCTCCTTCTGCTCCGGGGACAGCCGCAGCACCCGCCCGGTGGACTCCTCCACGAATGCCAGATGGCTGGTGGCCCTGACACAGTCCTCGCGGGTCACAGGGTCCTGGACGAGGTAGTGGATGTCGAAGCTGGCGCCCTTGACCGCGCCGATCCACAGCTGTACCAGGGCCGGCACGTTGCGGTATTCGAGCGTGCGGACGTAGCGGATCTTGTGTTCCACGATCAGGGCCAGGGTCCCCTCCGGGACCTCGCTGAAGAGCGGTACGGGGGGCTCGATCCCGGGCAGCCCGGGACCGCGCGGCGGCCCAAAGGCCGCGATGCGGGCCTCCTCCAGGATCCGGACGACCTGGACGTTGTTGATGTGGCCGTAGGCGTCCATGTCGCCCCAGCGCATGGGGATCTGCACCTCGATGCGCCGGGACTCTGCGGGCTCTGCGGCACGGCCGGAGGCGCTCAACTGTGCACCGCCGTCGCGTCGTTGGCCGTGTTTTCCGAAAAGGCCGTCTCGGCGTCTTCCCCGGCGAACTGCGACATGTACAGGCGGTAGTAAGCCCCCTTGAGGTCCAGCAGCCGGGCGTGGGCGCCCTGCTCCACGATCCGGCCGGCCTCCATCACCAGGATGGTGTCGGCGTCGCGGATGGTCGAGAGGCGGTGGGCAATCACGAAGCTCGTGCGATCGGTGCGCAGGGCGGCCATCGCTTTCTGGACGAGCACTTCCGTGCGGGTGTCCACCGAGCTGGTGGCCTCGTCCAGGATCAGCAGCGAGGGGTTCGCCACAAAAGCCCGGGCGATGGTGATCAACTGCTTCTCGCCGGCGCTGACGTTGTTGCCTTCCTCGTCGATGATGGTGTTGTAGCCGTCCGGGAGCGCGCGGACGAAGCGGTCCACGAAGGTGGCCTTCGCCGCTTCCATCACCTGTTCCTCGGTGGCGTCCAGCTTGCCGTAGCGGATGTTGTCGTAGATGGTCCCGCCGAAGAGCCACGCGTCCTGCAGCACCATGCCCACCTTGGCCCGCAGTTCCGCACGGCTCAGGTGGGTGATGTCCACGCCGTCCAGGGTGATGCTGCCGCCCTGGAGCTCATAGAAGCGCATCACGAGGTTCACCAGGGTGGTCTTGCCGGCACCGGTGGGGCCGACGATCGCGACGGTGTGCCCGGGCTCAGCGGTGAAGGACAGGTCCTCGATCAGCGGCTTGTCCGGGGTATAGCTGAAGGTGACGCGCCGGAACTCGACGTGGCCGTCGGTCTTGGCCGGCAACCGCTCCGTGGCGGTCTCGGCGTCCTGTTCCTCGGCGTCGAGGAATTCAAAGACCCGCTCCGCCGAGGCGACGCCGGACTGCAGCATGTTCGCCATGCCCGCCATCTGGCCCAGCGGCTGGGTGAACTCGCGCGAATACTGGATGAACGCGGTGGCGTCGCCCAGACTCATCCCGCCGGAAGCCACCCGCAGCCCGCCGACGACGGCGATGCCCACGTAGCTGAGGTACGACACGAACTGCATGACCGGCATGATCATGCCGGATACGAACTGCGCCCCAAAGCTGGCCTTGTAGAGGGCCTCGTTCCGTTCGTCGAAGCGGTCCAGTATGTCGGCGTCGCGGCCGAAGATCCGGACGAGGTCGTGGCCGGAGAAGGACTCCTCGATCTGGCCGTTGAGCTCGCCGGTGTTCTTCCATTGGGCTGCGAAGAGCTTCTGGCTGCGCGAGCCGATGATGCCGGCGGCGACCGCCGAGAGCGGCAGGGCGACCAGGGCAATGAGGGCCAGCTGCCAGGACACGATGAACATCATGATGACGATGCCGATCACCGTCAGCGCCGAGTTCACAAGCTGCGCAAAGGCCTGCTGCAGCGCCTGCTGGATGTTGTCCACGTCGTTCGTGACCCGGGAGAGGATGTCGCCGCGCTGGCGGGTGTCGAAGTAGTTCAGCGGGAGCCTGTTCAGCTTCTTTTCGGTGTCGTCGCGCAGCTGGCGGACCACCCGCATGACCAGGATGTTCAGGACATAGCCCTGCAGCCAGAGGAAGATGTTGGCGACGAAGTACATCACCAGCACCACGCTGATCAGGAAGGCGAGCTGCTGGAAGTCGATGCCGGCGCCGGGGATAACGTCCATTTTGGAGAGCATGTCCGCGAAGTTGTCCTGGCCCTGGGCGCGCAGGCCTTCGACGAACTCCTCCTTGGTGCCGCCGGCCGGCAGCTGTTTGCCGACGACGCCGCCGAAAATCACGTCCATCGCCTGGCCGAGGATCCGGGGCGCCACCACGTTGAGGACGACGGCGACCGTCACCATCGCGAGCACGGCGACGATGCCGGCCCGTTCAGGCTTCAGCAGGCCCATCAGCCGCTTCGCGGAGGGCCAGAAGTGCTGGGCCTTCTTCGCCGGCAAGTCGCCGAACATACCGCCGTCGGCTTCGCCGGGCGTGTACTCCTCTTCGTAGAAATCATCGTCAGGCTCGGTGGCGGAGGACTCGCGGGCCGGCCCGGTGGAGGGCCCTGTGCCCGATGGTTCCGTGCCGGAGGTCCCGGCGGAGGAGGGTTCGGCACCCATGGGCTGATGCTTGGTCTTCTCGTTGGTGCTCATGCCACGGCCTCCGCGGTCAGCTGGGATTCAACAATTTCCTGGTAAGTGCTGGAGCTCTGCAACAGTTCCTCGTGTGTGCCGCGGTCCACGATCCGGCCGTTGTCGAGCACCAGGATCTGGTCGGCGTCGGCGATGGTGGAGACGCGCTGCCCGACGATGATGACGGTGGCGTCCGCGGTTTTCGCTTTGAGGGCGCGGCGGAGCCGTGCGTCAGTGGCGACGTCGAGGGCGGAGAAGGAATCATCAAAGAGGAACACCTTGGGCTCGGTGACGAGGGCCCGGGCGATGCAGAGGCGCTGGCGCTGCCCGCCCGAGACGTTGGTGCCGCCCTGGGAGATCCGTGAGCCGAGCCCGTTCTTCTTCTCGCGGACGAAGTCCGCGGCCTGGGCCACGGTCAGCGCGTCCCAGAGCTGTTCGTCGGTGGCTTCCGGCTTTCCGAAGCGCAGGTTGTGCTCGATGGTTCCGGAGAACAGATACGGCCGCTGCGGAACCATCGCCACTCGCTGCGTGATCTCCGAACGGTCCAGCTCGGTGACGGGGACGCCGTCGAGCAGCACTTCGCCGGAAGCGGCGTCGTACAGACGGGGCAGCAGGGCCAGCAGGCTGGTCTTGCCGGCGCCGGTGGAACCGATGATGGCCACGGTCTGGCCGGGCTCGGCGGTGAAGCTGATGTCGCTCAGGACGGGCGCTTCGGCGCCGGGGTAGGCGAAGGAGACGTTCCGGAACTCGACGCGGCCGGCCTTTTCAGCCGGCGCCACCGGGGTCAGCGTCTCGTGGATGGAGGGCTCGACGTCGAGCACCTCGCCGATGCGGTCCGCGCAGACCGAGGCGCGAGGAATCATCATGGCCATGAAGGTGCCCATCATGACGGCCATCAGGATCTGCAACAGGTACTGCAGGAAGGCTGTCAGGGCGCCGACCTGCATTTCGCCGGCTTCGACCCGCTGCCCGCCGAACCACAGCACGGCGGCGGTGGAGACGTGCAGGATCATGCCGATGGCGGGGAACATGAGGACAAACAGGGCACCGATTTTCAATGAAACATCGGTGAGGTCCTTGTTCGCGGCACCGAAGCGCTCGGCTTCGTGGGGCTCGCGGACGAAGGCCCGGACCACGCGGATGCCGATGATCTGCTCGCGGAGGATGCCGTTGAGCCGGTCGATCTTCTTTTGCATGGACCGGAAGAGCGGCATCAGGCGGACCACCAGGTAGCCCACCACCACTACCAGCACCGGAACGGAAACCCAGACCAGCCAGGACAGGTTGAGATCCTCGCGGAGTGCCATGAAGATGCCGCCGATGCACATGATGGGCGTGGCGACCATGAAGTTCAGCCCCATCAGCATCAGCATCTGCACCTGCTGCACGTCGTTGGTGCCGCGGGTGATGAGGGTGGGGGCGCCGAAGACGTTGACGTCTTTGGCGGAGAAACTCGTGACCTGGCGGAAGACCCCACGGCGCAGGTCGCGGCCGAACGCCATGGCGGCCTTGGACCCGAAATAGACCCCGGCGATCGCCGTGGCGACCTGGATCAGGGCGACGACGAGCATCACGCCACCGGTCCGCCAGATGTAATCCGTGTCGCCGCGGGAGACGCCCTCGTCAATGATCTGGGCGTTCAGGCTGGGAAGATACAGCGCCGCGATAGTGGAGGCGAGCTGGAAGAAAATGACTGCCCAGATATATGGCAGATACGGCTTCGAATAGCGCCGTATGAGAGTGACAAGCATGCCCACGAGTCCTTAGGAAATACCGAGTAAATGAGGCTGGAGAAGAGTCTGGTGGGGAACATCAACCGGATGCCCCAGTTCTAGCAGAGGGGGCTGACAGCCGTAGCCATCCAACTCTACGAAACGACCGGCCTGCGTGGAACATCGGACACTGAAAATCATCCATACGGCGTACATTTCGAACGCTGGGACTAACGTCGTCACCTTTGGTCACAGTAATCACCCGCGGCCACAGTAGTGCCGGAAAAGAACCCGTAGTCCCCCGGGTAGCGATTACTCGTGCCCGCCGGCGCTCTTCCGCCTAGCGTGAAGTTGTCAGTTACTGGACAACGCTGCTGGGGAAACAGAGGTTATCTGGGAACCCGCGTTAACGGCCGGCTCTGCCAAGATCCGCCATCTCCCGCAGTCTGGTCAATGAACAATGATCCAGATGGAGCACCGCCATGAAGAAAGTCCTTGCAGCGGCCGGCATTGCCGGCCTGGCCCTACTAGCTACCAGCGCCCCCGCAAGTGCCGGCCCAGACGACAAAATCGGCATCTGCCATGCGACCGGCTCGGCCTCGAATCCGTACGTTGAGATCGCGATCAGCGAGAACGGACTCAACGGACACTACGCCCAGGGAGGGCACGACGGCGACATCGTTCCGGCGCCGTCCGGGGGCTGCCCCGGGGCCGAGCACGGGGGCAACGGATCGGATTCGAAGAAGGTCACCATTTGTCATGCGACGGGATCTGAGAAGAATCCTTACGTTGTCATCACCATTGCCGAACAGGCGTGGGTTAACGGTCACAAGGACGGGCACAACGGCAATGCCGACATCTACCCGCTCCCGGCGAAGGGTTGCGGCGGAGCTGACGACGACCACGACGGGGAGAATCCGGGCGAAGACACCACGGCGCCGCCCGCTGTCGTTCCGCCCGGCGAGGGTGCAGCGGTGCCGCCCGCGGAGGGCGCAGTGGTTCCGTCCGGAGCTGGAACAGCAGCCGTAGTACCTGCCGGCGCCGGTGCTGCGGCTGCGGTGAACCGGGGATTCAATGCCCAGACCGCGGTGGCCAGCCACTCTGATGCCGGTCTTCCCGGATGGGTGGGAGGCCTGGCGGCACTGCTCACGGCCGGTGCGGTGGTCGCCCTGCGGCGAAGAGGACGCAGCCAGGGCGCGGACCCAACCGTCTAGGGGCTGCATGACTAAGGGGCACCGGACCTTATGGACCGGTGCCCCGACCTTTCCGAACCCACGAAGGAGCTCCGATGCCCTTCCACCCCTCCCCGGCCAGCGGTTCAACCACCGCGAAGCCGCGCACCTGGAACCGCGGCGATCTGCTGATTCTGGCGTGCGGTCTCGTCGCTTTCCTCATCCTGGCTTTCCTGTCCGGCCCGGGCCCTTCCGTCCGGTCCGGCGTGGCCGGCGCCCCGCCGGCGGCCGCGTCGGCCGTAGTTGCAGAAAGCCCCACCCGCGGCGCGCCAGAGGCCGGCGTCGCGGGACTGGGCAATGGCGTCCCCGGCACCGCCGGATCGCAAGCGGAAGCCGCAGCGGAAGCGGGAGCGGGGCAACCGCCCGCACTGCCCCCTGCGGCAGCACCCCTGCGCATCGTTTATCCCGCCGCCGGCATTGACGTCGCCGTCCACCCGCTGGAACCGAGCCCGGGCGACATCGCATCCCAGACCATCGTTCCGCCCGTCTCCTTCGATGGATACTGGGTGACGACTTTCGGCGCGCCAGGTGCGGGATCCGTCAATACCACCTACATCATGGGCCACAGCTGGGAAGACCAGGACGCCCCGTTCAATCGGCTCAGTTCAGCCGCCGCCCCCGGGGACATTCTCGACGTGAGGACAACCGCGGGGAGGATCAGCTACCGGGTGGATTCCATTTCCACCGAGAACAAGTCCACGCTCAAGGACCATCAGATCTGGCAGGTCGTCCCCAACCGTCTGGTCCTCATCAGTTGCTACACGGAAGATCTGTTCGGGAAAAACGTTGTGCTTGTGGCATCTCCCGCCCCGGCGTCAGCACCATAAGTCCGCCCCGCCGCTTTGCTGGGCCCGTTTACTGGCCCCGTCGATTACTGGCCCCGGCGCTGGCTTTCACGCTGCTGGCTGAGCACCTCGACAAATTCCCGGTCGAGGTCGACGATTCCGGTCCCGGCCACGGGGCCGGACCCGGCGGCCAGGCCGGACCCGGCGGCCGGGCCGCCGTCGTCGGCTTTGGCAGAGGGGCTGACGATGTCCACGGTGCGCCGCAGCGGCTCTTCCTTGATGAAGAGGATTGCAACCAGGGCGACCAGGCCGACGATCGCGGAGACCATAAAGATCTGCGCGGTTGCGTCACCGTAGGCGGCCCGCATGATCTCGCGAACGGGCTCCGGCATGTCCTTGAGGTCCATGCTGGCGCCGGCTCCGCCGCTGGCGGGAATCCCCGCGGCGGCCAGGGCCTCGGCGGCGAGTTCCTTGACCCGGTTGGCCATGATGGCGCCCAGCACGGAGACACCGATGGCGCCGCCGACCGACCGGAAGAATGCCACCGAGGCGCTGGCGGTTCCGATGTCGCTGGCCCGCACGGTGTTCTGCACCGCCAGGACGAGGTTCTGCATCAGCAGGCCCAGGCCGAGGCCCAGGATCGCGGTGTAGAGACCGGTCAGCCACAGGTCGGTGGTGTGATCGATGGTTCCGGTCAGTCCGAGGCCGCCGACCAGCAGGATGGAGCCCGCAATCAGGTAGCGCTTCCACTTCCCGGTCCGGCTGATCAGCTGCCCGGAGACGACGGACCCGATCAGGTTGCCGGCGATCATCGGAAGGGTCAGAAGCCCTGCCTCGGTGGGTGATGCGCCGCGGGCAACCTGGAAGTACTGGCCCAGGAACGTGGAGGAACCGAACATCCCAACACCGACGGCGATCGAGGCAAGGATGGCGAGGGCGGTGGTGCGCTGCGAAATGATCTTCAGCGGAATAATCGGCTGCGGCACCTTGGATTCGACCAGCACCAGCAGGCCCAGCAGGGCAATGCCGCCGCCGACCATGGCCACGGTCTGCCAGGACCACCAGTCGAAGTAGTCCGGGTTGCCGGCGAAGGACACCCAGATCAGCAGCAGGCTCACGCCAAAGGTCAGCAGGATGGAGCCGAGCCAGTCGATCTTGGCGGGGCGCCGGACGTGCGGCAGCTTCAGGGTGACCTGCAGCAGGATGAGCGCAACAACGGCCAGCGGAACGCAGACGAAGAAGGTCCAGCGCCAGCCCAGCGGGCTGTCCACGATGAAGCCGCCGAGCAGCGGGCCGCCGGCTGTGCCCACGGCCATCACCGCGCCCATGTAGCCGGAGTACTTGCCGCGGTCGCGGGGCGGGATGATGGAGCCGATGATGGCCATGGCCAGTGCGGTGAGCCCGCCCATGGCGACACCCTGGATAACGCGGGCGGTCAGCAGCAGCGGGATCGTCCCAGACAGGCCCGCCATGACGGACCCGGCCACGAAGATCACGATGCTGAGCTGGACCAGGAACTTCTTGTCGAAGAGATCGGCGAGCTTGCCCCAGATCGGGGTGGTCGCGGCGTTGGCCAGCAGGGCCGCGGTGATGACCCAGGCGAAGTCCGTCTGGGTGCCGTTGAGCTCGGACATGATCGTGGGCAGTGCGTTCGCGACGATCGTGCTGCTGATAATGGCCGTGAAGAACGCGGCCAGCAGGCCGGTGAGGGCCTCCATGATCTGGCGGTGGGTCATTACCGCCGGCGGGGCGGGGGGCTTTTCTGCGGTTACTGCCATGGGGCGCTCCTCAAACAATGTCGGTCGTATGGGTGGATCCGGCCGTCGTTGCCCGGGCTGAGGTCCGCAGGGACTCAGCAAGTTTCTGCAGGGTGTTCGTTGTCTCTTCGACGTCCTGCTCGCTCCAGTCCTGCAGGAAGCCAAGGAGCGTTGCGGCGCGCTGGTCCTCGATGGAGCGAAGCTTCGCGACGCCTGAGGCGGAGAGCGCGATCAGCTGGGCCCGCCCGTCCAGCGGGTCGGGCCGGCGGACCACATAGCCCTGTTCCTCCAGCTCGGCAATGTGCCGGCTGAGGACGGGCGCGCTGACCCCGAGCCGTTCCGCCAGTGCGGTGGCGCGGGTTTCCCCCTCCCCCACGAAGCGCAGCACACCCTGGAGCGCCACGCCGGTGTCCTCCCCGCGGAGCTTGACCGCGGCAACGCACCGCACGGCGCGCTGCAGATCGAAGATTTGGTGGACGAGTCTGGCTGCGGTGTCCGGCGCAACTGCCATGAGAGCCCCCTCTTTGCTTGCCTAAGGCAACAATATATCAGGAATTTAGTTACTTTGGGAAACTAACCCTTTCCGGCGGCACTTTCGGTTTAAATGCCAAGCGCGGCCCGGCAGCAGTGCTGCCGGGCCGCGCTTGCTTGTCCTCGCGGGGGCGGGGAGCGTGGTGCTTATGCCTCCAGGTGGGTGGGGGCGAACATCTTGAGCAGCGTCTCGACGACGACGACGTTGGGTCCGTCCGCAGCGAACCCCGCCCTGAGTGCGTCCCCGACACCGTCGGGGGCGACCCGGACGGCCGGCACCCCGAAAGCCTCGGCCAGCTTGACGAAATCAGGACGGGCGAGTTCCGTGGCCGTGGCCTTGCCGAAGGCACCGACCATGTATTCGCGCAGGATGCCGTAGCCGCCGTCGTCGACAATCAGCCAGGTGACGGGAACGTTGTGCTGCTTGGCCGTGGCAAGTTCGGAGATGGAGTACATCGCCGAGCCGTCGCCGGAGACCGCGAGAACCCGGGCCGAGCCGCCGGGATTACCGGTGGTTTCCAGGCCGACGGCGCCGCCGATCGCCGCGGGGAAGCCGAAGCCGAGCCCGCCGGCGCCCTGGGCGGAGTGGAACTGGCCCTCGCGGGCGTCCCAGCAGCTCCAGGCCCAATACGCGGAGATGGTCATGTCCCAGAACGTCTGCATGGTGGCGGGAACGGCCTCGCGGATGTCCGCCATGAACTTCAGTTCCTTGCCAAGATCCTGGGATTCCAGCCGGTCCTTGACCTTGGCCAGGGTGTCCTTGACCAGGGTTTCGGGTGGGGTGCCGTGCCAGTCCGCGCGTTTTCCGTGCGGCTGCGTCAGGGCGGCGTCGAGCTCGGCGTCGAGGGCGGCGAGCGCCTGGCCGGCATCGGCCCGGATGCCCAGGCCGGGGCGGTTGGATTCGAGGACGCGCGGTTCGGCGTCGATCTGGATGATCCTGCCGCGCGGTTCGAAGGTGAAGTAGTTGGATGTGACCTCGCCCAGCGAGGAGCCGACCACGATCAGCACGTCGGCATCCTCGAGCATCTCCGTCATGTACTGGTCCTCGATCCAGGACTGCAGTGAGAGCTCGTGGTTCCACGGGAACGCGCCGTTGCCGCCGGGGGTGCAGATAACGGGCGCGCGCAGCTTCTCGGCGATGGAGAGCAGCGATTTCTCGGCCTGGCCGCGGCGGGTGCCACCGCCGGCGATGATGGCGGGACGTTCCGCCGTCGCGAGCCATTTCACGGCCTCCCGGACCAGTTCGACGCGCGGCGGATTGTCGGCTGCTTCGGCGAGCGCGTCCTCCACCGGCGGCACCATAATGGGGTCCAGCAGCACGTTCTGCGGGATTTCCAGCCACACGGGGCCCTGCGGCGAGGAAATCGCTTCGGTCCACGCGTCCTGGATGGCGGAGGGAATGCCGGACGCGTGCTGGATCAGCCGCTGGCTCTTGGTGACGTTGGCGGCGGAGGCCTTCTGGTCATCGAGCTGGTGCAGCATGCCCTTGCGGCGCGCGCCGAGTCCCTCGAGCGGGATCTGGCTCGCAATCACCACCATGGGAACGCCGGTCGCGTAGGCCTCCTGCAGCCCGGCCAGGGACGTCAGCGCGCCGGGGCCGGTGGAGAGGAAGAGGACCCCGACCTCGCCGGTGGCCCGGGAGTAGCCGTCCGCGGCGAAGGCCGAGTTGTTCTCCACCCGGGAGGAGACGAAGTGCAGATTGCCGCGGCCCATCGCGTCGAAGAGACCCAGGGCGTGCTGGCCCGGAATGCCGAAGACGGTTTTCGCGCCGAGCGCCTCAAGGGTTTCGACAACAAGGTCGCCGCCGTTGCGCACGCCGGTCACCGGGAGAGCCCGTTATCGACGCGCTGGTCCGCCGGAGCCGCGAAGCCGGCCGGTCGACGGGATTCCTGCCCGAGGGCCTGGGCGGCGTAACCGTTGGCCGTGCCGAAACGGTCGCCTTCCACCGCGCGGTCCGCCATCAGGGTGACCAGTTCGTAGGCCACGTGGCTGGCGGCGACGCCGGTGATCTCGGCATGGTCGTAGGCGGGGGCGACCTCGACGACGTCGGCGCCGACCAGGTTCATGCCACGGAAGCCGCGGATGATTTCCAGCAGCTCACGGCTGGTGATGCCGCCGGCTTCCGGGGTTCCGGTGCCGGGGGCGTGGGCGGGATCCAGCACGTCGATGTCCACGGAGATGTAGAGCGGTCGGTTGCCGATTCGGTCGCGAACCTTGGCGACGGTTTCCAGGACGCCCTGGTAGTAGACGTCGGCGGAGGTGACGATGCCGAAGCCGAAGCGGTGGTCGTCGTCGAGGTCCTTTTTGCCGTAAAGCGGACCGCGGGTGCCGATGTGGCTGATGGCCTCGGTGTCCAGGATGCCTTCCTCGACGGCGCGGCGGAAGGGGGTGCCGTGGGTGTATTCAGCGCCGAAGTAGGTGTCCCAGGTGTCCAGGTGCGCATCGAAGTGCAGCATGGCGATGGGCTGGCCGGCACGTTCGGCGGCGGCGCGCAGCAGCGGCAGCGCAATGGTGTGGTCTCCGCCGAGGGTCACCAGCTTGCTGCCGGAGGCGGTCAGGTCCAGCGCGTTCTGCTGGATGGTCTCGATCGCTTCGTGGATGTTGAACGGGTTGACGGCCATGTCGCCCGCGTCAGCCACCTGGATGTTCTCGAAGGGGCTGACATCCCAGGCCGGGTTGTACGGACGCAGCAGCCGGCTGGCCTCACGGATGTGGTTGGACCCGAAGCGGGCACCGGGGCGGTACGAGACGCCCGAATCAAACGGCACCCCGACAACGGTGACGTCCGCTTTGGCGACCTGGTCCAGCCGCGGCAGGCGCGCATAGGTGGCGGCTCCCGCGTAGCGCGGAATGCGGGATGAATCGATGGGGCCAAGGTTGCCATTGGCCTCGATGCGCAGCTCTTCCAAAAGAAAGCCTCTCCTTCGAGGATTGACCGACGGGTGTGACAGCCATCATACACTCGAAGTTGCCCCGTGTGCATCAAATGTTTACCTGACAGTGCGAGCGCCGGCGGGCCTGTGCGTTCCAGCCCAGTTACTTCCCTACGGAGCACGCCTCCACGCCGCGGAACCGCGGACATAGGGGCCTCCACCGCAGACCGGCCCGGTGCCGCGGCGGGTAACTGGGCAGGAGCGCAGGCCGGCCTCAATCCCGGTTGTCCAGATAGCCCGGTTCCCGGGTTTCGCGGGCATCCGCCACCCCCTGTACTGGCTTGATGGACCCCTTGGACTACCTGACCCAGCTCGGCGGCGTCGCCCGGACCGGCCAACTATTGGCAGCCGGCTTTTCCCGGACGGATATTGCCCAGCTGGCCGCACTTGTCCGCCGACCGCGACGCGGTGTGCTGGCCCTCCCGGAATGCCGCCCGGAATTCGAGGCAGCGCTTCGGCACAACGCCCGCGTCACGTGCGCCAGCGCGGCCGGGCACTATGGGCTCTGGCTCCGTGAGCCGCCGGCGCAGCACCACCTGGCCTGCAACCACGGCCATGGGGCGGGCTTCGTTCGGCACCGCACGGTGCGGTTTGACGGGCATCCGACGCTGCCGCTGGCCGCGGTCGAGGATGTGGTGCTGCATGCCATGTCGTGCCTTGCGCCCCCGGCGTCAACGGCCATCGCGACATCGGCGATGCGCCTGCATGGAGTGCCGCTGGAATTGTTGAAGGCCCAGCTCACGGCTGACCGGTCCGGCCAAGTCCGCAAGGCGCTGCACCAGCTGGACCTGCGGGCCGAATCCATCGTGGAGGTCGACGCCCAGCATTTGTTCCGTGCCAACGGAATTGGCTACGACGCCCAGGTCTACCTGCCCGGGATCGGCCGGGTCGACTTCCTCATCGAAGGGTTCCTGATCGTCGAGGTGGACGGCTTCGCGTTCCACTCCAGCCGCGAGGCCATGCGCCGGGACCTGGGCCGGAACAATGCCTCGACGTTGAGCGGTTTTGCGGTGCTCCGGTACATGCCCGAGCACATCTGGTTCGAACCCCAGCGCGTCCTGGCCGAGATCCGGGCGGTGCTGGATCAGCGCCCGCGGCCAATGCCCTGACTCTCCAGCCCAGTTACCGGCACGCTCCCGCCGGGGCCCCCGCGGATTTCCGGGGTTCGCCACGTCCAACAGGCAGCCAGGGAACAAGTAACTGGGCGGGAACGCGGCCCCGACCCATGGGGACTTAACGGCTCGCGGCGGGGACCAGCACCCAGAGGACCTCGACGGCGTCGTCCGTCGGATTGACCCACGTGTGCGGCTCGCGGCCCGGGAAGGTCACGGTGTCGCCGGTGTGGAGCTCGTATTCCTCGTTGGTGAGGATCAGCCGGATGCTGCCTTTGACCACGTGCAGCACGTCGACGTCGCAGTCCACGGCATAGAGTTCCGATTCGCCGCGCCCGTGGGGCTCGATCACGGCCTGGATGATCTGGACGCGGCGCTCCGACCGGGCAGTCAGCAGCCGCTCCACGATCCCCTCGCCGCCCAGCGAGATCCGCGGGCCCTCGTTCTTCTTGGTCAGATGCGTTTCCGGGGCGGCAAAAAGGTCGCCGATCGAAATGGAGAGCACCTGGCACAGCGTCACCAGGGACGCGACCGAGGGTGAGGTAAGGTCCCGCTCGACCCGGCTCAGGAAGCCCTTGGTCAGCCCGGTGGCGTCGGCCACCTGCTCGATGGTAAGCCGCTGCGACTGCCGGGCGGCACGGATCCTGGAACCGATAGCAACGGGAACGTTGCTCGGTTCAACTGGTAGAGCCTTCATTTTGGAACCTTTCACGGCCGGCCGCTTGGCCCCATCGTTGGAGCAATACTAGCGGGACGGCATGCCCCGGAGGCCGGATCCACCCGCGCCGCGTAATGCGTCTTGACTGTTACCCGGGTCACAACATACTGTTTGGCAACAAGCGTTGCCTATAGGGCAATTATCGCCACGTGGATGCACTGGAACCACCTGTTCCAGGGCCCCCACCGGCAACTCGTCTCCGTACCCGTCATGGAGCATCTGACCCCGGCACCCTATCGAGTCCCGGCCGGTTCAGCCCTGCTCCGAACAGCTCCGAGGAGCCCTCAATGGACGCAAGTTTCGTCAATATCGCCATCGTGGTGGTGTATTTGATCGCCATGCTGGCGTTCGGGTGGTGGGGTAAATCCCGCACCAAGAACAACAGCGACTTCCTGGTGGCCGGCCGCCGCCTCGGCCCGTTCCTCTACACCGGGACCATGGCCGCCGTCGTGCTCGGTGGCGCCTCCACCGTGGGCGGCGTCGGCCTGGGCTACAAGTTCGGCATCTCCGGCATGTGGCTCGTGGTCGCGATCGGCGCCGGCGTGCTGCTGCTCAGCCTGCTTTTCGCCAGCACCATCCAGAAGCTCAAGATCTACACAGTGTCCCAGATGCTGAGCCTGCGGTACGGCAGCAACGCCACCCAGACCTCGGGCATCGTGATGCTCGCCTACACGCTGATGCTCTGCGCCACCTCCACCGGCGCCTACGCCACCATTTTTGTGGTGCTCTTTGGCTGGGACCGCGCCCTCGCCATCGCCATCGGCGGCGCGATCGTCCTGGTTTATTCGACTATCGGCGGCATGTGGTCGATCACCCTGGCCGACCAAGTCCAGTTCGTCATCAAGACGATCGGCATCTTCTTCCTGATGCTGCCGTTCACGCTCAACGCCGCCGGCGGCTTTGAGGGCATCCGTGCCCGCGTCGACGCCAGCTTCTTCCAGATCGACGGCATCGGGATCCAGACGATCATCACCTACTTCGTCGTCTACACCCTGGGCCTGCTCATCGGCCAGGACATCTGGCAGCGCGTATTCACCGCCAAGACCCCCACAGTCGCCCGCTGGGGCGGCGCCACCGCCGGCATCTACTGCATCCTCTACGGTGCGGCCGGCGCCCTGATCGGCCTCGGCGCCCGTGTTGCGCTGCCGGATATCGACGTCAAGGCACTCGGCAAAGACGTGGTCTACGCCGAGGTCGCCACCAACCTGCTGCCGATCGGCATCGGCGGCCTGGTGCTCGCCGCGGCCGTCGCCGCCATGATGTCCACGGCCTCCGGCGCCCTGATCGCCGCCGCCACCGTGGCCCGCGCGGATGTCCTGCCGTTCGTCGCCAGCTGGTTCGGCAAGGACATCAACACCGATGACACGGACAACCCGGAGCACGACGTCAAGGCCAACCGCATGTGGGTCCTGGGCCTCGGCATCGTCGCGATCGTCATCGCCATCATCACCAAGGACGTCGTCGCGGCGCTCACCATCGCCTACGACATCCTCGTCGGCGGGCTCCTCGTCGCCATCCTCGGCGGGCTCCTCTGGAAGCGCGGCACCGGTGTCGCCGCGGCTGCCTCCATGGCCGTGGGCTCGGTCATCACCCTCGGCACCATGATCATCCTGGAGATCAACGCCGAGGTCCCGCTGGACGGCATCTACGCCAATGAACCGATCTATTACGGCCTGCTGGCCTCCGCAGTGGTCTACATCGCGGTGTCATTGCTGACCAAGCCGACAGATCCGGCCGTCATGGCCAACTGGCACCGCCGGGTCGCCGGCGGCGCTGCCGAGGAAGAACAGGTCCCCGTCCTGACCCATTGAGACCCCCACCAACCAGGGTCCTGACGGCAAGTTAAAGGTCGACGGCGGCGCTCCCACTGAGGGGCGCCGCCGTCGGAGATTTAAGCCGTCGACCACTAAGCCGCTCGAAGCATCATTCGTTTTCCTCGGGCGCCAGGAATTCTTCACCGTCGAGGGGCACCACGGGCGTCTCGTCGCCGAGGAAGTCCTCCTCGTCCAGGGGAACGAGCCGATCTGCCTCTTCGAGAAGCTCCTCTTCCTCGGTCTCCCCGCCATCACTCACGGGCGCGTCCTCGGCGTAGTCGTACGCGGGATCGGACTCGAGGGAATCCCGGGCCGGCTGGATGGGGCGTGAGCCGATGTTGTCCATGATGCAACCTCCGTGTGACTGGGGTGGCGGCAGGGGCCCCGAAGAGCCCGCCCTGGGTTTCATTCGAACACCGCGAGCCCGGGCGGTCAAGGTCTCCCCCCGGGCGGAACTCCGACGGCTGTGACTGCCTCCGCGGCGCAGGCGTTTTTTACGGTTTGCCTAAACTCTGCACTGAGGATGGCCAGCCGAAAATCCGCGGAAAGACGGGGTACGCTGGATACGCAATGGGGCCGAACCATGCCCTTTCCAGCCCAGGAGCTTCCGTGTCCCAGCACGCCACATCTGACTCATTCGACCGCGAACCCCGCGAATCCCACCGGCCCGAACCCCGCCACGCGGCGCCCGCCACGACACCCGGCCCCGGGGACATCAAGCGGTGGCGGCAGTACCTCGCCGACGAACGCGCCGAAGCAGCCGTCTACCGCGACCTGGCCCAGAACCGCCGCGGCGAGGAGCGCGAGATCCTGCTCGCCCTGGCCGAAGCCGAGGGACGCCACGAGGCGCACTGGCTCCAACTGCTCGGCGACCACGCCGGCCGGCCCCGCCCCGCCTCGCTCCGGAGCCAGCTCCTGGGCTTCCTGGCCCGCCACTTCGGCTCGGTGTTCGTCCTGGCCCTCGCCCAGCGGGCCGAAAGCCGATCGCCGTACGCCACCGACCCCACCGCCACCCCGGCCATGGTCGCCGACGAACAGATCCACGAGGAAGTCGTACGCGGGCTCGCCACCCGGGGCCGCAACCGGCTGGCGGGCACCTTCCGCGCGGCCGTCTTCGGCGCCAACGACGGGCTGGTCAGCAACCTGTCGCTCGTGATGGGCATGGCCGCCTCCGGCGTGGGCAGTTCCGTGGTGCTCCTCAGCGGCGTCGCCGGGCTCCTGGCCGGGGCGCTGTCCATGGGAGCGGGCGAATTCATTTCCGTGCGCTCCCAGCGCGAACTCCTCGCCGCGACCCGCCCCACCCAGATCACCCTTGCCGCCGCGCCGTCCCTGGACATCGAACACAACGAACTCCTCTTGGTCTACCTGGCCCGCGGCATGTCCCGGGAGGCCGCCGAACACCGCGTCGCGGAGCGGATGGGCCTGCGCGACTGCGACTGCGATCCCAGCCTCTCGCTGCAGCCTGGACTGCCGGAAGCCCGTGACGAGCACGAAGCCGTCGGGACCGCCTGGGGCGCGGCGGCGTCGAGCTTCTGCTTCTTCGCCTCCGGCGCGATCGTGCCGATCCTGCCCTTCGTGCTGGGCATGACCGGCGTCGCGGCGCTCGTGCTGTCGGCCGTCCTGGTGGGCGTGGCGCTCCTGTTCACCGGCGGCGTCGTCGGGCTCCTCTCCGGCACTTCCCCCACCTCCCGCGGGCTCCGCCAGCTGGCCATCGGCATGGGTGCGGCGGGCGTGACGTATCTGCTGGGCCTGGCCTTCGGCGCCGTGGTCGCCTAGTGGACGGTCCTGAGTTCCGGGACCGGACACCGCGGCACAGCCGCTCCCGCACGGCGTGGCGGATCGTCCGCGGCCTCGCCGCCGCCGCCCTGATCGCCGGCGCCGCGTTCCTGGCCGCCGGCGTCATCTACGCGGATCCGCGCTTCGACGGGCTCTTCGAAGTCAGCCGCGGACCCGGGCCGGGCCAGGCCACGGCGGGCCAGCCCGGCCAGCCCGGGCAGCCGGCGGCTGTCGAGGCCGTGCGCCCGGACACTCCCCCGCCCGGAGTCGGGGAGCAGGACGAGCCGCTGGGGCGCCCGCAGAAACCGGCGGTTGCCAGCAGCTCCTACCGGTTCCTGGCCCTGAACGACGACGGCACTCCGGTGGGTTACTCGCCGTGCCGTCCGTTGCACTACGTGGTGAACGCGGCGCTCGCTCCGGAGGGCGCCGAGCGTCTGGTCGGGGAGGCGATCGGGACGATATCCCGCGCGACCGGGATCAGGTTCATCGACGACGGGCCCACCACCGAAGAGCCTTCGCCGTCCCGCGTCCCGTACCAGCAGGACGTCTACGGGGACCGCTGGGCGCCGCTGCTGATCGCGTGGACCACCCCGGAGCAGGCCTCGCAGCTCGCGGGACCGGTGATCGGCACCGGAGGCAGCACCCACTTCAGCTTCGGCAACGGGCCCAAGAGCTTCGTCACCGGCAGCCTGGAACTCGATGCGCCGCAGATCGGCGAGGACCTCAGCCGGACGGACGGGGCCGCGTACGCTACCGCGGTGATCCTGCACGAGCTCAGCCATGTCATGGGCCTGGAGCATGTGGACGACCCTACGCAGCTGATGTACCCCGAGATCGGCACCCCGGACGGTCTGGCCGCCGGGGACCTGAACGGCCTGTACGAGCTGGGCTCGGCGCAGTGCCGCAAGGACCTTTAAGCCCTCAGCGGTCCAGGACGGCGAGCGCTTCCTCCACGGTGTCCACCAGGAAGATCCGGCTCTCCATCTGCCGTCCGGCGGCGAGGCTCTGCAGCAGGGGCCACGCCGGGTAGCGCCGCAGCCAGTGCTCCTGCCCCACCAGCACCATCGGCATGATGGTCGCCGGGGTGCCGTAGTAGTTCTCGCAGGCATCCTGGAAGATTTCCTGCACGGTGCCCGCGGAACCGGGCAGGAACACTATGCCACCGTTGCACAGTTCCAGCAGGATGGCCTCGCGGATGGCGTTGGCGAAGTACTTGGCAATGTGGGTGGCGAAGAAATTCGGCGGCTCGTGCCCGTAGAACCAGGTGGGGACCCCCAGGGACGGCGTCCCCTCAGGATGGCGTTCGACGACGGCGGCGGCGGACCGCGCCCACGCCGACACGGAGGGCAGGAAACCGGGAACCGAGGCAATGTCGGCCAAGGCCCGCCGGAAGTCCCTGTCCGGTGCCTCACTCAGGTAGGCGCCGAGGTTGGCGCCCTCCATGGCGCCGGGACCGCCGCCGGTGGCAACGACCCGGCCGTCCCTGGCCAGCAACCTCCCCAGCAGCGCGGCCTCCTCGAAAACGGCGGATCCGCGGCTTGCGGCATGCCCGCCCATGACGCCCACCATGGTCCGGCCGGCGCAAAGTTCCGAGCGGGTCAGGTCATCGAGGGCATCGCCGATCGAATGGTCGTGCAGGGCCGCGGCCAGGGTGGCATCCAGGCGGTGGCGCTGTCCCGGCCGGATACTCCACTGGTACACCCTGGCGTCGGGAGTGTCCTCATAGCGCGAGTCGGAGATTCCTGCGTACAGCTCCTGCGGGGTGTACAGCCCCCCGCGGTACGGGTTGAACGGCACGGCCTCCAGCTTGGGAAAGATGAGGGCGCCGCGGCTGCGCAGCGACTCCTCCACACCGTCGTCGAAGGTACATCCGAGGAAGATCCCGCCCTGCGCCTGCATGCCCTCCAGCTGTGCCGTCCGTCCGCGCAGGTCCAGCGACTGGGCGTGCCAGCCCTGCATGGTCCTGGCCCCGGCGGCGACCAGCCGGTCGAAGCTGTCCAGGCTTTCGACGTCCAGCGTGCGCGGGCTCGGGTGCAGGCTGCGGGCAGCGCTCATCGGGCGCGCCTAGTGGTGGTGGTCCGGGGCGGAACCGGTCCCGGTGCCGGGTACGGCGTCGGAATTCAGGTAGGCGTCAAGCTTGGCCAGGGTCTGCTCGATGTTGGCCGGGTGGCGCCGGACGTATCCGGCCAGGCGCAGGAGGATCCTGGCGCGCACTTCCCGTGCGTCCCACTGCTCGGTGACGAGGGTGCCCGGGTTGCCGGCGTCGTCGGCCGCGGGCTCCAGCAGATAGCGCCAGACATGGCCGCCGAAGTGCCGCCACGCGATCCGCCGGCCCTCCTCAAACTCGCAGACCGTGTTGAGGATCTTGTAGTCCATCTTGATGTTCATTTCCATGCCAAACTTCGCACCGAGGGCGAGCCGCTCGGGGCCGCGCGGCTGGGCACCCTTCACGGTGTCGGAACCGTCGATCACGCTGTGCAGCGCCGGGGTGGCGAGCACCTCGAAGATGGCTTCCGGAGTGGCAGCGATGAAGCGGCTGCGGGACACGAGATATCTGTTGGTCATCCGGCAATCCTAATATGTCATCGATGCTGTCAAGAGGACGGCGGGAAGCGGCCCTGGGATGTAACAGAGAAGATGTGTTGCAGAATAAATCATGCAGACTCCGCCCCTCCCCCGCAGCAGACGTCCCCGCATCGGAATTCCCGTCCGGCTCAGCAGTTCCGCGGACCCGGATCCCCGGGTGGCGGAGGCCAATGCGCTCTTCGACTACATCGTGGAACTGGTGCGCGACGGCGGCGGCGACCCGGTGCTGCTCACCGCGCCCGGAGAGCCGCTTGAGTCGCTCGACGGCGTCGTCCTTCCGGGCGGCGGCGACCTGGACCCCCGGCGCTACGACGAGATACCCGGCGACGCCTGCTACGACGTCAGCGAGGCCCAGGACGAGCTGGACCTGGACATAGCGCGGCGGTCGATCGATGCCGGGCTGCCGCTGTTGGGGGTCTGCCGGGGGCATCAGCTGCTCAACGTCCTCTATGGCGGAACGCTGATCCAGGACATGGATCCGGGGACCGTGGCGCACCGGGAACCCGCACCGGTGCACGGTGCCGGACCATGGGCCTGGCATGAGGTTGAGGTGCAGGGCGGAAGCAAGGTTGCCGGCCTGTACGGCGGGGATGGGGTCAGCGGCAATGGCGACGGCGGGAAAGGCGACGGCAGCACTTCTCCAGCTGTCACGGTCAAGATTGCCTCCGGTCACCACCAGGCCGTGGCGCGGGTGGCCGCTGGGCTCGTGGTGACAGCGGTGGCCGAGGACGGGACGGTGGAGGCGCTGGAGGACCCGGAGCGCTGGGTGACGTCTGTGCAGTGGCATCCCGAGGCCCTGGAACTCCCGGCCGAAGAACGGCTAGCCCCGTTCCGCGCCTTCGTTGAGGTGTGTCGCGGCTCTCCCCAGGCCTGAACGGCCCTGCTATCATGAACTTAGGCAGTATGTCCTATCAAGCGAACATATGCTGAAGAATGTGACCTGCTGCCCTGCTTGGGCCCGGGTCCGGGGCACAAGGGAGCGCTTCAACAGTGGTTATGCAAAAAGTGGCGAATCAACTCAATCTCAACATCGACCGGTCCTCACCGGTGCCGCTCTACCACCAGGTGGTCCAGGGCATCGAGGCCGCGATCCACGGCGGGGTCCTTCCCCCCGGCAGCCGTCTCGACAATGAGATCGACCTTGCCGCACAGCTGAACCTCTCCCGCCCCACCATGCGCAAGGCCATGGACGAGCTGGTCCGCGCCGGACTGCTGGTGCGCAAGCGCGGCGTCGGCACCCAGGTCGTCTCCAGCCAGGTCCGGCGCCCCCTTGAACTTTCCAGCCTCTTCGACGACCTCAGCAACAACGGCAGCAAGCCCACCACGGAGGTACTGAGCTTCTCCCACGACGAGGCCGACGCCGCCACCCGGGCAGCACTCCAGATTCCCGAGGGCTCGAAGGTCTACCACTTCACCCGGCTCCGGAAGGTCGGCGGAAAACCGCTGGCGCTGATGGAGAACTGGGTCCGCGACGACATCACCCCCATCGACGAAGCGCTCCTGGGCTCACAAGGCCTCTACGCGATCCTCCGCAACGGCGGCGTGAACTTCCGGCTCGCCTCACAGCGGATCGGCGCCATGATCGCCAACGACTACCAGGCGACCCTGCTGGAAACCACCCCCGGCTCGGCCCTTGTCACCATGGAGCGCACCGCCGTGGACGACACCGGGCGCCAGGTGGAGACCGGCCACCACGTCTACCGCGCGGATTCCTACAGCTTCGAAATGACGCTGGTCCAGCGCTAGGCGCCACCAGGGCGCAGGCATCAGCGCGAACCTCCCCCCGTCCACACCCGCGCCTTCCTCCGGCGCGACAACGAAAGGGCTGAACTCATGGCCAACTGGGTCTATCCGCTCGGCACCGCCGCCCAAGGCACGTGGGACGTGTCCCTGGGCACCTCCGATTCCACCCTGGAGGTGGAGGGCTGGGCCCACACCGGGCTGAAGGTCACCGCACTGCGGGCCGCGGCCGCCGTCGAACTTCCCGCCGCGGACGAGGAACGCATCGTGGTCCCGCTCAATGGGTCCTTCACGGTGTCCGTCGACGGCGAGGAGTACCGGCTGGCCGGCCGGGAGAGCGTCTTCGGCGGCCCCAGCGACGTCCTCTACACGGGGACCGGCAAGGCCGTGACCATCAGTTCGGCCGACGGCGGACGCGTCGCCGTGGCCACCGCCCCGGCCAAAGCGGCCTACCCGACGCGCCTGATCACGGCCGCGGAGACGCCGGTCGAGCTGCGCGGGGCCGGCAACTGCTCCCGCCAGGTCCACAATTTCGGGACCCCCGCCGCGCTGGAGGCGGACCGTTTCATTGTGTGCGAGGTCCTGACGCCGGCTGGCAACTGGTCCTCCTACCCCCCGCATAAGCACGACGAGGAGAAGGACGGCGAGACCCGACTCGAGGAAATCTACTACTTCGAGACCCGGGTGACGCCCGGGGCTCCGGCCAGGCCGGGATCCGACGATGCGATCGGCTACCAGCGCGTGTACGCCTCGGACGAGCGCCCCATCGATGTCTCCGCGGAAGTGCGGACCGGCGACGTCGTCCTAGTGCCCTACGGCTGGCACGGCCCGGCCATGGCAGCCCCGGGCTACGACTTGTATTACCTCAACGTGATGGCGGGCCCCGGCCCGGTCCGCGACTGGCTCATCAGCGACGACCCGCACCACGGCTGGATCCGCCAGACCTGGGACGGCCAGGACCTCGACCCGCGGCTGCCCTTCGGCGCCTGACGGCACCGCGGATTTTTTTGACGGCACCGCTAACCAGAAGACCGCGCAGTCCAGAGAAGACCGCGCTGTCCAGACAAGTCCGCCCAGTCCAGACAAAAAGAACCCGGGGCCCTTGGGCCCCGGGTTCTTTGGCAACTCCACCCGGTGACGGAACCGGGGCGGAGCGTCCGTTCAGCCGGCCACGGGCTGGACGACCCGGACCGGCACACCGCTCACGAGGGATTCCTGGGCGGCATCCGCCACGCGGGAAGCGGCCACGGCATCCTCCGGCGTGCAGGGATTGTCCCGGCGGCCCAGAATCAGCTCGACGAAGGCAGACATCTCGGAACGGTAGGCAGCCTCGAACCGCTCGGCGAAGGTCCGGTGCGGTTCCCCGGCCGGGAACGGGACCCCGGCTTCGGCCGAGGCCAGGGCCGTTTTGTTGTCCAGGCCGACCATGAGCGAACTCCGGGAGCCCTGGATTTCCAGCCGCACGTCGTGGCCAGCCCCGTTGTACCGCGTGGCCGAGACCGTTCCCACAGTGCCGTCGTCGAACGTCACCAGCGCCAGGGCGGTGTCCACGTCGCCGGCTTCCCCGATGGCCGGGTCCCCGTTGTTGGAGCCCCGGGCGTAGACCTCGACGATTTCCCGGCCGGTGAGCCAGCGCAGGATATCGAAATCGTGCACCGAGCAGTCCCGGAACAGCCCGCCGGAGCCGGCCAGGAATTCGACCGGCGGCGGTGCCATATCGCAGGTCACGGCGCGCAGCGAGTGGATCCAGCCCAGTTCCCCGGCCTGGTAGGCACGCCGGGCTTCCTGGTAGCCGGCGTCGAAGCGGCGCTGGTGCCCGATCTGGACCACACCGTTCCGGTCCCGGATGTAGTCGAGCACGGGCAGGGCGTCCGCCACGTTCAGGGCGACGGGTTTTTCGCAGAACACCGGGATGCCGGCGTCGACCCCGGCCTTGATCAGCTCCGGGTGGGTCCCGGTTCCGGTGGCGATGACGAGTCCGTCCAGCCCGGAAGCGAGGAGCGCCTCCACCGACGGCAGGAACTCGGCGCCGAGGCCGGCGGCGATAGCCCGGGCGTGGTCCCCGGCGACGTCTGTGAGCCGGAGCCGGACGTTGACGCCCTGCGGATTCAGGACGTCGTTGAGCGCGGCGATGTTGTTGGCGTGCATCACGCCGATCCGCCCCACCCCGACCAGTCCGAGGATGACCTCTTTCATACTCCAACTTTCAAGTGCAGCGCGGGCACGGTGAAGGCTGCCCGGAACGCCTCCAGCGCCGCATCGCTGTCACCGCTGGCCCAGGCCTCCATGCCCACGGTCCCGTCGTAGCCGGCCTCCGCGAGCGCCTTGGCGACAGCAGCGTAGTTGATTTCCCCGGTACCGGGTTCGCAGCGGCCCGGAACATCCGCCACCTGGATTTCGCCGAGGTACGGCAGGGCGCTCCGGACGAGCTCGATCAGGTTCCCCTCCCCCATTTGGGCGTGGTAAAGGTCCAGCATGAGCCTGGCGTTCGGGTGCCCGGCGGACTGCACGAGCGCCAGGGTGTCCTTGGCGCGCGCCAGCGGGATCCCGGGGTGGTCGAGGATGGTATTGAGGTTCTCGAGGCAGAACGTCACCCCGTATTTCTCGCCGAGCTTGCCGAGCCGTTCCAGGGTCCGGGCACCGGTGGACCACATGATGCCGCTGGACCGGTAGACCGGACGGGCCGCCTGGCCGTCGATAAGTTCAGCCGGGTGCACCACCATCCGGCTCACCCCGAGCTCCAGTGCGGTCGGGATGAGCGACTCTGCCGTCCGCACCACGTCATCTGCCGTGTCTGGATCCACCAGGCTGCCGGCGGTATAGCCGGTCATGGAGGAAAACACCGCCCCGGTGGCCTTGAGCGCGCCGATGTCCTTGGTCCGCGAATCCCAGAGTTCGACGTCGAAGCCGGCTTCGTGGATCCGGCGCACCCGCTCCGTGAATGGCAGCTCGGTGAAGACCATCTCGGCGCAGACGGCAAGGCGCATCAGAGGACAGCCGTCTCGTTGGCGGTAACCGTGTTGACGGTGACCCGAGTCCCGCGCTGGACCGATTCGATGCAGGCCAGCGCCATGGCCAGTGCGCGCCGGGCGTCCGCCGCGCCGGGCGTGAGTGAGTACGCGGTTGACGACGGCGCCGTTTTGTCACTGCGGCCGTCCCGCCGCGCGCGCACGGCATCGGCGAAGTCGACGAGTTCATCCGTGTACGCCTGCCGGAAGAGCTCCACGTTAAGCCGCGGGGTGTCGGCTGACATCCCGTCGGCGGTGTAGCGGCTGGCCGCGGTTTCCGTGGCCCGGCCGGCCTGCACCATGCCCTTGGAGCCGAAGACTTCCCCACGGATGTCGTAGCCGTAGAGGGCGCTGAAGTTCGCCTCGGCCACGGCGATGGCACCGTTGCTGTAGCGGATGGTCACGACGGCGGTGTCCAGGAAGCCCTGGTCGCGCAGCCCGGGTTCCACCAGTGCATCGGCAATGGCGTAGACCTCCACCGGTTCGGCGCCTTCGTTGAACCAGTTCAGGGTGTCGAAGTCGTGGATCAGGGTTTCCAGGAACACGGTCCAGGCCGGGACCCGGGCCGCGTTGGGAATGCGTCCCGTTCCCGGATCCCGGGTCAGGGAGCGCAGCAGTTGCGGCGTCCCGACGGTGCCGGCGGCTAGGTCCCTCTTGGCTGCCTGGAAGTCCTCCGAGTACCGGCGGTTGAAGCCGATCTGGAAATGCACACCGGCGGTCTCCACGGCGGACAGTGCGGCGTCGAGCTCGTCGAGCCCCAGGCCGGCCGGCTTCTCGCAGAACACATGCTTTCCGGCGGCGGCGGCCTGGGCGATCAGCGAGGAATGGAAACGCGCCGGGCTCGCGATGATTACGGCGTCGATTTCCGGGTCGGCCAGGATGTCGGCGGCGTCTGCCGTCACCTTGCCGGCGCCCAGGACAGAGGCCAGTGCCTCGGCGGACTCCACATTGGGATCAGCGATGGCCGCTAGCTCGGCGCCGGGAACCCGGCGGGCAATGCTCTCGGCGTGGAAAGCGCCCATCCAGCCCGAGCCGATGAGCCCGATCCGCACGGGCAGGGGAAGTTCGGTGGAGTTCCGGTTCAGGTAAGCCATGGGCTCGTCCTTTCGATTTTTTCACAACTGGGTGGGGGCGGAGCCGGCCCGTGTCGGGCCGCGGACCAGGCATTTCCTTGGCCGGCAGGAAAGAGCAGGACCGTGCCCGGACGGGCGGGCCGGCTCCCCTGTGCTGCTAGTAGGTCTTGCCGGTGGTCTGGGCCACCCCGGCCACTTCGCTCTGGACTTCCTTGACCACGTCGCCGTGACCGCCGAGCTGTTCCAGTTCGTGGGCGAGTTCGGCGAGTTCGGCACCGCCGGCCATCTGGGCGGTGAGTTCGTCGAGGGTGATGTCCTTCTTGTCGTAGTAGCCGATTGACTTGCCGCGTTTGAGCAGCAGGAACCGGTCGCCGACGGGGAAGGCGTGGTGCGGGTTGTGGGTGATGAAGATGACGCCGAGGCCGCGGTCGCGGGCCTGCAGGATGTAGCGGAGCACCACGCCGGACTGCTTCACGCCCAGGGCGGCGGTGGGCTCGTCCAGGATCAGGACTTTCGCGCCGAAGTACACGGCCCGGGCGATCGCGACGCACTGGCGTTCACCGCCGGAGAGCTGGCCGATGGGCTGTTCCACGTCGCGGAGGTCGATGCCCATCGCGGCGAGTTCCTTGAGCGTGATCTCCTTCATCTTCTCGACGTCCATGCTCTTGAACGGGCCAAAGCCGGAGGTCAGTTCCGAGCCGAGGAAGAAGTTGCGCCAGATCGGCATCAGGGGCACCACCGCGAGGTCCTGGTAAACGGTGGCGATGCCGGCATCCAGGGCGTCGCGGGGGGAGGCGAACTTCCGTTCCTCGCCCATGATGTTCAGGACTCCGGCGTCGTGCTGGTGCAGGCCGGCGATGATCTTGATCAGTGTGGACTTGCCGGCGCCGTTGTCGCCGAGGACGCAGGTGACGCGGCCGTTGTCCACGGCCATCGTGACATCGGACAGGGCGATGATGTTGCCGTAGTGCTTGCCGACACGCTCGAGGGAGAGCAGGTGGACGGGGGTGTGGGTGAGGGGGTCTTTTTCGTTCTGGAGCAGCGTTTGCTGGTCGATTTCGTTGGCATTCATTTCTCAGGCCCCTTTACTTGAGTTCCGCGCGGCGCTTGACGATGAGGTTGACGATGGTGGCCAGCAGCAGCATCAGGCCCAGGAAGAACTTGAACCAGTCCGGGTTCCACTGGGCGTAGACAATGCCCTTGTTGGCCATGCCGAAGATGAACGCGCCGATCGCGCCGCCGATCGCCGAGCCGTAGCCGCCGGTCAGGAGGCAGCCGCCGATGACCGCGGCGATGATGTAGAGGAATTCGTTGCCCACGCCTTCACCGGACTGCACGGTGTCGAAGGCGAAGAGGTTATGCATGCCCAGGATCCAGCCGCAGAAGCCCACGCCCATGAACAGCCCGATCTTGGTGGCCTTGACCGGCACACCCACGGCGCGGGCGGCGTTCTCGTCCCCGCCGACGGCGAAGATCCAGTTCCCCACCCGGGTCCGCATCAGCACCCAGGTGGCGACCGCGACGAGCGCGATCCAGATGAACACCGTGATTTTGACGTCGACGCCGCCGATGGTCACCGAGGAGGCGAACACGGCCCGGGCCGAGGCGAAACCGTCCATGTTGGAGATGGACGGTGAGGACACCGAGCCGCCGATCAGGCGGGTCAAGCCCAGGTTCAGGCCGGTCAGCATCAGGAAGGTGGCCAGGGTGACGATGAAGCTGGGCAGCTTGGTCTTCATCAGGATCCAGCCGTTGATGTAGCCGATGCCCAGGGAGACCACCAGCGCCAGGAGGACTCCGACCCAGACGTTCGTGCTGAAGTACCAGCTGAACATCGACGCCGTCAGCGCGGAGCTGATTACGGCCACCCCGGTGGACAGATCGAACTCCCCGCCGATCATCAGCAAGGACACCCCCACGGCCATGATGCCGATTGTGGAGGAACCGTACAGAATGGTTGCCAGCGCATTGGGCTGGGTGAAGGTCGGGGAAACTGCCGCGAAGAAAACGAAAAGGACGATGGCGCCGACCAGGGCACCGACCTCGGGGCGTCCGAGAAGCTTCTGGAACGGACTGCGCTTGGCGACGCGCTCATCGGGCGCCGGTGACTTTGTCTTGGCCTGGGTCATGGTCATGATAGATCTCCTTGCTGCCGGACCGGCCTGAGCCGGCCCGGCCAGCGGGCTGTTAGCGGATACCCTGCTGGGCGAAGGTCAGGACATCGGCCGCATTGGACTTGTCGACGAGGCTCGGGCCGGTGAGGACCGACTGGCCGCCGCCGATGCTGAATCCGCCGCGCTTGTTCTGCCACAGCGCATCGATGGCGCCGTAGCCCTGCAGCCACGGCTGCTGGTCCACGGTGAACAGAACTGCACCATCCACGATCTTCTGGGCGAGATCCGCGTTCAGGTCAAAACTTGCCACCTTCGCAGAGCTGCCGGCGTCCGCGACCGACTTGAGGAGCGTCAGGGTGATGGGCGCGCCGAGTCCGATGATGACGTCTGCATCATTCGTAGCCTGGAGCTTGGCCGTCGCGGTGGACTGGACGGACGTCATGTCCTTGCCCTCGACGTAAAGGATCTCCGTTCCAGGCACCTTCGCCTTGACGCCGGCGCAACGTGCTTCCAGGCCAACGTGGCCCTGTTCCTGAATCACGCAGACCGGGTGTTTGAAGTTCTCCGCCGCGAGCCGCGTGCCGACGGCCTCACCGGCGAGCTTTTCGTTCGAGCCGAAGTGCGTGAAGGCCCCGAGCTGGGTGGCGACTGATTCGCCGGCGTTGAGGCTCACAATCGGGATGCCTGCGTCGGCGGCCTTCTTCAGTGAGTCATTGAGGGCTTCGGGCTTGGCGAGCGTGACCGCGATGCCGTCAACCTTCTGGTCGATAGCCTGCTGGATGAGCTGGGCTTGGCGCCCGGCTTCGGGATCGGACGTGTAGAGGAGTTCGACGTTGTCCTTCGCCGCCGCCTCCTCGGCACCCTTGCGAACGATGTCCCAGAAGGTGTCACCCGCTGCGGCGTGGGTGATCAGGGCAATCTTCATCCGTTCCGTCGTGGCGACCTGCCCGCCGCCGGCCGCGTTGCCGGAATCTCCGGGCTTGCCGCCGGTGCTTGAACACGCACTCATTGCCAGCATCGGCACAACAGCCGCCACCAGGGTCGCCTTGCGCCAGGAAAATTTAGCCACCGTGAATCTCCTTTGATTTCAGCTCCGGGCTGCTATCTTGCAGCCGCCGGAATAATGCCTACTCCGATCATGGTGACTTAGCTCACTCATGTCAATAGTTTGTCCTGACATTAGGATGTAATCACGTAATGATGGTGATTGTCGGCGTAAAGAACCGCCGGTTTTCGGGCGCCGCCAGGGCGTCCGCGGCCCAAGAACGACGACGACGGCAGCCGGGGGCCGCCGTCGTCGTCTTCACTGGGGCTATCGCCCGTTGCGTTTACCTGGCCCGAAGTTTCTCAAAGTTCCTCCGCCTGAGAGTTCGCGGGTGTCACCCGAATCCGTCCGATGCGCAGGCCGTCCATCGCGACCACCGCCAACACGTGCCCCGGCACTTTCACCCGGTCCCCACTCCGGGGCAGGCGGCCGAGACGATCCAGGACAAATCCGGCGACTGTTTCGTAATGCCCGTCAGGCAGTGCTATGCCGGTCACTGACTCAAACTCCTGCAGAATCAGGCCGCCGTCGACCTCGACGGATCCGTTGGCCACGGTAACGCGGTCCTCGTGGTCGGCCCCGGTGTCGTACTCGTCGTAGATTTCACCCACCAGTTCCTCGACCAGGTCCTCCAGGGTGACGATGCCGTCCGTGCCCCCATACTCATCAACCACCAGCGCTATGTGATGACCCAGTCTGCGCATTCTGGCCAGCGAAGGCAGCACCCTGTTCGTTCCCGGCAGCGGAAGAATCTCGCGGACAATGTTTTTCACTGTCCCCTTGTCACTCTCGTCACCCCGGGACATCAGGTCACGGATGTGGACGAAACCGAGGACGTCGTCCGGGGTCCGGCCAATCACGGGATAACGCGAGTATGGGCCGTCCCTGACCATACTGCGTGCGGCCGCAATGCTCAGTGTGCCGTCGATGAAAGCAACCTCAGTGCGGGGGCGCATGACTTCCTGCAGCGAACGGTCTCCTGCCCCAAATACATCGTTGAGGATGCTTCGGCTGTGTTCCTCCAGCATGTCGCTCTCCGCAACCATGTCCCAAAGTTCCTCGGAGCTGACACTGTCCTGTTTTGCATGGGGATCCCCGCCCAACAGCTTCACCACCGCATTAGTTGAAACGGACAGCATCCAGATGACCGGTCGCATAATCTGCGAAAGGATGATCAGCGGCGGGGCCAGAACCTTCGTGAAGCCAACCGCGTTCTGCATCGCCAACCTCTTGGGCACCAGTTCACCCAGCACCAGGGACAGATATGCCACCAGCAACGTCATTCCTATAAAGGACACCGGCTCTGCCGTGGGGCCCAACCCCAAGCCTTCCAGGAGGGGTTCTATATCGGGTGCGATCGTGGAAGCCCCGTAGGCGGCTGAGAAGAAGCCCGAAAGCGTGACACCAATCTGCACGGTTGAGAGGAACCGATTGGGATTCCGGGCCAAAGCGGCAGTCCTGGCCCCGCCCTTCCCCAGCTTCTCTATCTGACGCACCTGACTCTCGCGAAGGGACACCAACGCCATTTCCGTTCCGGCGAAGACCCCTCCCAACAGCACAAAAAAGAGAACCAACAAGAAATTGACCAAGGTGCCGCTGTCCATGAACCGACACTACCGAACCCCCACGCCTAGCTGACAGCCGGTCTGAGGCAAAGTGCCGGACCGGTCAGTGCTAGGCCCGCTGGAGTTCCACGCTTTCCCGCTCGCTGTCTGCACCGGCGACGCCGGTTCCGGACGTGCCGCCGGCACGTCCGGCGTCGTGCCGCTTCGCAGCGGCCGCCGCGAAGACCATAACCCCCAGGCCCAGCAGGGTGATCCCGGCGCCGGCCCAGATGGGCGAGGTGTAGCCGAGGCCGGCTGTGATGGTCACGCCGCCCATCCACGCGCCGAGCGCGTTGCCCACGTTGAAGGCTCCGATGTTGGCGCCGGATGCCAGGGTGGGGGCGGTCGTGGCGTACTTCATGACGCGCATCTGCAGCCCGGGGACCGTGGCGAAGCCGAAGCCCCCGAGCAGCACCATGGAGGCGATGGTCATCGGCTGGTTGCCCGCGGTGAGGGCGAAGACCACGAGGACCACTACCAGCACGGCGAGTGCGACCAGCAGGGTGCGGTCCACGTTCCGGTCCGCAGCTTTACCGCCCACGGTGTTGCCGACAAAGAGGCCTACGCCGAAGAGGATGAGCAGCCACGGGACGGTGGAGGCGGAGAAGCCGGTGACCTCGGTGAGGGTGAAGGCGATGTAGGTGAAGGCGCCGAACATGCCTCCGTAGCCGAGGATGGTGACCAGGATGGAGAGCCAGACCTGGCCGGAGCGGAAGGCCCGGAGTTCCCCGCGCAGGCCGCCGGGGGCGACCTCCCCTGCCCCTGTTTTGGGGACGAGGGTCAAAATGCCCGCGAGGGAAATGATGCCGATGCCGGTGATCGCCCAGAAGGTGGACCGCCAGCCGGCAGCCTGTCCCAGCATGGTGCCGAAGGGAACGCCCAGGACGTTGGCCGCCGTGAGCCCGGTGAACATAATGGCGATCGCGCCGGCCTTTTTGGTGGGGGCGACCATACTCGCGGCGACCACCGCGCCGATGCCGAAGAAGGCGCCGTGCGCGAGCGCGGCGATGATGCGGCCGATCATCATCAGCGAATAGTCGGGCGCGACGGCGGAGACCAGGTTGCCGGCGATGAACAGCACCATCAGTACGGCCAGGACGGGCTTGCGCTCGAAGCGCGTTACGGCGGCGGTCAGTAGCAGGGCCCCGACGACGACAGCGAGCGCGTAACCGGAGATGAGCCAGCCCGCGGTGGCCTCGCTGACCTGGAAGTCCGCGGCCACTTCGGGCAGCAGGCCCATGATGACGAACTCGGTGAGTCCGATCCCGAACCCGCCGAGGGCGAGTGCTATCAGGCCAATGGGCATGGCGGAGCTCCTTCAAAAACTGTACGGAAAGAAAGTCGAAGCGTAAGCTATTAGTTGCAGACGCGTTATTTATTGTTGCACAAGCAACTATGCCGCGCAAGCAACTAAATTGTGGACTGTCGGTGTTCCGGGATTTGTCGGGGCGGGGCAGGCCGATCTGAAGGGAAGAACTGATGGGCATCAAGGACGACGCCGTCGAGGTCCGGGCGCAAGGCTGGCGGACCCTGGCGGCCTTGCACGCACTGATCGAGGCGGAGCTGGAACGCTCGCTGCAGGCGGTGGCGCAGCTGTCCGTCGTGGAGTACACCGTGCTGGATGCGCTGAGCCGCCAGGACGGCTGGCACATGCGGATGCAGCAGTTGGCCCGCGCCACCGCGCTGAGCGCCAGCGCCACCACCCGCCTGGTCAACCGGCTCGAGGACCGGGGCCTGCTGACCCGGATCCTGTGCGCCGATGACCGCCGCGGAATCTACACCGAGCTCACGCCCGGCGGCATCAAGCTGCTGGAGGAGGCCCGGCCCAGCCATGATGCCACGCTGGAGCGGGCGCTGGCCGAGGCGCAGGAGGTGCCGGAGCTGGCGCCGCTGGTCGATGCGCTCCCGAAGCTGCACTCGCACGTGTAGGGCCGCCGCCCGGCTTCCGGACACGGACAGCTACGCGGTGGCGGGCTGCCTGCCGCCCACGTTCTTGAAGTAGTGCTCCACGTCTTCCAGGCTCTTGTCCTTGGTTTCCGGAATGTACTTCGCGGCGAACGCGATGGCACCGACGCCCAGCACGGCAAAGACGAAGAAGGTGTTGGAGAGCCCGATCGCGGCAAGGAGCTGCGGGAAGCCGAACCCCACCAGGAAGTTCACTGTCCACAGCACGAAGGCTGAGGCGCCCATGCCCAGGCCGCGGATCTTCAGCGGGAAGATCTCGGAGAGCATCAGCCAGGTGACCGGGGAGATCGCGCCCTGCTGGAACGCCAGGAACGTCACGGTCAGGGCGAGGATCACGAAGCCGCGGGCTGTACCTTCGGGCAGGATGAGCGAGAAGAAGCCGATCAACAGCAGCGCCGCCGTCGTGCCGAGCTGGCCGGTGATGAGCATCCTGCGCCGGCCCACCTTGCCCAGCAGCCAGATCCCCACGAAGGTGGCAACGACGGAGGTGACGCCGTTGGCGATGTTCGCCGTCAACGCAGCCTCCCTGCCGAAGCCGGACTCAGCGAGGATCTGGGTGCCGTAGTACATGATCGAGTTCACGCCGGTGATCTGTTGGATGACGGCGAGGCCGACGCCCACCACGAAGATGCGGCGCAGCCAGGGGACGCCGAGGTCCTTCCAGGAACCCATCTTGGACTTGTAGTCCTCCACGGCCATGGCCTTGACTTCCTCGAACTCGGCCCGGGCCTCGGACTGGGAGCGGATCCGCTGCAGCACGCTGAGGGTTTCGCCGAAGCTGCCCATCGAGGCCAGCCAGCGGGGGCTTTCGGGCATGAAGTTCATGCCGATCCAGAGCGCGATCGCCGGAAGAGTGGCGATCACCAGCATCCAGCGCCAGATCCCGCCGGATTCGCCGAAGGTGTTGCCGAGGTAGGCGTTGAAGATGAAGGCCAGCAGCTGGCCGGTGACGATCATCAGCTCGTTCTGGGTCACGATCCGGCCGCGCCGGGCGCTCGGCGAGACTTCGGCGAGGTACACCGGGACGGTGACGGACGCGCCGCCGACGGCAAGGCCGAGGACGAAGCGGGCCAGGATCATCACTTCGGTGTTCGGGGCGAAGGTGCAGGCCAGGGTGCCGATCAGGAAGATGACCGCGAGCACCATGATCATTTTGCGTCGTCCGTTACGGTCCGCGAGCCGCCCGCCGAACAGGGCGCCGAAGGCTGCGCCGAAGAGCAGCGAGGAGGTCACGAGCCCTTCGGTGAGCGGCGTGAGGCCCAGGTCCTCCTGCATGTACGGCAGGGCGCCGTTGATGACGCCGGTGTCGTAGCCGAAGAGCAACCCGCCGAAGGTGGAGATGATGGTCGCGGTGCGCAGTGCCCGTTTGTGGTTTCCGGGCGCCTTCCGCTGTTGGGCGGCTGCCGCCGACGTCATACGCTCACCTTCTGGATCTGCTGCTTCATGGTCTCCAGCTGGTAGCGGGAGACCTCGGCGGCGTTGTCGTCCTCGGCGAAGACACTGGAGACCATCACGGTGTCCTCCCGGTCGAGGAAGCCGATTTCCTTCAGACCGCCGAAGAACTCGTCCCAGTTGACGTCGCCGTCGCCGATCTTCAGGTGCTGGTGCACCCGGACCGGGTTGCCGGGCGGGTTGGTGATGTAGCGCAGCCCGTGCGAGGCGTGGTGGTCCATGGTGTCGGCGACGTGGACCAGGCGGAGCTTGTCCCCCGCGGCACGCATGATGTCCAGCGGCGCGTTCTGCATGTGGAAACTGTGCGAGGCGACGTAGACCAGGCCCACGTGCTTGGAGTTCAGGCCCCGGATCACCCGGATCGCGGCCAGGCCCTCCTCGACGAAGTCGTCCGGGTGCGGGTCGATCAGCAGGTCGATGCCTTCTCGCTCGATGATCGGCAGCAGTTCCTCCATGGAGCGGTAGAACGCGCGCTCGGATTCCTCGGCCTTCTCCGGACGTCCGCTGAATTCGGTGTTCATCGTGCTGACGCCGAGGTCCACGGCGATCTGGATGGCACGCTTCCAGTATCGGACGGCGGCTTCGCGGGCATCCTCGTCCGGGCCGGACCAGCGCAGCACCGGCAGCACCGAGGCGATTTCGATCCCGGTGTCCTTGCAGGCCTTGGCCAGCTGTCCGACCAGGTCGTCATCGGCCTTCGGGTGGTTGTAGAACGGGATGAAGTCGGCGTGCGGGGTCATCTGCATGTACTTGTAGCCGAGGTCCGCCACCACCCGGGGAAACTCGAGCAGGCTGTGCGAGTGGTGGAACGGCGTGGGATCAAGGGCGATTTTCACTTCGGAACACTCCATGGTGGATCAGTCAGGTGGTGCGTCGGGACCGGAAGGAACGGCAACGAGGCCGTGGCCCCGTTCCCGATCGTCCTAGCGGTAAAGGTCGGGCTTGGCGTGCAGCTTCACGGCGACCTTTTCGCCGTTCTTCTGCGCCTCGACGCCGGCCTCGCAGCAGGCGGCGGTGGCGTAGCCGTCCCAGGCCGTCGGACCGCCGATTTCACCGCGCAGGGCGGCGTCCACCCAGGACTGGATTTCGACGTCGTACGCGGCCCCGAAACGCTCCTCGAAGCCGGGGGTGACGGTTCCGCCCCAGCGGCCGTTGCTGCGCGTGTACGGGCCCGTGTCGCCGCCGATGCTGACGATGCCGTCCTCGAAGGATGCCTGGGTGGCCACCTCGTAGCCGAACTTGGCGTTGACATAGATCTCGACGTCGGCCAGGACGCCGGATTCGGTTTCGATCAGCACGTGCTGCGGGTCGTGCTGGCCGGCCGGGGCGTTGCGGGTGGCCTTGCCGAGGCGGACCTGGACGGAGGTGATTTCCTCGCCGGTGAAGAACCGGATGGCGTCGAATTCGTGGACCACGGAGTCGTTGATCAGCATCTCGTTGGTGAAGCCGGGAGGGGTGGTCGGGTTACGGTGCTGGTGGTGCAGCATCAGCAGCTCGCCGAGTTCAGAGTCGCGGATGATCTTGCCCAGGGCGGCGTATTCGGCGTCGAAGCGTCGCATGAAGCCGACCTGGATGCGCTGGTGGCCCAGCTGTTCCTCGGCCTCGACGATCTTCCACGCGGACGCGGCGTCCGGGGTGAGCGGCTTTTCGCAGAGGATCGGGATGTCCTTGGCGATGGCCTGGAGCAGGATGTCCTCGTGCAGGAAGCCGGGGGTGGCGATCAGCACGGCGTTGACGTCACCGTTGTTGAGGGCCTCGTCGGCGTCGGCCAGGGCGACGGCGCCCGGGATGCCTTCGATGGCGGCCTGCGCACGGGCGAGGTCGACGTCGACGACGGCGGCAACTTCGGCGCCGTGGATGCGGGTATTAAGCCGCTGGATGTGGTCTGCGCCCATACGGCCGGCGCCAATGACAGCAACGCGAAGGGTCTTGGTCATGGTCTTGTCCTCAGTTCTGGTTGACGTCTAGTTGACGGCGGTGCGGGAGCCGCAGGAAAGCAGGTAGTTCCGGGTGCGTTTGGCGATCGGCATCGGGACGTCGAATGCCACGGGGTACATGTCCTGTTCCACGATGCCAAAGATCGGCCGGTTCAGCGCCTCGACGGCCTCGATGACGGCGCGCAGGTCCGGCAGGCCGTTCGGCGGTTCGGTCATCACACCGGCCAGGTTGGCGGCGGCCCAGGTCATGTTCTCCTGGTTGACCTTCCTGAGGATGTCCGGGTTGATCTGTTTGAGGTGCAGGTAGCCGATCCGGTCCGGGTAGTTCTTGATCAGCTCCAGGCTGGACGCGCCGCAGTACTCGGCGTGGCCGGTGTCCAGGCACAGGTTGAGGTACTTGCTGTCCGTGGCCGCGAGGAGGGCCTCGATGTCCTCCTGCGCGCCGACGTGGGAGTCCGCGTGCGAGTGGAACTGCTGCTGCAGACCGAAGTCCTCCAGCAGGGTCTTGCCGAGGCGGTTGTGCCCTGCGAAGAGGTCGGCCCAGGCATGTTCGGTGAGCTCGCCGCTTTCCACAGCCTCGCCGGTGACGTCATCGCGCCACATCGCCGGGATGACCACAATGTGTTCCCCGCCCATCGCGGCGGTGAGTTCCGCGACCTTGCGGGCCGGTTCCCATGCGGTTTCCCACTGGTTCAGGCCGCGGTGGAACGCGGTGAAGACGGTGCCGGCCGAGATCTGCAGGTCGCGGGCCTTCAGCTCCTCGGCGAGCCGGGCGGGGTCGGCGGGGAGGTAGCCGTAGGGGCCGAGTTCGATCCACTTGTAGCCGGATTCGGCGACTTCGTCGAGGAACCGTTCCCACGGGGTCTGCTTGGGGTCATCCGGAAACCAGACGCCCCAGGAGTCCGGCGCGGTGCCGATGATCAGCTTGTTCTCAGTCATGACAGCGGTGTCTTTCTTGGTCGGGTGCTAGTTGGACGGGAAGTTGTAGGAGGCGCCGGAGGCGTGGGTGGGTTCGGGCCAGCGTGAGGTGACCACCTTGCCGCGGGTGTAGAAGGACACGCCCTCCGGACCGTACATGTGCTTGTCGCCGAAGAGCGAGGCCTTCCAGCCGCCGAAGGAGTGGTATGCCACCGGCACGGGCAGCGGCACGTTGATGCCGATCATGCCCACGGTGACGGAGCGCTGGAACTTGCGGGCGTTGGCGCCGGAGGAGGTGAAGATGGCGGTGCCGTTGCCGTAGGGGTTGGCGTTGATCAGCGCAATGCCGGCGTCCAGGTCCTCGACGCGGACCACCACGAGGACGGGGCCGAAGATTTCCTCGCTGTAGGCGGTCATGTCGGTCTTGACGTGGTCCAGGACGGTGGGGCCGACCCAGAAGCCGTCCTCGTGGCCGGGGACGACGAGGTCGCGGCCGTCCACCACCATCGCGGCTCCGGCGGCTTCGGCTTCGGTGACGATCCGTTCGATCCGGTCTTTGGACGCCGGGGTGATGACCGGGCCCATTTCGGCGTCGGGCACGGTGCCGTTGTTGACCTTGACGGCGAGGGCGCGCTCCTGAACCTTCTTGACCAGCAGGTCGGCGGCCTCACCGACGGCGACGGCGACCGAGATGGCCATGCAGCGTTCCCCGGCGGAACCGAAGGCGGCGGCGGCGAGGTGGTCGGCGGCGTTGTCGAGATCGGCGTCGGGCATGATGATGGCGTGGTTCTTCGCCCCGCCCAGGGCCTGGACGCGCTTACCGTGGGCGGTGGCGGTCTCGTGGACGTACTGGGCGATCGGGGTGGAGCCGACGAAGGAGATGCCATCCACGTCCGGGTGGGTGAGGAGGCCCTCGACGGTTTCCTTGTCACCGTGCAGGACCTGGAAGACGCCGTCGGGCAGGCCCGCGTCCTTCCACAGCTTGGCGAGCAGCATCGAGGCGGAGGGGTCCCGCTCGGAGGGCTTGAGGATGAAGGCGTTGCCCGTGGCGATCGCCATCGGCGCCATCCAGAGCGGCACCATGACCGGGAAGTTGAACGGGGTGATGCCGGCGACGACGCCGAGCGGTTCGCGGAAGGAGAAGACGTCAATGCCGGTGGAGACCTGGTCCGAGTAGTCGCCCTTGAGCAGCTGCGGGATGCCGCAGGCGAATTCGATGACCTCCAGGCCGCGGCCGATCTCGCCCTTGGCGTCGGAGAGGACCTTGCCGTGCTCGGCGGTGATCAGTTCGGCGAGCTCGTCGACGTGGGCCGCGACGAGTTCGCGGAACTTGAACAGCACGGCGGTGCGCTTGGCGAGGGAGATGTCGCCCCAGCTGTCGGCGGCGGCGCGGGCGGCGGCGACGGTGGTGTCCAGGTCCGCCCGGTTGGCCAGCCGCAGCTGCGCGGAGACGGCGCCGGTGGCGGGGTTGTAAACCGGCTGGGTGCGGCTGCCGTCGCCGGCGGACTCGGCGCCGTTGATGAAGTGCCGGATGGTCGTGGTGGTGGTGAGGGTGGGGGTGCTCATGGGAATGTCCTTGGGGGTTTGGATGCCGGGGTGGCTCAGGGGGCCGGGGTCAGCCGAGCAGCTTGCGCTGCTGGCTCTTGTGGTCGATGTAGGTCTGGAAGGCCTGTTTGGTGGAGTCGAGCTCGGAGACCTGCGAGACCGGAACGTCCCACCAGGACTCGGAGCTGGGGGCGTCCAGCAGCGGGTCGGATTCGACATGGATGACGATCGGGCCGCCGCGTTCGGGGGCCGCCTTGGCATCCCGGACGGCCTGTTCGAGCTCCGCGATGACCTTCTCCCCCGGTTCGATCCGGATCACCTTCACGCCGAGGCTTTCGGCGTTCAGGGCCAGGTCCACGGGGAGCCGCTCGCCGTCGTCGAAGCTGTGGTGTTCCTCGTCGAGGGCGCGGTACTGGGTGCCGAAACGCTGCGAGCCGAGGGATTCGGAGAGCGAGCCGATCGAGGCGTAGCCGTGGTTCTGGATCAGGACCACGATCAGCTTGATCCGTTCGGCGACGGCGGTGACCAGTTCGGTGTGCATCATGAGGTAGGAACCGTCCCCCACCATCACGACGACGTCGCGCTGCGCCCCGCCCCTCGCGGCTTCCGCCAGCGCCGCGCGCTTGACGCCGAGGCCGCCGGGGATCTCGTAGCCCATGCAGGAGTATGCGTACTCAACGTGGTAGCCGAACGGGTCCCGGACGCGCCACATCTTGTGCAGGTCGCCCGGGAGGGACCCGGCGGCGCAGATGACCACGTCCTGGGCGTCCATGGCGCGGTGCGTGGCGCCGATGATCTCGTTCTGGGCTGGCAGCGGGGTTGACCGGGTGTCAAAGGCCTCATCCACGGTCGCGTCCCAGCGGGTCTTTTCGGCCGCGATCCGCTGTTCGAGGTCGGCGCCGATCCGGTAGCCGCCGAGGGCCTGGTTCAGCTTGACCAGGGCCTTCCGGGCGTCGGCGACGATCGGCAGGGAGGTGCCGTGCTTGTAAGCGTCGATCGCGGCGACGTTGATGTTGATGAACTTCACGCCCGGGTTCTGGAACGCGGTCCGGGACGCGGTGGTGAAGTCCTCGTAGCGGGTGCCGATCCCGATGATGAGGTCCGCTTCGGCGGCGATGGCGTTGGCCGCCGTTGTACCGGTGGAGCCGATCGCGCCGAGGGAGAACTTGTGGTCCCAGGGCAGGACGCCGACGCCGGCCTGGGTGTTGCCCACCGGGATGCCGGTCAGCCCGACGAACTTCGCGAGTTCCTCGTTGGCGTAGGCGTAGAGGACGCCGCCGCCGGCGATGATGAGCGGGCGCTTGGCGGCGCGGATGGCTTCGGCGGCGCGGCGGATGTCCTCATCGTCGGCGTCCGGGCGGCGGATGCGCCATTCGCGTTCGGCGAGGAATTCCTCGGGCACGTCGAAGGCCTCGGCCTGGACGTCCTGGGGCAGCGAGATGGTGACGGCGCCGGTCTCGGCCGGGTCCGTCAGCACCCGGAGCCCGTGGTGGAAGGCGGAGAACAGCTGCTCGGGCCGGCAGACGCGGTCAAAGAACTTGGACAGCGGCCGGAACGCGTCGTTGACGGTGATGTCGTAGCCGTGGGGCTGCTCGAGCTGCTGCAGGACGGGGTCCGCGGCGCGGGTGGCGAAGGTGTCGCTCGGCAGCAGGAGCACGGGCAACCGGTTGGTGGTGGCCAGGGCAGCGCCGGTGAGCAGGTTCGAGGAACCCGGGCCGATCGAGGTGCTGATCGCGAAGGTCTGGCGGCGGCGGGTGTGCCGGGCGTAGCCGACGGCCTGGTGCGCCTGGGCCTGTTCGTTCCGGCCCTGGTAGTACGGCATGATCGTCGGATCGAGCTGCTGGTACTGCTTGAGGGCCTGGCCGACGCCGGCGACGTTGCCGTGGCCGAAGATGCCGAAAGTGCCCGGGATCAGCCGTTCGCGGTAGTCCTGGCCGCCGATCGAATCGACGGTGTACTGCTGGGACAGGTATTCGACGACCGCCTGGGCGACGGTCATTCTGCGTGTTCCTGAGGCAGTTTTCATAACCATGGGATGTTACTCCGATACTTCTGCTGCGCGGGATGCGGTGCGGGTGGATGCGGTGCGTGTGGATGCGGTGTGGTGCAGCAGCGAGGCGGCGGTTGCCACAGCCCCGGCCACGTCGCCGTCGTGCGGGTAGAGCAGGGTCCGGCCGACGGTGAGTCCCTGGACGCCCGGCAGCGCGAGGGCTGCTTCCCAGCTCGCAAAGACGTCGTCCTGGCTGCTGTCCGGGTCGCCGCCGAGGAGCACGGTGGGCATGGTGGTGGCCGCCATGACGCGTTCCATGTCTGCCACCACCGGGAGCTTCATCCAGGTGTAGGCGCTGGTGGAGCCAAGGCCTTCGGCGATCGCGACGGATTTGATGACGGCGTTGGTGGAGAGGTCGTTGCGGACCTTGCCGTTCTCCCAGACGGACAGGAACGGCTCCACCATCGCGATGAGCTTGCGCTGGGCGAGAGAATCGATCGCCTTGGCGGTCGCTTCAAGGGTGGCGACGGTGTCCGGGTCGCCGAGGCAGATGCGCGTGAGCATCTTGCCGCCGTCGGCTCCCAGCGCTTCGAGCGCGGCAGCAGTGTGGCCCGTGAAGCGGTCATCGAGTTCATTGACCAGGCCGGTGAGCCCGCCGCGGTTCATCGAGCCGAAGAGCAGCTTGCCGTCCAGGGCCCCGAGCAGGAGCAAGTCGTCCATGATGTCCGGGGAGGCCAGCACGCCGTCGACGTCGGGGTTTGCCAGGGCGATCTGCAGGCGGTCCAGGAGCTGGCGGCGGTCGGCCATGGCTACAGGGTCGCTGCCGACGGCGAGCGCGCCGCGGGCCGGGTGGTCGGCGGCGACGATGAAGTTCTGTTTGCCGGCCTTCACGCCGGGGTGGAGGCGGCGGGCCTTCGCGGCGCGGGCGACCGCGTCGGGATCCTCGAGCCGGATGACGCTCAGGTGTTCGTAGCGGCGGGGATCATCGTCCACCGCAACGGTGGCGGCGGCGGGGTTGACACTCACAGTGTTGCTCCTTCGGTGGCGTAGGTGCCCGGCACGAGGCGGCCGCGTTCGGCGAGCAGGCCGGTGACCTCGTCCGGCGTCGGCATCGCATCAGCACAGGACAGCCGGGAGGCGACAAGCGCGCCGGCGGCGTTGGCGAAGTCGAGGACCTGGGCGAGCGGCCAGCCGGAGAGCAGCCCGTGGCAGAACGCCCCGCCGAAAGAGTCGCCGGCACCCAGGCCGTTGACGGTTTCCACCGGCACCGGGGCGGAGACGACGCGTTCGGTGCGGGTCTTGGCCATCACGCCTTCCGGGCCGAGCTTGACGACGGCGATCTCGACGCCGGCCGCGAGCAGCCGGTCCGCCTGTTCGTCCGGGGTGCCTTCGCCCACGGCGACGGCGCATTCCTTGTCGTTGCCGATGGCCACGGTGACGTGCGGAAGGATCCTGGCGACCTGATCCCGGGCTTCGGCTTCGGAGGCCCAGAACATCGGCCGGTAGTCGAGGTCCAGGATGGTGAACTGGCCGGGCTTCAGCCCGGCTCGGGGCCGGGCCTCGTGGGCCGTGAGGTGGGCGGTCCGGCTGGGTTCCTGGCAGAGTCCGGTGACCGTCGACCAGAAGATTCCGGCGTCCCTGATGGCGTCCAGGTCCAGTTCCTCGGCCTTGATCTGCAGGTCCGGGGCCGTGGGGAAGCGTCCGTAGAAGTAGAGCGGGAAGTCCTCGGGCGGCTTGATCGCGCAGAACGTGACCGCCGTGGGCCATTCCTTGACCGCGGTGACGAAGGAATCGTCCACGTTGAACTTGCGCAGTTCGCGGTGCAGGTAGTTGCCGAAGGCGTCGTCGCCAGTGCGGGTAATGACAGCGCTGCGGCGGCCGTGGCGGGCCGCGGCGACTGCCACGTTGGATGGTGATCCGCCAAGGTACTTTCCGAAGGACGTGACATCCTCCAGATCCACCCCGATGTCGTTCGGGTAGATATCAACGCTGATGCGCCCGATCGTGAGCAGTTCGTGGGTCACGGTGATCGCGGACCTTTCTGGTGTGAACTCGGTACCTTTGCGCAGCCTGAGCTTCGGTGCTTAGCAAGCCGGCGTGAGCCGGGCCACATCCACTACTTTGCCCTAGAATCTATGTACTGTCAAAGGTTTGTACTGACATATTTACAACATGACACAGAGGGTCTGAATGTCTCCGCGGTGCGGCCGCCGTGGCGTGCAGCAGGCGCGCACCGGCGGGCTACTTGCTGGGGACGCCGAGCTCGCCGGTGACGTACTGCGCCCGGCCGAACGCGAAGGACCAGTCCCCCGCGGAGTTCTCGACGTAGCCAATGAAGACATCCTCGCCGTCGACTCCAATGGCGGCCAGCTTCTCCGCAATGGCGGCAAACAGGGACTGCTTGGCTTCCTGGCTGCGCCCGGCCTGGGTGAAAATCTGGATCATCACCACATCCGGCGTCCGCTCGAAGCCGAGGCCGGCGTCCTGGGCCAGGATCTGACCCGCGGGATGTTCGGTCAGGACATGAAAGTAGTCCCGCTCCGGAATGCCATATTCGGCCACGATGGCGCGGTGGATTCCCCGGCTGAGCGCCTGGAGCTGCTCCGGAGTCCGGCCCTGGTTGACGTCGATTCGCACGAGAGGCACTCGCTACTCCTTCATTAGTTTGTCCTGACATACTAACAAAGCCTAGCCTGGCGAAGCAAGACAATACAGCAACGCGGGGTCACGTCACGCCCATCCCGGGGTGTGGGATGGGCGTGAGGTGACCCCGCGTTGGACTCTTGCGCAGACCTCATGCCAGGCGTAGCGTTAACAACCTAAAGGTTGATCAATGAAGTGGTTGATCACCGGTCACTGCCAGTGGAGCAGCAGAAAGACACTGCCGGATCCGGGACGGGAGGTGAGGCACCCGGTGGACGAACGCGACGACGATCAGCTCGACTCGGCCTTTCTGGCCCTCGCCGACCCGGTCCGCCGCCGCATCATCTCCCGGCTCAGCCGGGGTCCGGCCACCGTGAATGACTTGGCGGAACCTTTCGCGATCACCAAGCAGGCGGTCTCGAAACACATCCAGGTCCTCGAGCAGGCGCAGCTGGTCACGCGCACCCGTGACGCCCAGCGCCGGCCCGTCCACCTGAACCCCGCACGGCTGGAGGCGCTCACCGCATGGATCGACCAGTACCGGCTGGTCCGCGAGGAGCAGTTCCGCAGCCTGGACGCCGTGCTCCAATCAAACGCCGCGGCACGCGGCACGCAGGCAAAGGACCCATCATGACCAACGCCCTGAAACTCAGTGTTCCGGAGGGGCTGCCCTTTATCGACGTCGAGCGGGACTTCGATTTTCCCGTCGCCGATGTCTTCCGGGCCCACAAGGAACGCGAACTCGTCGCCCAGTGGCTCGGGCCGCGCCGGCTGGGGATGGACATCGACCACTACGATTTCCGCACCGGCGGCAGCTACCGCTACACCCACGTCGGTCCGGACGGCGCCCGCTACGGCTTCAGCGGCCTCTTCCACACGGTCCGGGAAAACGATTTCGCCATCCAGACCTTTGAGTTCGACGGCTACCCTGACGTGGTCAGCATCGAATTCCTGACCTTCGAGGATCTTGGCGGCGGCCGCACCCGGCTGACGGCCCACGCGGTCTACCCCAGCATGGAAGCACGCGACGGCATGGCACAGTCCGGCATGGAGGACGGGCTGTCCGAAGGCTACGAGCGGCTCGATGAACTCCTGGCCGGCGCCAAAGTCTGAGGCCCGGCGTCGGTGAAACGGCTAGAGCACGACGGCGGCAGGCCACCTCCCCGGGGAAGGTGGCCCGCCGCCGTCGTGCTTAAAGAAACAACGCGGGGTCACTTCGCGCCCATCCCAGCGAGTGGGATGGACCGTAGGTGACCCCGCGTTGTGCGGTGGTGCTTCGGCCCTAGAGGGTTGCGAAGACCTCGCGCAGGAGCTTGGCGGTCTCGGACGGCGTCTTGCCGACCTTGACTCCGGCAGCCTCGAGGGCTTCCTTCTTGGCCTGTGCGGTGCCCGCGGAGCCCGAGACGATGGCGCCTGCGTGGCCCATGGTCTTGCCTTCCGGGGCGGTGAAGCCTGCGACGTAGCCAACAACCGGCTTCGTGACGTGTGCCTTGATGTAATCGGCGGCACGCTCCTCGGCGTCGCCGCCGATTTCGCCGATCATCACGATCGCCTTGGTCTCCGGGTCAGCTTCGAAGGCTTCGAGAGCATCAATGTGGGTGGTGCCGATGACCGGGTCTCCGCCGATGCCGATGGCGGTGGAGAAGCCCAGGTCGCGCAGTTCGTACATCATCTGGTAGGTCAGGGTGCCCGACTTGGAGACGAGGCCAATGGGGCCCTTGCCCGTGATGTTGGCCGGGGTGATGCCCACCAGGGCTTCGCCGGGGGTGATGATGCCGGGGCAGTTCGGTCCGATGATGCGCGTGACCTGCTTGCCGTTGGCGTCGACCTTGGACTGTGCCAGGGCCCAGAACTCGGCAGAGTCCTGAACCGGCACGCCTTCGGTGATGACAACGACCAGGCCGATGCCGGCCTCGATGGCCTCAACGACGGCGTCCTTGGTGAATGCCGGGGGGACGAAGACGATGGAGACGTCAGCGCCGGTCTCGGCCATGGCTTCCTTGACGGTGCCGAAGACGGTGATCTCGGTGTCGCCGTGCAGGACCGTCGAGCCGGCCTTGCGGGCGTTGACGCCGCCGACCACGTTGGTGCCGGCCTTCAGCATCAGGGCGGTGTGCTTGGTGCCTTCGCCGCCGGTGATGCCCTGGACGATGACCTTGGAGTCCTTGTTCAGATAAATAGACATAGTCGAGTCCCTCTACTTCGCTGCGTTGGCGAGCTCGGCAGCCTTGTCGGCGCCCTCGTCCATGGTGGCGGCCAGGGTAACCAGCGGGTGGTTCGCCTCGGCCAGGATGCGGCGGCCTTCCTCAACGTTGTTGCCGTCGAGGCGGACTACCAGCGGCTTGTTCGCGGAGTGGCCCAGCTCGGCCAGGGCACCGACGATGCCCTTGGCGACGGCGTCACAGGCGGTGATGCCGCCGAAGACGTTGACGAAGACGGACTTGACCTGCGAGTCGCCCAGGATGACGTCGAGGCCTGCTGCCATGACCTCGGCGGAAGCTCCACCGCCGATGTCCAGGAAGTTGGCCGGCTTGACGTTGCCGTGGTTCTCGCCGGCGTAAGCAACGACGTCGAGGGTGGACATAACCAGTCCGGCACCGTTGCCGATGATGCCCACGGAGCCGTCCAGCTTGACGTAATTGAGGTCCTGCGCCTTGGCCTTGGCCTCGAGCGGGTCAGCAGCGTCCTTGTCTTCAAGGTGGGCGTGCTTGGGGTGGCGGAAGCCGGCGTTCTCGTCGAGGGAGACCTTGCCGTCGAGGGCAACGACGTCACCGGCGCCGGTCAGGACCAGCGGGTTGACCTCCACGAGGGTGGCGTCTTCCTTCTTGAAAACGTCCCAGAGCTTCAGGATAACGCTGGCGACCTTGCCGCGCAGTTCCTCGGCGAAGCCTGCAGCGGCGACGATTTCGTCGGCCTTGGCCTGGTCGATGCCGACGGCCGGGTCGATGGCGATCTTGGCCAGGGCGTCGGGGCGCTCAACGGCGAGCTGCTCGATTTCCATGCCGCCTTCTACCGAGCACATAGCCAGGTAGTTGCGGTTGGCCCGGTCCAGAAGAACGGAGAAGTAGTATTCCTCGGCGATGTCCGCACCCTGGGCGATCATCACGCGGTGGACGGTGTGACCCTTGATGTCCATCCCGAGGATGTTGGTGGAGTGTTCAAACGCCTCGTCAGCGGTCTTGGCGACCTTGACGCCGCCGGCTTTGCCGCGGCCTCCGGCCTTGACCTGCGCCTTTACGACAGTTACGCCGCCAATTTTCTCGGCAGCTGCCTTTGCTTCTTCAGGGGTGTGCGCCACGATGCCAGCAAGCACGGGTACACCGTGCGCCTCGAACATATCGCGCGCCTGGTATTCAAACAGGTCCACGGTTTAGTGTCCTTCTACGTCGAAGTAGTTTCTGTACAGCCGGACCCCACGTTATCGCGGTTACCGGGCTGCGGAATAAACGCACCCTGCGACTGGCTTGGAAACGAGCCACACGGCGCAATGCTCCTCTTTCGAACTCTAGCCCTTCCTTGGGAGGAGCCTGTCCCAGAGTACCCGTTATGTGAGTAAGGACACTATTCTATTGAGCGTAGAAAAACCGCTAGATTACGGGGTTTTTGGGGCGTTCGAAGACCCCTGGGTGGCTGGTTTCCCGGCGTCGGAGATCAGTTCGTAACTCTCACGTGACACGAAGAACGCGACGCCGGCGGAGACATTTCCGCAGGCGACTCCGCCGTTGTAGGCCGAGCAGCGCAGTCCGTTGCGCTCCAGGTTCTTGCCCTCGTCGAGGACGGGCAGCTGGGATATCAGACCCTTCCGGCTTCCCTTGGGCCCGAATTCGGCTTCCTGTTGTGTGACGCCGGAGCGGCATTCGCCGTAGCCGGCGCGCTCCGGGGTGAGCAGCGCGGCGCCGCCGAGGTAGCCCAGTCCCGTCCCGCCGCAGTCTTCGGTGATGTCCTTCGCGTCCGGGGCCGGGTAGGCCGCCAGTTCGCAGTGCGCCACCGGGACGGTCGCCAGCTTGTTGTTCGCCGGGTCCGCATACCCGTTCTGCTCATACGGCAGGTTCACGTGCTCGCCGCGGGCCGAGGTCAGGGAGCAGACCACGTTCCGGTCGGCGGTGACAAAGCTGAGAATGTCCTGGCCGACGGCGTACATGGCCGTGTCCGCGAGGGGTGCCTGCATGAGCTGCTCGAGGGCAGGCAGCGGTGCGGGCGGGACATAGTCCGGGTCCTTCTGCGTGACGGTGCACGCCGTGGCCACCAGCAGGATGAGGGCGGCAGGGATCCCCAGAAGTGTCCGTCGCATGCGCTCCATTATGCCTGCCGGGATGCCGGGCGGTTTCCGGCCGGCGGTGTCAGCCCCCGACGCCGGGTGTCCCGCCGGCGGCAACCACGGCTTTGATGACCTCGACGGCGGCGCCGACGCTGTCTTCCGCTTCGAACTGCCCGCGCATCGCCTGCGCCCGTTCCCGCCAGGCCGGATCGCCCAGCACGGTGTCGACGGCGGAGCGGATCGCTGCGGCCTTGGGTGTCTCGGTCTTCAGGTTCACCCCGACGCCGGCGTACTCCACCCGGGCGTTGACGTCGCTCTTGCCCTCGTTGAGTCCCGCCGTCACGAGGGGAACGCCGTGGGAAAGGCTCAGCAGCACCCCGCCGAACCCGCCGTTGGTGACAAAAACGTCCGTGGAGGGAAAGACCCGGGCGAAGTCGACGTAGTCCTCGACGACGACGTTGGGCTGCGGATACCGCCGCCTCAGTTCTTCGGTGTTCGCACCGCCGGTCGCCACGACGATGAGGGAATCCGTGTCCTTCAGCGCCTCGATAGTGGGGATCATCAGCTTGGCCGGGTCCCGGTTGTCAACGGTCCCCTGGGTGACGACGACGGTCCGGCGGTAGGCACCGGCGGCCGTCGGAGGCTGTTGCCCGGCTGGAGCTGCGGTGGCGTCCGGACCGACGTCGGCTCCCGCCCGGTGGGGCAGCAGGGCACCGACGTAGTGGACTTTCGGGTTGATGTTCCGCCGCGGGAAATCCAGCGACGCGGTGCCCGTCTGGATGATCGCGTGCGACCACCGGTAGGTCTCGTCGGTGATCGGGGTCCCCTTGGGGGTCTCAAGACCGTAGCCCTGCAGTTGCCGCGCGTAGCTGGCCCGCGCCGGTTTGGTGACGAGCTGGTCCGAGACCAGCCGGGCGCCGGCATGGAGGATCTTGTGGGCCGGGGTCCGCGCCGGGGCGAAGCCGAAGAACAAGGGGGGCACCAGCGGATCGCTTTCCATATTGCCGATGGCGACGAAGCTGACCACCGGTTTGCCCAGCACCACGGCGACGAGCCGCTGGATGAACATGCTGTTGTCCATCACGACGGCGTCGAACGGGAAACGCTGGTGCACGTCCCTGATGTCCTCGAAGAAATTGGTGACGTTGCTGGCGAAGATCCGTTCCCCGTCGAACCTGATGGCCATCGGCCCCTTGAGCTTGGCGCGCTGCGGGTAGAGCTCGTTGAGGTTGTCCCCGGTGTGCTCAATCGCGCGGTCGAACGGATAGTGCGGGATGCCCAGCTCGTTCAGTCTGCCGGCGAGCGTGCTGCCGGTGTACCAGCCGACGTCGTGGCCCTCGTCCTTCAAGCGGACGCCGATGCCGGTCATGGGGTTGAAGTGTCCGGCGATGGCCTGGCTCGCCAGCAAGACTTTCATGCCTGAGTTTAGGCGTCGAGCTTGGTCAGCGGGGCGTACCGGAGCAGGAGCCGCTTCTCGCCGACGCTGAACGTCACCTTCGCGACCGTTTTGTCCCCCGCACCCTCGACGGCCAGCACGGTGCCGTTGCCGAAGCTCGTGTGGTTGACCTTGTCGCCCACGCTGACGGCGACGATTTCCTTCTGCGGCTGCACGCGGTTCTTGGCGATGGCGGCGGGAACATCCGCGTTGAAACCGGCGGACGGGCTGGCCTCGGCCCCCCGGGCGGTGCCGGCTCCCCAGAAGGATCCGCCGTACCGGCTGGAGCCGATGGAGGCGCCGCCGCCCCAGCCGCCGGCCTGGCGGGTGGAGCCTTCGCGCTTCCACTCCACCAGTTCGGCGGGGATTTCCTCGATGAACTGGCTGGCGGGGTTGTACTGGCTCTGGCCCCACATGCTGCGCACCTCGGAGCGGGTCAGGTAAAGGCGTTTCCGTGCCCGGGTCAGGCCCACGTACGCCAGCCGGCGTTCCTCGGCCAGCTCCTTGGGGTCGGTGGCGGAGCGCTGGTGCGGGAACAGACCGTGCTCCATGCCGGTCAGGAACACCACCGGGAACTCCAGCCCCTTGGCGGTGTGCAGGGTCATCAGGGTGACGACGCCGAGCCGTTTGGCTTCGGCGACGGCGGCGGCCAGCTGGTCGGGGGACCCAGCCGGGGCGTCGGGGATCTGGTCGGCGTCGGCGACGAGGGAGACCCCTTCCAGGAAGGCGCCGAGCGAACCCTCGGGGTTGTCGCGCTCGTATTCACGCACGACGGCGACGAGTTCCGCGAGGTTCTCCACCCGTGACTCGTCCTGCGGGTCGGTGCTGGAGCGAAGGGTTGCGAGGTAGCCGGTCTGTTCCAGGACGGCTTCCAGGGCAGCGGCCGCGCCGGAGCCGGAGGCCACCTCGGCGAGGTCGTCGAGGAGTTTCACAAAGCCCTGGACTGCGTTGACGGAACGGGTGGCCATGCCGGGGGCCTCGTCGGCGCGGCGGGCCGCTGCCATAAACGAGATCCGGTCGCGCTGCGCGAGGGAGGCCACGGCGCCCTCGGCCCGGTCGCCGATGCCGCGTTTGGGCTCGTTCAGGATGCGGCGCAGGTTGACGTCGTCGTCCGGGTTGACCAGCACCCGCAGGTAGGCGAGCGCGTCCTTGATTTCCTTGCGCTCGTAGAACCGGGTGCCGCCGACCACCTTGTACGGGAGTCCGACCCGGACCAGGACATCCTCGATCGAGCGGGATTGGGCGTTGGTGCGGTAGAAGATGGCGACGTCGCCGGGGCGCAGATCGCCCTCGTCCTGCAGGCGGTCGATTTCCTTGGCGATGAACTGGGCTTCGTCGTGCTCGTTCTCGCCGACATAGCCGACGATCTTCTCGCCGTCACCTTCCGCGGTCCACAGCCGCTTCTCCGGCCGGTTGGGGTTGCGGGAGATGACCGAGTTGGCGGCACTGAGAATGGTCTGGGTGGAGCGGTAGTTCTGCTCAAGCTTGATGGTGCGGGCGTCCGGATAGTCCTTCTCGAATTCCACGATGTTGCGGATGTCGGCGCCGCGGAAGGCGTAGATGGACTGGTCCGAGTCGCCGACGACGGTCAGCTCGGCCGCGCCGGGGCCTTCACCGACGATCTCGCGCACGAGCGCGTACTGGGCGTGGTTGGTGTCCTGGTATTCGTCGACGAGGACGTGCCGGAAGCGGCGACGGTAGGACTCGGCGAGCGCAGGGAAGGCGCGGAACATGTAGACCGTCTCGGCGATCAGGTCATCGAAGTCCATGGCGTTGGCCTGGCGCAGCCGCTGCGTGTAGCCCTTGAACACCTCGGCGACGGCCTGTTCGAAGGGGTCGTTGTGGTTGGCGCTGGAGGAGTAACTGTCCGCGTCGATCAGTTCGTTCTTGAGCGCCGATATCTTGTGCTGGATCGCCTTGGGCGCGAAACGCTTCGGATCGAGGTCCAGGTTCTTGGCCACGAGCGTGATGAGGCGCAGCGAGTCCGCGGAGTCGTAGATGGAGAAATTGGAGTTCAGGCCGACGTTCTTGGCCTCGCGGCGCAGAATCCGGACGCAGGAGGAGTGGAACGTGGAGACCCACATGGTCTTGGCCCGGGCGCCAACCAGGGCTTCGACCCGCTCCCGCATTTCGGCGGCAGCCTTGTTAGTGAAGGTGATGGCCAGGATCTCGCCGTGGTGGGCGCGCCGTGTGGCGATCAGGTAGCCGATCCGGTTGCTGAGCACCCGGGTCTTGCCCGATCCGGCGCCGGCGACGATCAGCAGGGCGCTGCCGGCGTGCTTGACGGCTTCTTCCTGCTGCGGGTTCAGCCCCTCGAGGAGCTCGGCCGCGCCCGGGAGATGGTGGTCCCCCTCCCCTGCCGGGCTGCCCCCGTGGAGACCGTGGGGCCCGGAACTTCCCGCGGAGTGCAGGGTCGCCAGGCCCGTACCCGCAGGCATTTTCGTGCTCGCCGCCGTCTTCGAGGCAGCTTGGAAGGGTCCGTCGGCGTAGGGGTCAAACAACATATCCATGGTGTTAACAAGTCTAGGCGGTGCCGCTGACACCGGCGTCCGCCCCCTCGGGACATGCCCTCCCCCGCGCCCGGCCACTGGACATGATGTCCATATGTCCATTCCCCTCGGCCAAGAATGGACATGCCCCGCGGTGCGCCAAGCAAAGACTGGACATGCCCCGCGGTGCGCCAAGCAAAGACTGGACATGTCCCACGGGGCGGGGGTGTTAGGCGCCCGGATCTACCCTGCGGAGCCGGATTCCAGGGCGGCGCGGAGTTGCCGGACCGCCGTCGTACCTCCGGCGACGAACCAGTCGAGTCCGTTGACCCGGACGACGTCGGCGGCACCGCCGGCCGCCAGGACAATCGCCTTGCCCGGCAGCCAATCCCATTCCGGGCAGCTGTGCTGGAACCAACAGCCCAGTTCGCCGTCGGCCACCCGGCTGAGGTCGCAGGAGCCGGAGCCGAACATACGCAGCGCGGCAGCGGAGGTCGCGGCGGCGTGCCATGGCATGGCGCACATCGGGTCGGCGAGCCACGTGGGATGGATGTAGGTCGCGGCACCAAGTTCGGACAGGGGGATGTTTGAACGGCCTCCGCCCGGGATGCCGTCCGGCCCGAAGGTGGTCAGCCGTTCACCGTTGAGCGTCGAGGGACGGTCTGTTCCGCCGAGCCAGAGCTTGTCTTCCTCCGGCTGGAAGATCCCGCCGAGCAGCACGCCGGAGGAGTCCTTGAGGGCGATGGCGGAGCACCAGTAGGTGGAGCCGTGCAGGAAGTTGTAGGTCCCGTCGACGGGGTCGATCACCCAGGTCCTGCCGCTCGTGCCCGCCACGGAGGCGCCCTCTTCGCCGAGGATACCGTCGTCGGGCCGGCAGCGCTGGAGCTGTTCCAGCACGTAGGCCTCAGCGGCGTGGTCCGCGGCAGTGACGACGTCGGAGACGGATGTCTTTTGCCGGCCCTCCAGCCCGGCCTGCCGCATGAGCAGCGCCAGGGTTCCGGCCTCGCGCACAAGGGCCTCGGCGAGCTGGTAATCGTCCAGGGCGGGGTTGAGTTCAGCGGTGCTGTGCCGGCCGAGCCGGTGCTTTCCTAGTTCGGTCACGCGCTCCAGCCTATCGGCGCCGGCCGGCAGTGAACAGGCGGTAGTCCAGCCCTGTCGCGGCCCGCGGCGGCCTCCGGTCAGGAGGGGCGATAATGGAGCCATGGCCAAGACACCCGCACAGCGAATGAAGAAGCACGGCGCCAACGCAGTCATTCCCCAGCACCACCTGCCGTCGGTGATCAACCCCAGCACCAGCCGAACCCCGCAGAAGGCGCAGAACAACAGCAACCTGATCCTGATAGCCGGCGTCGTGGCGAGCCTGTTCCTGTTCTGGTATGTCCACCTGCTCACTCTGAACCAGCTGACCCAGCTCAGCGGGGGCATGGCCATGCCGGACTCCCTGGTTGGTGGCTTCGACCTGGGCTATGTGGAGCAACTGCGTCTCGCGATGGACGAGGCTGCCCGGGGTCAGCTCAACTACGTTCACAAGACGGCCGGCACTCTCTTCCCGCTGATCTTCGGCTTCACCTGGCTGCTGCTCATCGGCACGAACGTCGCACGCAAGGGCCTGCGCTGGGCGCTGTGGGCCGTGCCGCTGCTGTTCGCGGCGGTCCGGCTGTGGGGCAATGCGGCCATCGACTCGATGATGTCCGCAGACACCGTCGACGCCGGCCAGGTTGCCCTGGCATCCGGCCTTACCGTCGCAGGCTGGGTGCTGCTGGTGCTGAGCCTGGTGGTTGGCGGCGCCGCAGTGTTCCTGGGCCGCAAGCGCGCCTCGGCCGCGGCTCCCCCCGCGGGACATGCCCAGTCTTAGGCGCAGCCACTGGGCATAGTCCCGTTATGTCCATCCGTCGCGGATCCCGGAGGACATGCCCAACGGGTCCCCCGCTGGACATGCCCAGTCCTAGGCGCAGCGACTGGGCATAGTCCCGTTATGTCCATCCGTCGCGGAACCCGGAGGACATGGCCAACGCGAGGTCACAGGAGACAGGCGGGCAGAATTACCCAGCCGACTCATGCCTCGGCTGTCAGGTACTCCCGGACCTGATCCGCACGCTGCTGGGCGCCTGACGCCTCAAAGTGGTCGACTGCCAGAAGCAGGTTTTCCCGGGCCGCGTCGGGGTTGCCCGAGGCCGAAAACGCCCGGCCAAGCAACAGCCGGGCTTCACCAAGAATCTGCGGCAGGGTCGCATCGGCATCGGCACACACAGCCTGGAGCAGTTCGACAGCGGTTTGCGAATCTCCCGCCAGAAAACTCCAGTGACCGCGGTTGAGCTTCATTAGCAGGTAGTCGTTGGCGCTTCCACCGATGACGTCCGTGGCAAGCTCGGCCCGTTCGATACAGCGCAAGGTGTCGGCGTCTGCGACGTCCGCTGCGAGCCGCATGGCGGCGGACGCCTTGTTGAATTTCGCCCAGACGTCGAGGTTCCTTGCAGGGGAAAAGGTCGCCGCCGCAAGCTCGTGATATTCGAGACCCTCCTGCACTTTGTTGCAGAGGAATGCAACGTTACCGATAACCCAGTAGACCTTGCCGATCAGCTGGTCGTCGACTTCCGCGGAGACTACTTCCGCTAGTCCCAGACATTCTTCCCACGCCTCATCCAGCCTTCCACTGTCTGCCAGAGCTGCGATGAGGGCCTGGCGGGCCTTCACGTGGATCTCGACATCGTCGTCGTCCATCACCAGGAGGGATGCTGCCCGGGCTGCGTCTGCCGCCTCTTCCAGCAAGCCAGCACCCTGTCGGGCCTTGGCCACCAGAATGTAAGTGAGCGCCCTGGCCTGCGGTTCCATCGTGGACTGAGGCCCGCCAACCAAGTCGGAGGCAAGTGCTGCGCAGGCTTCAAATTCTTCCGCGTCCAGGAGATTCTCGGCTTGGACAAAAGTCATGTTCCACCAAGCATCCATATCGCCCTCACAACGGGCAATTTCGGCCGCTTCGTGGGCGCTGCTGGCTGCTTGAACAAAGGCATGGTTGGTCCGGTGCTCGTATGCGCGCAATTCGGCGGCGGCGTATAACGGCGAAGCGGAGTGCAATGGCATGACTCCATTATCCGTTGCCGCTGAGGCAGATCCGGCCACGCCACAAATGCAGGAGCCGCGCAGTTTTCACGCAGGAATCGATCAACATCGCGCGAATAACATGATTTTGTACGTGCGGCGTAGATTGTTCCCTTCACGGCGTGTCCTATGCCACTATACTGAACTCGCATCACATGAGTCTCAACAGCCACTTACGTATCAGGAGTCCTTCATGAAGAAACCTCTCGCAACACTCCTCGTCGCCGGTGCGCTGGCTGCAGCCGGTATGTCCGCAACCGCCGCCGTCTCGGCCGCCGGAAGCAACTCCGGTCAAGAATCCGTCGTGGCGGTGGGCTGGTGGCCGAACTCGAACCCGCAGGGTTCGCTCTCGGCAGTCGGTTGGTGGCCGAATTCGACTCCCAATGTTGGCTGGTGGCCGAACTCCACGCCGAGCGTCTAGGCTGGGACACACAACGAACGGCGGGTACTGGAAGGAAACTTCCGGTACCCGCCGTTCTTGCTTGACACCCGCAAACAGGCCTGAACGAAAACTGAACGCCTACGCCGGGCCCGGAGCCCCCGGCCGAATCAGCGCCTCGATCTGCGCCGCAGGCACGGGCCGGCTGAAGTAGTACCCTTGCCCGCTCCCGCAGCCCAAGCGAACCAGTTCGGCGGCCTGCTCCGCCGTCTCGATGCCCTCGGCAATCGCCGTGAGCCCGCAGGCATGGATGAGGTGCAGCACCGCCGCGACGAAGTTGCTCTGCTCCTCGTCCGAGCCCAGCCCGGCGATCAGGCTCTTGTCGATTTTGACCACATTGACCGGCAGTTTCCGCAGGTAGCTGATCGATGAATAGCCCGTGCCAAAGTCATCGATTTCGAGCTGCACACCCAAACGCCGCAGCCCGTTCAGGGAGTACTGGTCCACGTCCCCGCCATTGACGGCCATTGACTCCGTGAGCTCGACGATGAGATTGGCCGCGTCCACCCCTGTTTCCTGGAGGATGTCGCGGACGTGGTCGATCAGGTCCAGGTTCTGCAACTCGGTCGTTGAGATGTTAACGCGGACATTGAAGCTGTCGTCGACGTTCAGCTCCTGCTGCCAATGCCGCAGTTGGCGCACAGCGTTCCGCAGGACCCAGTGGCCCAGGTCCACGATCATCCCTGTCTCCTCGGCCAGCGGGATGAAGGAATCGGGCATCAGCAGCCCACGCTCCGGGTGGTTCCAGCGCACCAGCGCTTCAACGCCTTCAATCCTGCCGGTCGCCAGTTCCACCACCGGCTGGTAGTGCAGGGTGAGTTGGTCCTGGCGGATCGCCTCACGCAGTTCGGTGATCATGACGCTCTGGAGCCTGCGGGCGTAGAGCAGTGCCGGTTCGAATACCTTGATACTGCTGTGCGGCTGGGCCTTGGCGGCGTACATCGCCGTATCCGCTTCCATGACCAGATCGTCGACTGACTGCCCTGGCTCCGCGACCCGCAGTCCGATGCTGGTGCCGCAGGTAATGCGCAGGTCCCCGATTTCCAGGCCCTCGCCGAGGGCCTTGAGGATCCTGTTGGCGACCCGGCGGGCCCTCACCAGGTTGGACTTCGGCAGCATCACGGCAAATTCGTCGCCGCCGAGCCGGGCGACGGTGTCCGTGTCGCGGACGGCCTGCTGCAGCCGCCGCGAGATCACCCGGAGGACATCGTCGCCGGCGCTGTGGCCCAGGGTGTCGTTGATGCCCTTGAAGGAATCGAGATCGAGGACCAGCAGTGCCGGCGGCAGTTCGCCCCGGCTCGTCTCCGCAAGGGCATGGCTCAGGACCGAGTTGAGCGCTGTCCTGTTGGCAAGCTGGGTCAGCGGGTCGGTAAGCGCCATCCGTTCGAGCTCGACCTGGGCTTCGCGCAGCATCGCCGTTCGGCTTTCGACGCGTTCCTCGAGCTCCTGGTAAATGGTTTGCAGGTCATCGGCCATCAGGTTGATCCCGGCAATGACCGCGGCGACGTCGTCCCTGGCACCGGAGTGCGGGATTCGGGTCGTCAGGTCGCCGCCGGCGATTCGGACGATGCCTTCGACGAGGGCGTGCAGCCTGGGGTCCGGCGGATCAGTGTTCACTTGTGTAGTGCCTTAACCAGTCGATAGCTTCAGCCTCGGACAGAAAGAACTGCGCCGGGATGGTCTCGGTTTTCGACCGCAACAGGTAGTGCGCGATCACGCGGTCGACGGGACTTTCGCCCACGAGGGCAAAGGCGGACGCAGCGATCGAAGTGCTGTACACCTGCCGCGCCTCGACGCTGACGCCCACCACACCCGTGATGACCAGCAGCACGGGCATGCGCCGGCCGTGGGCCAGGGCGCGGACCGCGGCTCCTGCCACGCGCGCCTCGGGACCCTCGATTTCCTCGTTGGTTGGCAGCACGACTTCGATGATGCCCCCGTCACGCAGACGGACACCGATTGGGACACGCGCGAGGTGCGTCAAACCGACGTCCTGAGCGGCGGCAGGCTCTGCGGAGATGAGTTCGCCGGGTCCGGCCGTGGCCTCGATCGTCATCGGAACTCCGCCCAGCGGCCGGCTGGTACGGCCAGCTCGCCGGCCAGCTCGCCGGCCGGGCCAACGCCGTCGTCGTGGGCATCGAGGCCCGCACAGGCTGTCGCTGCATCAAAACGCGGCAAGACTCGCTGATCAGACATTCGTCCCCCGTCGGACCCCCAAATCGTCCATTCGCCATGCGCTGGAGTCACGACGCGCACGCTGCACCGGAATGATCCGGTGAATGCCCTCATGATAATCGAAGGTGTGACTCCAGTGAGACATAAGACACCCTCCGGCACCCGCGGTGCCCTCCAGATCACGATTCCTGCGGCAGTCGGCGGGCGGCCCCGCCCGCGTGCGCAGCCCTCAGTACCGAACGCTCCCTGCCCACCCGCTGGGCGACCACCAGCCCGACGGCGGCCGTGCCGATCGTGATGGGGTATCCCATCACCCGCTCCAGGGTGCCGGGCTCCGGCACGTCCATCCCGGTCACGCCGCCGGCGACGAGGGCCCCGAGGGACGCCAGGCCACAGGCCAGGATGAGCCAGCTCAGTGCTGTCTGCCGGAGCCAGATCCAGCCCAGCAGCACCAGTGCCACGCCGCCGGCGGCAAAGTACAGGATGGCCCCCACCACGTGCCACACGGAGCCTGCGTCCTCGGGGACCAGCCCCACCAGGACGGTCCCTGCACCGGCGAGGGCGGTGAGGGCGCGCGCAGCCAAGGCCGCCGCCCACGTCGCCCGGCTGGCCGGTGCCAGCGCGAACCGGATGCCGGGCCGCGCCGCCGTGCAGAGCAGCGCCGAACTGAGCAGCAGCGCGCCGACCATCATGCCGATCCCCTGGACCACAAACGAGGCGTTCATCAATACGTGCGCCGGAGAGCAGACGTCCCGTCCGTCGAAAACCCCGCAACCCACGGCTCCAAGGTCGCTGATGTATCCGGTCCGGCGGCTGTACGGCTGCTGCCCGGCCCATGCGCCGATCACGGCCGCCTCCGCCACGAAATACTGCAGCACGCTGAGCAGCGCCAGCGCGCCCGCATAGAACCGGGTGGACGGCAGGGCGGGGATGTAGATGATGTCTCTGGACGGCGAGTCGGCTGCGGCAGGCATGCCAAGAGCGTAGTACGGCCCCTCACCTTGTATGCTTGTATCCGTGTCCGAACGGGCCGGCCCGCGGCCGACCAGCACGGACGCCCGCCCTCGTAGCTCAGTGGATAGAGCACGGCTCTCCTAAAGCCGGTGTCGTTGGTTCGATTCCAATCGAGGGCACTTGAACCCCCAGTCCCCGGACGCCGCTCCGGACTTCGATCTCCGTGCCTACCTGATGGGCAACTGGGCCGTGGAGCGAACCCTGCTGGACAGGTCCACCGGCACCCAGGGGAGCTTCACCGGCGTCGTCCGCTTTACCGCAACGGACGACGACGGCGGACTCCGCTTCCGCGAAGAGGGCACCGTTTCCTGGGCATCCGTCCCTGGCGGACCGGCCGGCACACCGTTCACCGGGACGGCCAGCCGGGAGTATCTGCTCCGGCCCACGGGCGCACCGGACACAATGGACATGTTCTTCCCCGACGGCCGGCCATTCCACCACATGGGCTTCGGCCCGCGGAGCAGCCAGGACCAGCACTGGTGCGACCCGGACAGCTACCGCGTGAGCTACACCAGAACGGGCCCGGACGAATTCCGTTACCAGTGGGATGTCACCGGTCCGGCCAAGGACCAGGTGCTCACCTCGATTCTGCGCCGCACCGCGGACGCCGCTGCATGAACGCGCTCATTGTGGTCTCCGCGGTCTGTGTCTTCGACGAGGCGGGACGCCTGCTGACCGTACGCAAACGGGGCACGGACAAGTTCATGCACCCCGGCGGCAAGCCCGAGGCGGGCGAGACGGCCGCGCAGACGGCTGCGCGGGAGCTGGCGGAGGAAGTCGGGATCGTGCTCCCGGCCGACGAGCTGGTGCTCCTGGGCATCTGGTTCGCGGACGCCGCCAATGAGGCTGCGACGCAGATCCAGGCCACGGTGTTCACAGCCCCGGGGGTCTGGAATGCCCGCCCCTCCGCGGAGATCGCCGAGATCCGCTGGCTGGATCTGGCCGCGGAGCTGCCCGACGATCTCGCCCCGCTGCTCACCGACCACGTCCTGCCCGCCCTGGGGGGCCAGCCGGGTTAGGCCCGGGGACGCTACAGCCCGGGAACAGCCTCTTCGGCCACGGCGCTGGCCTCGGCGAACTGGGTCCGGTACAGCTCCGCGTAGCGGCCCCCGGCGGCCAGCAGCTCGGTGTGCGTTCCGCGCTCCACGATCCGGCCGTCCTCCACCACCAGGATGGCGTCGGCGGCCCGGATCGTCGAAAGCCGGTGGGCAATCACGACGGCGGTGCGCCCCTCGAGCGCGGCGCCGAGGGCCTCCTGGACGGCGGCTTCGTTAGTGGAGTCCAGGGCCGCGGTGGCCTCGTCCAGGATCACGACGCGCGGCTGGGCAATGAGCAGGCGGGCGATGGTGAGGCGCTGGCGTTCGCCGCCCGAGAGGCGGTAGCCGCGCTCCCCCACCACCGTGTTCAGGCCGTCCGGCAGCGACCGGATCATGTCTTCCAGGCGGGCCTGGCGCAACACGTCCCACATGAGCTCGTCGCTGGCATCCGGGCGGGCCAGGCGCAGGTTGGAGGCGATGCTCTCGTGGAACAGGTGCCCGTCCTGTGTCACCATGCCCAGGGTGTGCCGCATGGAATCGAAGGTGAGGTCACGGACATCCACCCCGGTCCCGGGCACGGCTCCGCCGAAGCGCACCGCGCCGGAATCGACGTCGTACAGGCGCGAGAGCAGCTGCGCGATCGTGGACTTGCCGGCGCCCGAGGAGCCCACGAGGGCGACGGTCTGTCCCGGCTCCACCCGGAAGCTGATGCCGTGCAGCACCTCTTCGCCGCCGCGGGTGTCAAGTGTGGAGACGTCCTCCAGCGAGGCGAGCGAGACCTTGTCCGCCGAGGGGTAGGAGAAGCGGACGTCGTCGAATTCCACGGACAGCGGCCCGGCCGGGGAGGACACCGCGTCGGGCTTCTGCTGGATCAGCGGCTTGAGGTCCAGGATTTCGAAGACCCGCTCGAAGCTGACCAGCGCGCTCATGATCTCGACGCGGGCGTTGGAGAGCGCGGTGAGCGGTGCGTAGAGGCGGGTGAGCAGCAGAGCCAGCACGACGACGTCGCCCGCGGCCAGTTGCCCCTGCAGCGCGAGAAAGCCGCCGAGTCCGTAGACCAGGGCCAGTGCCAGCGCCGAGACCAGCGTCAGGGCGGTCACGAAGGTGAACTGCAGCATGGCAGTGCGGACGCCGATGTCCCGGACGCGGCCGGCGCGGACGGCGAATTCCCGGGATTCCTCGTCGGGGCGGCCAAAGAGCTTCACCAGGGTGGCGCCGGGGGCGGAGAACCGCTCGGTCATCTGGGTGCCCATGGACGCGTTGTGCTCCGCGGCTTCGCGGCGCAGGTCGGCGAGCTTGGAGCCCATCCGGCGGGCCGGGATCAGGAAGATCGGCAGCAGGATCATGGCGAGCACGGTGATGAGCCAGGACTTGCCCAGCATCACCACGAGAGTCAGGGCCAGGGCCACAACGTTGCTGACAACACCGGACAGGGTCCCGGCGAAGGCCGACTGCGCGCCGATCACATCATTATTGAGCCGGCTCACGAGCGCCCCGGTGCGGGTGCGGGTGAAGAAGGCGATCGGCATCTTCTGCACGTGGTCGAACACCTTGGTGCGCAGGTCCACGATCACACCTTCGCCGATCGTGGAGGACAGCCAGCGGGTGAGAAGTCCCAGCCCGGCTTCGGCGACCGCCACAATGGCGATCAGCACGGCCAGCCAGACCACGACGTCGGTGCCCGCGCCGGCGATGATCGCGTCCACCACCTGGCCGGCGAGGACCGGGGTGGCGACGGCCAGAACGGCCATCACGATCGAGAGCAGCACGAAGGCGATCAGCCTGCCCTTGTGCGGACGGGCGAAGCTGAACACACGCTTGAGCGTCTCCTTGGAGAACGGTTTCGAGCCGCTCGAGGCGCGCGTGATGTTGTAAAGGGAGCTCCAGGCGACCCGGTCCATGCTCATAAGTTGTTGCCTTTCGGGGCGGTGTGGCCCAGCAGCTCGGTGACGACGCCGTCGTCCACGTTCCAGCGCGCGTCGAGGCGCACGTTTGCCAGCAGCCTGCGGTCGTGCGTGACCAGCAGCAGCGCGCCGTCATAGCTTTCGAGGGCTTCCTCGAGCTGTTCGATCGCCGGAAGATCCAGGTGGTTGGTGGGCTCGTCGAGCACCAGCAGGTTCACGCCGCGGGCCTGCAGCAGGGCCAGCGCCGCCCGGGTCCGCTCCCCCGGCGACAGGGAATCCACCGGGCGGGAGGTGTGGTCTGCCTTGAGACCGAATTTGGCCAGCAGGGTCCGGACTTCCGCCGGGGTCTGGTCCGTCAGTACGGCTTCGACGGCGTCCGCCAGTTTCAGCGGTCCGGCCAGCAGTCCGCGGGCCTGGTCGATCTCGCCGACGGCCACGGAGGCGCCCATGGAGGCGTCGCCGGAATCGGGCCGCTGAAGGCCCAGCAGCAGGCGGAGCAGGGTGGACTTGCCGGCGCCGTTGGGGCCGGTGATGCCAATCCGTTCCCCGGCGTTGAGCTGCAGGTTCACCGGACCCAGGGTGAAGTCCCCCTGGCGGACGACGGCGTCGCGGAGCGTCGCCACAACGGCGCTCGAACGCGGCGCCGCACCGATGCTGAACTGCAGCTGCCATTCCTTGCGGGGTTCCTCGACCTCGTCCAGCCGGGCGATGCGGGATTCCATCTGGCGGACCTTCTGGCCCTGCTTCTCGGAGGACTCGGTGCTGGCCGCGCGCCGGATCTTGTCATTGTCCGGGTTCTTCTTCATGGCGTTGCGGACACCCTGGGAGCTCCACTCGCGCTGGGTGCGGGCTCGGGAGACCAGATCGGCCTTGGTGTTGGCGAACTCCTCGTACCGTTCCCGGGCATGCCGGCGTGCCACGGCCCGTTCCTCGAGGTAGGCCTCGTAACCGCCGTCGTAGACCGCCACGGAGTTTTGCGCCAGGTCCAGTTCCACGATGGTGCTCACACAGCGGGCGAGGAACTCGCGGTCGTGCGAAACCAGCACAACGCCACCGCGGAGTCCCTGGACGAATGCCTCGAGTTTGGCCAGTCCGGTGAGGTCCAGATCGTTCGTGGGCTCGTCCAGGAGCACGATGTCGAAGCGGCTGAGCAGCAGCGCTGCGAGCGCCACGCGGGCAGCCTGGCCGCCGGAGAGCCCGGTCATTTCGGCGTCCTGGCCGACTTCGAGTCCGAGGTCCGCCAGCACGGCCGGGATGCGGTCTTCCAGGTCCGCGGCGCCGGAAGCCATCCAGCGGTCGAACGCGAGCGAGTAGTCGTCGTCGGAGCCCGGGGCGCCGCTGCCGAGGGCCTCCGCTGCGGCTTCCATGTCCAGGGTGGCCTGGGCGCAGCCGGTGCGCCGCGCGATGTAGCCGCTGATCGACTCACCGGCGATCCGTTCGTGTTCCTGGGGCAGCCAGCCAACGAACGCGTCCGCCGGAGCAAGACTGACGGTGCCTTCCTGCGGCTCGTCGACGCCGGCAAGTAGCCGGAGCAGGGTGGATTTGCCCGCGCCATTGGCGCCGACGACGCCGACGACATCGCCCGGCGCGACGGTCAGGGAGAGTTTGGAGAAGAGTGTGCGGTGGTCGTGACCACCGGAGAGGTCCTTGGCGACAAGGGTTGCAGTCATTAGTCCATTCTCTCACCGCGGCCCCATGCGGCCGGCCACAGGGCGGCCCGGGCGGCCACCAGCCCCCGGGCATAAAAGAACCCGCCGGTCCGGACTTGGGGGGTGTACGGACCAGCGGGTTCGAGCATTTAGCATAGTTGAATCAGCTCCTCACGTAAAATCACCACAGTCACTGCTCCTCCGACCTTTAGAAGCCGCACTTCCATTCGACTCTGCAGGAAGCCGTAAATGCCCTTACCCGCCAAGGCGTTTCAACTCTGGCTCCATGTCGTTGCTCCCAGCGCGAGCACAGCCGACATCTGCAGGATCTCCGGGATCAAGCGCACCACGCTCGCCCAGCAGCTGGTTCGCGGCAAGGTCGCGGAAAACACCCTCGTCAGCATCAGCCGGGCCCTGAAGCGCAGCCCCCTGGAAGACCTCGCTTCGTTTGACAGCTATGCGGAACTTGCCGGGCGGCCGCACCAGCCCACTCCCGCCGAACTCGTCAGCCAGATTGCCACCATGGATTTGCTGCAGGCTGTCATTTCCCGCTCGTCCCCGGCATACGGCGGCTACGGAGACGACGGCAGTGCGTTGACGCCGGCACTTGGCCCGGCGCCGCACGCCACCTCGGTCCGGAACTGGGTGGACTCGATCGACGACGGCGAATTGCGGCACCGGGTTTCGGCCGCCACCGGAGTCGCGCCGCAGAACTATTCGGCCCAGTTGACGGCCAACCGGCTCTCCCCCGAGTTGGCGGTCGCGACCGCTCGCGCCGCTGGCGTAGGATTCACGGGCGGTCTCGTCGCTACCGGCTTGATCACCGAAGCCGAGGCCGGCTGGCCTCCGGCGGCCAAGCAGGCTGCCTTGGATGCCCTGTCCGACGGCGAGCTCACGGCGCTGGCCGGCGAACGGTTACAGGCCCTCGGCAAAACCCTGCGCCGCCAGGAACACGAGCACGAACAGACCAAAAAGATATGGGAGAACCTCGGATGATCGCGATCCTGCAGTGGACCACTTTGGCGGTCTGCTCGCTCGCGGCGATCGCGCGGATTCCGAGTGCCCTCCGGGGCGAGAACAGGTCAATATTCGGCGTCTTCCTGCTGTCCACGGTTGCGATTCTGCTCAGCATCGATGTGAGCTATCGGACCGTCGATGCGTGGCTTGGATCCCAGAACTATGCGAATCTGATCCTGCGCTTTGTCGTCTACGGCACCGTGCTGCTGGCCGGATACCGGATCGCCAAAGCCTTCGATGCGCCTAGGAGCATCCGCCTCATCGTTGGACCTGTTGGCAAGGCAGTGCTTGCCGTCATCGGCCTCGCGACGCTGGTCCTCTTCCTGTTGGCCGACACGGCCGGGTCCGCTACGGGGCTGGCCACCCTTCCTGCCCGAAGCCCGGAGAATGCGACGCTCATCGAATTGTATGCAGCGGCCGGCCGCCTGTACCCGGCGTTCGTCGCAACGTGCATTCTCCCTGCCACCTACCTGGCCATCCGCCAACGGCTGCCCAGGGCAATCCTCATCGGAGCGCTGCTGCTGACGGTCGCGTTCGCCGCCATGGCACTAGGCACGTTCTACCCCCTGCTCCCGCGCGAACTCGGGTTCCTGAAAGCCATCATCAACTACACGTCTGTGTTATGCCTTGCACTGGGACTCGCCTTCGTCTGGATCTCCAGCCTGATGGCAAAGCGCGCCGCCCGGTTGGGCCTCGGATGATCGCGATCCTGCAGTGGACCACTTTGGCGGTCTGCGCAGTCCTGGCCGCATTCCGCGTCCCGAGCGCGCTCCGGGGTGAGAACAGGTCGCTTTTCTTCATCTACGCGTTCCTGACGGTGGGTCTCCTCTTGAGCATCCATGCGCCCTACGTGGCTGTTGATCGCATCCTGGGCGGCATGAACCTGACCAACCTGCTGCTGCGCTTCATCGTCTTCGGCGCCGTCTTCGCCCTCGGGCTCAGAATCGCGCGTGGATTCGGCGCCGACGACGCCCTCCGGCTGATCACTGGTCCGCCCGGGATCGCATTTGCGGGAGCGGCATCGGTGGCGGTAGTGGTGGTCTTCCTCATGATGGATACCGCGGGATCGTCCGCCGGCATGATGGCGGTATACGACAAAGATGCACGCAACGCGGCGCTCGTGGAATACTACGGAGCCGCCGGACGCCTCTATCCGGCGTATATCATGCTGGCCCTCCTGCCGGCCATGGTGAGGGCTGTGCGCAGCAGGCTACCGGTCCTCGTGCGGCTCAGCGCTGCCTTGCTGGCCGCTGGTTCCATGTCCATGACACTGAGCCTGTCGTCCCCAATAATTCCTGCGCCACTGGCCCAGCTGCGCTTCATCTTCAACTACACCGCCGTTCTGTGCTTGCTGGCCGGTCTTGCCATGATCTGGGTGTCGAAGGCAACAGCCAAGAGGACGCAGAAGTTGCGTTCTGACGGCACCGGGTAGCCACCGTAAACTGGGCCGGGGAGCTACTTGGAGAACCTCGATAATGGAAACACTGGAATGGGCGACACTGCTGGTGTGCTGCGCGGCGCTTCTCCTGCGTGTGCCGGACGCCGTGCGGGGCCGGAACAGAACCGTCTTCGGAATCCTCGGCCTGGCCACCTTGTGCAGTGTGCTCGCCGTCTCCGATCTCTACGCAGCGATTGACGCCGTCCTGGGCGGCTGGGACCTCACGAGCCTGATCCTGCGCTATCTCGTCTTCGCCACCGTCCTCCTGGTCGGCCTCCGTGTCACAACGGGTCTCGCCGCAGCCGAAGCCCACCAACTCATTGCCGGAGGAATCGGGCGTTGGGCCTTGGCTGCCTGGCTGTGACGGTGGCCTTCTTTCTGATGGCCGGCTCCGGGCAGCCGGCCGGGCTGCACATGCAGGCGGCGGGCGGTGCAGGGAACGCTGACCTGGCGGCCTATTTCACGGCTGCCGGCCGCACGTATCCCGCCTTCGTCTCGCTCGTCCTGGTGGCTCCGCTGCTGGCAGCCGTCAGGAGCCAGCTGCCGCGCCTGGTCCGGGCCGGCGCCCTGCTGGTCCTGCTCGGCGCGGTCTTCGCGGCCGCGAGCCTTCCGGCCGCGCTGGCTCCGGCCGGCTGGGCTGTCGCGCAGCATTTGGTCAACTACGCAGCGGTCCTGGGCTATGTCGTGGGGCTCGCCGTGTTCTGGTTTTCCGGCCTGATCGCGAACCCTTCAGGTAACGCTAGGGCAACATTACGTCAGAACCGCAGCTAGGCATTCACAAAATCATTAGACCGTGAGAGAATCATGAATGTGTGAAAGCGGCAATCGCTTCGTGAACGGGGACAATCCGTGCGGAGCCGAGGCAGCCGCCCAAGCGCCATTGGGGGGATGAGTGGTAGCGGTCCGGTTGGACCGCTCCCACTCAGCCTGTTTAACGTCCTTTTCGCGCCCGGCCTGCGGCTCTGCGGCAATTCTCTCCGCCGGTTCGCCCCGGCCGGGAGCCCCGGCCGGGAGCCGGGCGTCAGCGGACGAACCGCAGGGTCACCAGCTGGAAGGGCCGGAGCGCCAGTTCCGCCGAGTCCCCCGCCGGTGTCACGCCCGGCGCACCCGCAGGCCGTTCCAGCAGGTCCACCGTATGGACGCCGCTGACGGCAAAGCCGGCGGTCACGGTCCCCGCGGACCGCTCCCCCAGCGATTCGTAGACCCGGACGATCACGTCGCCGGAGCCGTCCTCGGCGAGTTTCAGGCCTTCAACGACCAGGGCCGGGTTGGACACGGTAATGAGCGGCTGAACACCGTGGGCGCCCTTGACGATTCGCGCCGCCAGGTTCGTGCGGTAGCCCTCTTCGACGGCGTCGGCGATGCTGGCGCCGGGCCGGATAGTGACGTTCAATTCGTGCCGGCCGCGGTCCGCCGCGGGGTCCGGGAACTTGGGCGCGCGCAGCAGCGAGAGTCGCACGGTGGTGGTCGTTCCGCCGTCGTCCTCCCGGATATTCCGGGAGACATCATGGCCGTACGTGGACGAGTTGGAAACCGCCACCCCGTAGCCGGGCTCGGCGACGTGGATCCACCGGTGGGCGCAGATCTCGAACTTCGCGGTTTCCCAGGAGGTGTTGAGGTGGGTCGGCCGGAACACATGCCCGAACTGGGTCTCCGACGCTGACCGGTCCGCCCGGACGTCGAGCGCGAACCCGAGCTTGAGCAGCTTTTCGCTTTCCTGCCAGTCAACCGCCGTCGAAATCGTCAAGGAGCCGGCGCCCGCCTCCAGCGAGATGCGCTGGGTGACAGCGGAGGACCCTGCCAGCCGCTTCACCACGACGACGGCGTCCCTGCCACGGGGTTCCGCCGTCAGGGAGAGCGCGCCGGTCAGGCGGACGACATTGCGGCGGTAAAAGGCGTCAATGTCCCAGGCATCCCATTCGTTGGGGGTGTCCCGGTGCAGCTCGAGCAGGTTACCGAACTGCCCGGGGGCGATTGCGTTACGTCCGCTCGCGTAGTCGGCCAGGGATTCCAGCAGGCCGTCGGCGTTGATGACGGCGCGGATGATCCCGTTGTCCAGGATGTAGCCGCCCCCGGCTTCGGTGAGCAGCACTGGCTGCCCGGCGGGGACCGGCTCGGCTGCGGCCAGCGCGGGGACGCCATGGCGCCGGTGCGGAGCGGCGTTGAGCAGGAAGCCAGTGTCCCCGGCGCCCAGCACCGCGCGGGCGGCATCGGCGATGATCGCTTCAAGCTGCCGACCGACGGCGGCGTAGTTACGCTCGGCGTCCTGGTGCACCCAGGCTATGGAGCTGCCCGGGAGAATGTCGTGAAATTGCTGCAGCAACACCAAACGCCAGAGACGCTTGAGCTCGGCCGCGGGGTAACTGTATCCGGTGCGCACGGCGGCCGTGGCACACCAGAGCTCGGCTTCGCGGAGCAGGTGTTCGCTGCGCCGGTTGCCCAGTTTGGTCTTGGCCTGGCTCGTGTACGTGCCGCGGTGCAGTTCGAGGTACATCTCACCGGCCCAGACCGGAAGTGCCTCGTACTCGGCCTGGGCCCGGGCGAAGAAGCTGGGGGCTGAGCCGACTTCCACTCTCGGCGATCCCTCAAGGTCCGCGGTGCGGCGCGCCGCCGCCAGCATCTCGCGGGTGGGGCCGCCACCGCCGTCGCCGTAGCCGAAAGGGACCAGCGAGACGGTGCCCCGGCCATGGTCCCGGTAATTCCGCTCGGCGTGGGCCAGTTCCCGGCCGCTGAGTTCCGAGCTGTAGCTATCCACCGGAGGGAAATGCGTGAAAAGCCGGGTGCCGTCGATCCCCTCCCAATTGAAGGAGTGATGCGGCATCCGGTTGACCTGGTTCCAGGAGATCTTCTGGGTCAGGAACCACTTGCTGCCCGCGGCCTTGACGATCTGCGGCATGGCCGCGGAATAGCCGAAGGTATCCGGAAGCCATGCTTCCTCGCATTCCACTCCGAACTCGGCCAGGAAAAAACTCTTTCCCTCCAGGAACTGGCGGGCCATGGCCTCCCCGCCGGGCATGTTGGTGTCCGCTTCGACCCACATACCGCCCACGGGGACGAACTGGCCGGTCTTGACCTTCTCCTTGATCCGCCCGAAGAGCTCCGGATACAGCTCCTTGGTCCAGGCGAGCTGCTGGGCTGAGGAGCAGGAAAACACGAACCCGGGATCCTCGTCCATCAGGGCCACGACGTTGGAGAAGGTGCGGGCGCATTTGCGGATGGTCTCGCGGACGGGCCAGAGCCAGGCGGAGTCGATGTGCGCGTGCCCCGTGGCGAGCAGGTGGTGGGCGGAGGCGTACGCCGGCCGGGCCAGGACCCCGGCCAGGGCCCCGCGCCCCGCTGCTGCCGTACCCGGTACGTCATCGGGATCCATCACGTCCAGCATCCGTTCCAGCGCGCGCAGGATTTCGTGGCGGCGGGGCAGCTCCATCGGCAGTTCGTGCATCAGGCCGTTGAGGGTCCAGATGTCCTGCTGCAGCTCCCAGACCGTCTGGTTAAGTTCCGCGATGACGATGCGGCCGAGCCGGTATTTCGGCTCGCTGCCCGCGGTCGCCTTGTCGCCATAAGGGGTGGCCGCGAAGGTCCATCCCTGCGACAGATCGGGATTGGCGGCCGCCTCAACGTAGAAGTCGACGGCCATCCCGCTGCCCAGGAGCTTCAGCGGAATGTACTGGTTCCGCGGGGAGATGGCCTTGACGATGGTCCCGTCCGGCCGCCAGGCGATTCCTTCGCACTGAAACCCGGGAAGGTCGCTGCTGAAGCCCAGGTCCACAATGACTTCCACCGAGGTGTCCCCCGCCGTGCCCCAGCCGTCCGGGACCTGCCCCTGCAGCCGCAGCCACTTGGTGCTCCACGGCCGTCCCCAGACCGCGCCGTGCTCCTGCGGCGTGAACTGCTGCCGGAGGGCGTCCATGGCCGGGACCGGCTCGTCCGGGACATCCCAGCTGCTCAAAGCGAGCGGCACGCTGCGCGGATAGACCGCGGGGACGATGCGTTCGCGCACAAAGCGGTCCAGCCGGACTTCCGTGAGACGGCGGTCGTCGTGCAATGTGATCCTCTTAGCGCTGCGTGGATGACGCTGAAATGCATCCAATCGATGGATAAAACTTACTTCGCCGCCGGCCCCCAGCCAAGTGGCAGTCTCCGAAAGACTATCCGTCCGAGGGTACGGGCATACCCACCCTGCCGGCTCCGGCGTACACGTTCAGCGACGTGCCGCGGCTGAAGCCGGCCAGCGTCATGCCGCTGGCCTCGGCCAGCTCGACCGCCAGGCTCGACGGCGCGCTGACCGCGGCGAGGACGGGAATACCGGCCAGGGCGGCCTTCTGCACCAGTTCGAACGAGGCGCGGCCGGAGACCTGGAGCACGGTTCCGCGCAGTGGGAGCATGCCCTCGCGGAGGGCCCAGCCAACCACCTTGTCCACGGCATTGTGGCGCCCCACGTCCTCGCGCAGGCACAGCAGCTCCGCGGAGCCGTCGGCGGCGATCCGGAACAGGCCGGCGGCGTGCACGCCGCCGGTGACGTCGAAGACGGCCTGGGCTTCCCGCAACTGGTCCGGAAGGGACGCGAGCGTGGCCACGGGCACCGTCAGCGGGTCGTCGGCGGGACTGAAATGCGAGGACTTGTGCACGGCCTCAATGGAATCCGTGCCGCAGATCCCGCATGAGCTGGAGGTATACACGTTCCGCCCGGTGTCCGGGCGGACGACGTCGGGCCTCAGCTGGGCTTCGACGACGTTGAACGTCTGGACGCCGTCCTCGTCTTCCCCGGCGCAGAAGCGCAGCGAGACGAGCTGCTCGGGACTCCAGATCACGCCTTCGGAGACGAGGAACCCCGCCACGAGGTCAAAGTCGTTCCCCGGCGTCCGCATGGTGACCGAGAAGGACAGGCTGCCGATCCGGATCTCCAGCGGCTCCTCGACGGCGAGCACGTCCTCCCTGTGCCGGACCGGGAATTCGAGGGCCTGGGGCGATCCGTCCAGGACATATTTGTGCACCTTGCGGCGCTGCGTGACGCGGCCCATCAGGTACTCCTAACCAACATAGCTCCATCATGGCAAGCACTGGGCCGGGTAGCCAGCGCGGGTTCGGGACCGGGCGTCAGCCCAGCAGTTCACTCCAGTCCACAGGCCCGCCGGAACCGGCAGGCTTACGGGCGGGCCGTTTGGGGGCGGGCTTGTCTTTCGGCACCGCCAGTTCCGGAAGGGGCCTGCCCCAGGGCAGGGCGAAGGCCGGGACGGTTTCCCCGAGCTGCACGCCATGCGGCGGGACCACCAGGACGCCGTCGGCCGCGGCCAGCCCGCGCATCATGCCCGGGCCGGTGTGCTGCGCCGGAGACGCCATGCCGTAGACGAGCCGGAAGGGCATCAGCCGGGTCCGGCCGGGGTCAGGGTCAATCATGGAGCCGCAGGGCACCTCGGTGACGGCCGGCAGGGGCTGGTGCCCCAGCGCCGCCAGAAGCGGGCCGCCGATGGTTGACAGTGCCATCATGGCCGCGAGCGGGTTGCCCGGCAGCCCGATGATGAACCTGCCGTCCGGCAGGTCGGCCAGCACGGCAGGATGGCCGGGCCGCATGGCGATGCCGTCGATCAGCAACCGGCCGCCGAGTTCGGCCACGGAACGCCGCAGGTGGTCGGTGCCGGACCGGCCGGTGCCACCCGTGGTGATGACGACGTCGGCGGGCAACGGTTCGGCGCCGGGGCGCGCGGGAGGCTGCGGCACGGCAGCTGCCCCGGCTTCCGCCCCCGGGTCGGTGTCCTCGAGCGCGGTGAGCCATTCAGCGTAGCTGTCGCCGATTTTCGTTTCGCCGGCGCAGATCCCGCCGAGCATTTCCACGACGCCGGCGAGCTGGGGGCCGAAGGTGTCGCGCACCTCCCCCGGCCGGGGGATCCCGGCAGTGATGACTTCCGAGCCGGTGAACACCAGCCGGACCACGGCTTTGCCCAGGACCGGAAGGGTGTCGTGGCCGGCGAGGGCCGCGAGGGCAAGGTGGGCGGGGTTGAGCACGGTGCCGCCCTTGATCAGCACCTCGCCGGCGGCGGCTTCCTCCGCGGCTTTCCTGATGTGCTCGCCGTTCCGCGGCTCGCCGGGCTTCGCGCCGCCGCCGAGCTGCAGGACCGGCAGCCCGTCCTCGTCGGCGGCGATGGTGCCGCTTTCGCTCCGCAGCACGGCCTTCGCCCCGGGCGGAATCAGCCCGCCGGTGACGATCGGGCTCCCCTGGTGCGGAGCCAGCCGCTGGCCGGGTTCCGCGAGGATCCACGGTCCGCTGCCGTTGACAGCCCAGCCATCCATGGCGGACGAGGCGTAGTGCGGCATGTCCACGAGCGCTTCCGCGTCGGCGGCGAGTTTCCGGCCCAGCCCGTCGCGAAGGAGCACGGGGGCGGCGGGGATGGGGGTCGCGCAGTCGAAGGCGAGCTGCCGGGCTTCCTGCCAGGTGTGCGCCAGGTGCCGATGGGGCGCAGGCTCATCCTCCGTGGCAGCTGCACTGCCGTGAGGGGGTTCAGGTGTCATGCCCCGGAGGCTTCGCTGGCTGCGTAGTCCTTGGCCAGTTTGCGGGCAACACCCATCGCGGCCTGCATCGAGACGGCATCCGTGGCCTGGCCGGAGCCCGAGGCCAGGCCCGCCGCAAAGCCGGCAATAAACGTGGTCAAAGGCGCGGCCGGGCGCACCACGGAGTGCGCCGCCACCCCGGCCAGGGCCAGGACTTCGTTGACGTCAACCTCGACGTCTTCCAGTTCCAGCGCCTGAAGCAGGGCACGGCACCAGTCTTCGAGTGTTTCATCCTGGCTTTTCACCGTTTGCCTCCAAAGTCGAGTTCAGCCGGGGATCCCCGGGCCTTGTGCCTGGTCCATGGCTGTCGCGGTGATGGCCGTCGAAGCCCTGGCCGTCAGGCGGCCCGGTCACCCCTAACGCGGAGGCATCGTCCCAGGTATCCACGTCATCCGTGGACCCCCTGGGGACGCTGACTTCCCGCACCTCCAGCCTAGCAAGAAGGGCGAATACCGAGGCATTTTCGAGCGCGCCGCGCTGCCTGGCGTCGGCCACACTGTGTTGTAGCGCAGCCGTGCTATAAAGCCCGACCAGCGGTTGCCGGCGGCCATCAGCAGACACTGCCATCAGCCCGTCGCCCGGAGCGGCTTCCGCAGCGGCTGCCAGCAGCGTTCCGACGGCGGCGTCCGCCCGGGGCATGTCGACGGCGAGGACCAGGGTCAACGCTGCCGCGGCGGGGTGGCGGGGGTCACGGCTGCGGTGCCGGTCCAACGCGGAGAGTCCCGCGGCGAGGGCTGCGGCGGGGCCGGCAAAGGCTGGTTCCTCCCGGCAGCTCAGCACGCCCTCGGGCAGGGTTCCCGGATCAGGCCCGACAACGGCGACCGCGGCCGCGCCGCGCGCGGCCTGCAGGGCGCGCTCCAGGAGGGTGGCGCCGTCGTGCATCAGTCCGGTTTTGGGCACACCTCCCAGCCGGGACGACCGGCCCCCGGAAAGAATGACAGCGTCGAATTCCACCGGCCCAGCCTAACTGGCCATTGGTCCTGTCCTGGCGCAGCGGGCGGGCCGCGCCGTTTCAGGCAGCGGATTCCGGCAGGAGGAAAGGATCCCAGGCCGGTGTCGGCTTCTCGAGCTCCTTGATCTGCCAGGTCGTGCCCTTGGGCGGCGCGGGGCTGAAGCCGAGCTTCCACCCCATTTCCCCCGGGGTGTGGTCGCCTTTGGCGTTGTTGCACCGCAGGCAGGCAGCGACGAGGTTTTCCCAAGAATCCGCGCCGCCCCTGGATTTGGGCTGAACATGATCGATGGTGTGGGCGGCTTTGCCACAATAGGCGCAGCGGTGTGCATCCCGGCGGAGCACCCCGCGGCGGCTGACGGCCGTCACGGTGTTGTACCGGGGCCTGATGTAGCGATTCAGGAGAATCACCGACGGCCGGCCCAGGACGTCCTGCGGACCGACGACGGGATCGTCGCCTTCCGCCACGACACTGGCCTTTCCAGTCAGCACAAGGACGAGCGCCCGGCGGAAGGTCACAACCGCCAGCGGTTCATATCCAGCATTCAGAACGAGAGTGCGCATCCGCATACCTCTTCACGGCCGCACCCGCCAGGGGCACGAGGGCCGGCTGCCCTCTGCATGGTCGGGCTATGGATCGACAAAACAAGAGTAAACATGGAGATGCCAATTCACCGAATCTTTTTTGCCCGCCCCGCCCGTATCCGCTGAAGTTCACGTCTTGGCAACGCAAAGGACCCCCGCCGGATTGCGGGGGTCCTTGGTGTTGCTAGCTGTTGCTGTCTTAGCCGCCGACGCGGATGAAGACCGGGCCGGAGCCGACGTTGACGCTCTGCAGGGAGGTGGTTCCACCGTTCCAGCCGCCGTGGACGGCCTTGCCGCCGCCGACGTAAACAGCGATGTGGGCCAGACCCGATCCGCCGTTCTGGTAGTAGGCGAGGTCGCCCGGCTGTGCCTCGGCGGCGCTCACGGTGCGGCCGAGGGACAGGTAACCTGCCGGCCAGCCGTGGTAGTTGATGCCCGCAGCAGCCAGCGAGTTCGTGGCGAGGGCGGTGCAGTCCTGGCCGACGCCGAGCTGGGCGTAGGCGGCAGCGGCGATCGTGGCGCCCATGCCGCTGGCGACGGCCGGAGCCTTGGTGCTGGCAGCGGTGGTGGTGGCGGCCGTCGTGGCGGTGGCGCCGACCTTGGTGCTGGCGGTCCTGGCCGTGTTGCCGGCGTCGGCCGTGGAAGTCTCCTGGACCTTCACAACAGGCTTCGGGGCCTCAACGACGGGTGCCGGGGTGGTGGTGACGGCCGGCTTCTCGAAGGAGATCGCGATGGTCGAAGCAGCCGAGATGGTCGCGGGGGCGGCCGACTGGACTTCGAGGGTGGAAGCGGAGGTGGACTCGCGCTGAACGTTGGCCTCAGCAGCGTTGGCTGCGATTCCACTGGTCAGGACGAGGCCGGAGGCAGCAGCGATAACTGCGGCCTGGCGACCCATGCCACCGGCGTTGTCGCCGACGGTCTTGGCAATGACGGCCAGCGAGTTGGTCTTGGTGACCTCGGCGCGGTGCCGTGCGTTTGCACGAGTAGTCATTAAGTTCTCTCTTTCGTGATCCTGGGTCCGCGCTTTTTGGGCGCGGGCTGAGGACGCTCCGGCATCTTGGGGGTACGCCGGATCGCCCCGAAATGGGTTACTTAGCGAAGGGTGTACTGCGAAGACGCGCCAAAAGCGGGAACTGCTTGCAGGTGCATGGCCTGCGGGCCGGACTCAGCAGAGATTGAGTCGGCGGTGTGAGATCCGTTCCGGGCGCCGGCAAGGGCAGCACGGAGGTTGGATTTCAGCGGGCTCGTTAGAGCCGCGCAAGCGCGGTTAAGCGCAGCATTGTGGCGTGAAGACACGAAAGTAGCCTCTCCCAATGCCTGCGAGGTGAGCTGTCGGATTCGGATGGGAGTCACCCGGCCGCGCTGCTTCCTGGGAAGCTTTGCGACTTAACCCCAAGGCCTTCTTTCGAAGGCCAAAATTGGTTCCCCCGCCCCTGCCAGACGATGTAATGCGAACGGACCTTGAGCGGTGGCAGAGCTAGGCAATCCACTCAAGAGCGCCAACTTCGGAAAAGTTGGCGTAGGTCAAACGGTACAGCAGTTGGGGCTCAATGTCACATTCAGATCACGGCGTGTCACAAGAATGCGAGAGCGTCCCATCAGCTCGGTTAGAGCCAGCCGGTCGGATCGACGACTTCGCCGTTGATCATGACCTCAAAGTGAAGGTGGCAGCCCGTGGAGGCGCCGGTGGTGCCGCTCATCGCCACAACAGCGCCGCGGGTGACCTGCTGGCCCACCTTGACGCTGGCTGAGGACAAGTGGTTGTAAGTGGTCTCCAGGCCGTTGCCGTGGTCGATCACCACGCGGTTTCCGCCGCCGTGGGGATGCCATCCGGTGAAGGTCACGGTGCCGCTGGCGGCCGCAAGGACCGCGGTGCCGCACTGTACGGAATAGTCCTGGCCGCGGTGGAACTCCCCGGAGCCGCCAGTAATGGGGCTGACGCGGTAGCCGAAGGGCGACGAGGAATTCATTTGAACCAGGGGCGCCCCGAGGCTGCCGGAGGAGGCGGCGCGGGTAATGGAACCAGCGGACTGGGCGCTCAGCAGCTGCTTGAGCTTGCCGTCCGGGTCACCCTGGGTGGTGACGGCGGTGCGGTTGAAGTCAATTTTGGCCTCGGCGGCGGTGACATCCGGCTGGACCGCGGCAGAGACGGATCCGGCGGAGGTCCCGGCGTCGGTGGCCAGGACGGGACCCGTGGCGGGGACGGTGACGGTAAGGACCAGTCCCGTGGCAGCCAGTGCAATGCCGGCCTTTTGGCCGACGCCGCTGGCCGCGGCGAAGTCAGTCACCTGGCGGAACGGGCTGCGGCGGCCCCGGCGCTCATCACGGTGTGCGTCGCGTGGGCGCTCTGCCGTGACGGCGACGGCCGGACGCGGCTCCGGCGCGGGACCGTGCGCACGACGGCGGCCCCTGGTGGTCTGGATGGTCAAGAACGGTTCCTCTCTGGAGAGCCTGCGAAGTTAGCTGTCGGATTCGGGTCAGAGAGATCAAAGACCCGGTCCGCCGTGGCAAGCATCCAGGCACAGAGGCATCAAGGAACTTCCCTGCTGGAGAGTGCTTGCCGCTGACGGACTTCACCCCAAGGCTGTCGAACAGCCGGAAGTGGTTCCCCCGCCCCTGCCAGAAGGTGGTTCTGCGTCTGATCCGCTGGCAGAGCTCGGCTCGGATCAGATAACGCTTTGGTATCGGTACTAGTGATCCACTATAGGGGATTAAGCCGTGCAGTAATAAATCCGTTACCGACCTGTGCACAACTCATGGGTGGTCCCACGAGTTGCCGGTGAGCTGTAGTCAGTTGCCGGTGAGCTGTAGTTAACCGACGGTAACAAAGACGTGGGCGGCCACCTCGGGCGGGAGCTCCAGGGCCCCTTCGATGTCCGGCACGCGCACGGAGATGTACTCCCCCACCCGTTCCAGCGCCACCAAAGCGCCGGGCCGGATGCCGCCCTCATCAAGCTGGACGAGCAGTTCAGGTTCCACCTGGATGGGCTCGGCCAGCCGGTTGATTCTGACCCTGGAATCCGGCCCGTAGCCGGCCATGGCCTCAAGCAGGTTCACAACGCCGTCGGCGTAGGGCTGGGAAGGCAGGCCACCCAGCTCCGCGAGGCCCGGAATCGGGTTGCCGTAGGGCGAAACAGTGGGATGGTTGAGGAGTTCGAAGATCCGCCGCTCCACCCGCTCACTCATGACGTGTTCCCAGCGGCAGGCTTCCTCATGGACGTAAGCCCAATCAAGTCCGATCACGTCAGCCAGCAGCCGCTCGGCCAGACGGTGCTTGCGCATGACTTCGATGGCACGTTTCCGGCCGGTTTCCGTCAGCTCCAGGTGGCGGTCGCCGGACACAACCACCAGCCCGTCGCGTTCCATCCGGCCGATGGTCTGGGAAACGGTGGGGCCGGAGTGGCGCAGCCGTTCGGCGATGCGGGCGCGGAGGGCGACAATGTTTTCTTCTTCAAGTTCCAGAATGGTCCGAAGATACATCTCGGTTGTATCGATCAGATCCGTCATTCAGCTCAGCTCCTCGAGCGCCGTCCTTGCGTGTTTCCCACCGTACCGCGTGCTGCAGGCGCCCTGGTGGGGTCCGCCGTACGTTCGCAGGCCAGCTTAGCCTATTTTGAATTACTCCGGATAATCTCAGTGACCGGACTATGACGGGCTTTTTTGCCTCCCCCGCCGGGCAGTCAGGCAGAATGAAACGCAAGGCTACGCTGCAGCCACGCTGCCGGGCCATCTCCCGAGCCACACTTTTGTACCAGCCGAAAATTGGAGCCACTGTGAGCGACACCAGCATCACGATTCCCGCAAATCTCCTGCCCAAGGACGGCCGGTTCGGCGCCGGACCATCCAAGGTCCGACCGGAGCAGATGGAAGCCCTCGCCGCGGCGTCGCAGCTGCTGGGAACATCCCACCGCCAGGCACCGGTCAAGAACCTCGTCGGGTCGGTCCGGAACGGGCTCAGCCAGTTCTTCCGGGCCCCTGAGGGCTATGAGGTCATCCTGGGCGTCGGCGGGTCGACGGCGTTCTGGGATATTGCCAGCTTCGGCCTGGTGGAAAACAAGGCCCAGCACCTGTCCTTTGGCGAGTTTGGCTCGAAGTTCGCCTCCGCCACCAACAAGGCACCGTTCCTTGCTGACTCCAGCATTATCAAGTCCGAACCGGGCACCCGCCCGGCGGCCAAGGCCGAGGCCGGCGTCGATGTTTACGCCTGGCCGCAGAATGAGACGTCCACCGGTGTGGCCGCTCCGGTCCAGCGTGTGGCCGGCGCCGATGCAGGATCGCTCGTCCTGGTTGACGCCACGTCTGCTGCCGGCGGGCTGGATGTCGACGTCGCTGAGGCGGACGTCTACTATTTCGCCCCGCAGAAGAACTTCGCGTCCGACGGCGGCCTGTGGCTCGGGCTGTTCTCCCCCGCCGCGCTGGAACGCGCGGCGCGGATCAAGGCGGGCGGCCGCTGGATTCCGGACTTCCTGGACCTCCAGACGGCGATTGACAACTCGCGGCTGAACCAGACATACAACACGCCGGCCCTGGCCACCTTGGTCACCCTCGACGCCCAGGTGCAGTGGCTCAACGCGAACGGCGGACTGGACTTCGCCTCGGCACGGACCGCGGATTCAGCCGGCCGCATCTACCGCTGGGCCGAGGCTTCGGAATACGCCACCCCGTTCGTGACGAAGCCTGAGGACCGCTCCAACGTCATCGCGACGATCGACTTCGACGACTCCATTGACGCCGCGGCAATCGCGAAGGTGCTCCGGGCCAACGGCATCGTGGACACCGAGCCGTACCGCAAGCTGGGCCGCAACCAGCTCCGCATCGCGACCTTCGTGGCGATCGAACCGGACGATGTGTCCGCGCTGCTGGAGTGCATCGACTTCGTCGTGGGCGAACTGAAGAAGTAGCTGCCCACGCAACGGCGGCGCTCCAGCGTCAGCGTTCCTCCGCTTCAGCGTTCGGCGGCGTCGTCAGGGTCCTGAACCCGGGCGGCGCCGTCGGCGTCGGGGCCGGTTGCGCTCCCCGGGGCGGCGGACACCACCCGGAAATGGCGCAGACCGCGGGCGCGCCGGTCGAACCGGATCCGCAGTTGCCTGGCCCGGACAATCCACACCAGACCGATCAGGGCCGCTATCAGGCCGGAGGCCGCCGCGACGCTCAGGGACCAGCGGGGACCGGCGACGTTGGCGACCCACCCCACGAACGGGGCCCCGATGGGCGTGCCGCCCATAAAGATCGCCATATAGAGCGCCATCACCCGGCCGCGCATCACTGGGTCCGTGGTGGTCTGCACGTAGCCGTTGGCGCTCGTCATCATGGTGATGGCGAAGAGCCCCACCGGGACCAACGCGACTCCGAACCAGAAGTAGCTGGGGGCGAGCGCCGCGATGCCGGAGGTGACGCCGAAAGCTCCGGCCGCTCCGAATATGATCCGCAGCCTGGGCTTCTTGCGGCCTGCGGACAGCAGGGCACCGGCGACGGAACCGATGGCCATGATGGAATTCATCAGCCCGAACGCGCCGGCATCAAGGCCGAACTCCGTGCCGACCATGGCCGCGATGAACAGCACAAAGTTCAGTCCCAGGGTCCCAACGATAAAGACGGCGACCAGTACCACCACAATGTCCGGCCGGAACTGCACATAGCGCAGTCCCTCGCGGATCCTGCCCTTGCCGGCCGCGGCCCTGGGCAGCCGGCGCAGCGAGGCGGTGGGAATTTTCCACAGGCTCAGCAGCAGCGCCACGAAGGTCAGGGTGTTGATCAGGAAGACCCAGCCGGGGCCGACGGCGACCGTGAGGATGCCGGCCACCGCGGGCCCAATCATCCGCGCCACATTGAAGGAGGCGCTGTTAAGTGCCACCGCGTTGGGCAGGTAATCGTCGCGGACCAGTTCGGAGACGAAGGTCTGCCGCACCGGGGCATCGAGGGCCGAGACAACACCCAGCAGCAGCGCGAAACCGTAGACATGCCAGAGTTGCGCGGCCCCGGAAACCACCAGGATGCCTAGCCCTGCACTCAGCACCGCCATCGCGGACTGGGTCAGGACCAGGAGCTGTTTCCGGTTGAAACGGTCGGCCAGCAGCCCGGCCACGGGGGCGAGGAAGAGCTGGGGTCCGAGCTGCAGGGCCATTGTGATGCCCATGGCGCTGGCATCGTGATCGGTCAAGTGGTCAAAGACCAGCCAGTCCTGGGCTGTGCGCTGCATCCAGGTCCCGATGTTGGAGATCATCGCCCCGATGAACCAGATCCGGTAGTTCAGGATGTGCAGGGACTTGAAGGTGGACATCATCGCCAGCCCTCACTGTGCAGCATCCCGGATGGTTCCAACCGTTAGTCAGCCTGCGCTGCGGGCAGCTCGTCGTCCGGGGTGTCCCCGGCGGCCGCGACTGAGTCGTCAGCGTCATCGTCGTCGTCGTCAACTGCGTCATCGTCGTCGTCGTCGTCGTCAACATCGTCCGCGTCGTCGTCGTCAACATCGTCGGCGTCGTACTCGTCGCCGGCACCGTCCGCGTTGCCGTCCGCATCATCGGAGTCGTCTTCGGGCGCGTCGTCGGAGTCCGAGTCATCGTCCGACTCAGCGGCGCCGAGGGCGTCCAGCGGGGCGCTGGCTTCGCCGGTGTCCTCCGGCGGTGCCGGACTTGCCGCGGCCGCGGGTTCCTCCTCGCCCTGTTCGTCACCGGGGCGGACACGTTCGGCCCACGGGATCCATTCGGGCGCCAGGATTGAGTCTTCGGAGGGAAGCAGGCCCAGCTCGTCGACCGTCACAACTTTGGACCGGGAGTTCCGGGTGAGCACGGCATACCACTGCCAGCCACCGTAGCCGGCCAGCTTTGACTCGAAGAGGTGCGTAACCAGGCGGTCGCCTTCACTCCTGGCCGCGAGGTGGCGGCCGATCTGCTCGGCGGGGGCGATGCCCTCGATGGCCGCACGGGCGACGTCGACGGCGGCGGCCAGGAAGGCATCAGGCTTGCCGGTGCGCCAGACGGGAACCCCGGTGCGCGGCTTGCTGGCTTCTTTGGTTCCGGCTTTCTTGTCCCCGGCGGCAGTTTTGTCCCCGGCCGGGGTTGCGGTCTGGTCAGTTTCCGGAGTCATCGCCGGGCCCTACGCGTCCAGCTCGTCGGCAACCTTACGCAGTGCGACGGCGATCGCCTTGCCCTTGTTGCCTTCCGGGTACTTGCCCGCGGACAGGGTTCCGGACAGGTTGTCCAGCACAGAGACGAGGTCCTGCACCAGCGGCGCGAGGTCCTTCGCGCTGGGCCGCTTGGCCTTGGCGAGGGACGGTGTCTTGTCCAGCACGCGCAGGCCCAGGGCCTGGGCGCCCTTGCGGCCGTCGGCCACGCCGAATTCAACCCGGGTGCCGGCCTTGAGCTCGGTTACGCCCTCGGGCAGCGCGGATTTCGGCAGGAAGACTTCCTGGCCGTCCTCGCCCGCGAGGAATCCGAAGCCCTTTTCCTTGTCATACCACTTGACCTTGCCGGTAGGCACGTAATCAACCTTCTTCGTTCTGCTGGTGACACGGCCGGCGGTCACCGCATCCGCATTGATATGCGGGTTCAGGGTATGACTGCCCGGACCGTGTTGGTCTGTTCCTTCAAGGTTATCCTGCCCGGTCCACTTTGGCCGTTTGGGGCGCGGGACAGGCCGGACTGTTAGCGTTAGCTCCATGACTCCACTGCGTTTCCGGCGGCCACTGTTGATCGTCGCGGCTACTGCCGCCGTGCTGTCGCTCACGGCCGTCGGCGTCGTGATGGCGATGGCCTTTAACAATGCCGTCTCGCCCGCCTGGATCACCTCCACCGCCCTGTACGGGCTTCCCGTGGCTTTCCTGCTTATGCTCTTGCTCGTGGTCGACGGCGTCGCAGCCCGGCGTCGGACCCGAGAGCCGGACGAAAGGTAGCCTTGCACTGATGTCTCTTATCCGCGCGCTGAGCAAGGAACTGCAGGAACGCAGCGATGACTCGCTGCGTGCCTTGTTCTCCGCGCGGCCGGACCTCATCTCCCCAGGCGTGCCGGACTTCGCCGCCCTCGCTGCCCGCGCCAGTGGCCGCGTCAGCGTCCAGCGCGCCCTGGAGCGGCTGAACCGCCCGGAAATGCAGGTCCTCGAAACCCTGCACCTGTGCACGAACACGGACACCGGGCACAGCGCCTCCGCCCCGATGCTGAAGAAGCTGATCAATGGCGCGACGCTGACGTCCATCGAAAAGATGCTGCATTCCCTCCAGGAACTGGCCCTCGTCCACCGGGCGGAACCCCCGCACGGCGCCACGCCGCCCGCGGGGCCAAAGCAGCGTTACTACTTGCCGGTGGGCAGCCTCAAGGACGTCATCGGGATCTACCCGGCCGGGCTCGGGCGCAGCTACACCGAGCTGGTGCGCCTCCAGCCGGCTTTCGCGCAGCGAGTGGTCCAGCTCGTCGGGGAACTGCACCGCAGCGGCGCGGCCATCTCCCCCGCGGCCACCCCGATGGAGGCCGCTCTGTCGCTGCAGCACTGGACGGCCACGCCGGAGTCCCTGCGGCAGATCCTGGCCACCGCCCCGGAACGCACCCCGGCGTTGCTCGCGCGCTTCGGGAACTGGGCCATGGGCGCCGTTCCGCAGGCGCAACGGCGCGCCACCGTGCTGCACGAGGCCGCCGACGTCGGGCCGGTGGACTGGCTTCTGGCCCGCGGGCTGCTGGTGCCGCTGGACGCCGCCCACGTGGAACTGCCGCACAGCGTCGGGGTCTCGCTGCGCGGCGGCTTTGTCATCGAGAAGTTCGCGCTGACTCCCCCGGCGCCTCGGCTGGGTTCCACCTCTGCCGCGCTGCGCCGCAATGCCGCCCTGGGCGCGATCGCCGAGACCCTGCGGCTGGTTGGTGAACTGCTGTACATCGTCCGTGAACAGCCTCTCGTCACCCTGCGCAGCGGCGGCGTGGGCGTCCGGGAGCTCAAGCGCCTGGCGGACGGGCTGCGGATCGAGATGCACGACGCCGGGGTGCTGGCCGAGTTGTGTGCCCTGTCCGGCCTCATCCGCCTGGACGTGGACAGTTCCGCCTGGGTCCAGCCGCAACAGCTGGAGTGGCTGACGCTTCCGCGCCAGGAGCAGTGGCTCTGGCTGGTCAATGCCTGGCTCGCCAGCGAGCGGGCGCCGTCCCTCGTGGGTCAGCCCGTCACCGGCCAGGCCGGGGTCCCGGCACCCCACCGCGGCGCGGCCGGCGGCACCATCAACGCGCTCTCGGCCGAAGCGCAGCGCCCGGACGCCCCGGTGGTCCGGAAACGGATCCTGGAAATCCTGGCTGAACTGACCGGGGAGGCCGCGGCGCAGGATGGTCAGGCCCCGGTCCTGGACGCGGCGGCGGTGCTGGAACGCGCCGACTGGACCCAGCCCCGGATGGCACGGCGTTTCAGCTCGCTGATCCGCGGTGTCCTGGCCGAAGCCGAACTGCTCGGCCTCATCGGCTCCGGCGCGCTCAGCCAGATCGGGGCGGCCATCGCCGCCGAACAACCCGACGAGGCGATGGGAATCCTGGGCGAACACCTGCCGGCCGCCCTGAACCATGTCCTGCTCCAGGCCGACCTGACGGCGGTGGCGCCCGGCTACCTCGCGCCGGACCTGACCGAGAAGCTCCTCACTATGGCCGATGCCGAGGGCCAGGGGCCCGCCACGATCTACCGCTTCTCGGTCTCCTCCGTCCGGCGCGCGCTCGACGCCGGCCAGGATGCCCAGGCCATGCTGGACTTCCTGGGCCTGCACTCGGCCACGGCGATCCCGCAGCCGCTGAAGTACCTGATCGAAGACACCGCCGCCCGCCATGCCAGGCTGCGGGTGGGGTCCGCCGCGAGCTTCATCCAGAGCGACGATGAAACCGCACTCCTGGAGCTGCTCAACACTCCGGGCGCCGCCGGCCTCGGCTTGGTCCGGATCGCCCCCACCGTGCTGGTCTCGCACGCCGCGCCGCGGGAAACAGCGCAGCTGCTCCGGGGCCTGGGGCTGACCCCGGCGGTAGACGAGTCCGAGGCCGGCGGCCTCCGGCTGCGCCGCACCACCGCGGTGCCCGGCAGCGTCCGGCCGGTGTACAGCGCCCCGCGCACCGCCCCTCCGGAAGCCGACGTCGACGCCCAACTGGCGGTGCTGCGCAGCGAGCGGACCGCCGGCGGCGGCTCAGGGCACCACGCCGCGGCCCCCGGCAGCGAAGAAGCGACCCAGCTGGGGCTGGAAACCCTGCAGAAGGCGATCCGGCTCAAACAGCGCGTGGTGATGAACGTCGTCGACGGCATGGGGAATGCCGTGCGGGAAACGGTTGTTCCGGTAGCTGTGAACGGCGGACGGGTCCGGGTCTTCGACCCGGACAAGGAGACCGAACGCGTACTGTCCATCCACCGGATTATTGACGTCGAAGCCGCAGAGGAATTGCTCCAGTGAACGATGGACCGCTGATCGTCCAGAGTGATAAGACCATCCTGCTCGAGGTGGACCACGAACTCGCCACCGAAGCACGCCACGCCATCGCCGCGTTCGCCGAGCTCGAACGCGCCCCCGAACACATCCACAGTTACCGGCTCACGCCACTGGGCCTCTGGAACGCGCGGGCTGCCGGCCTTGACGCCGAGAAGGTGCTGGACACGCTGCTGAAGTATTCCCGCTTCCCGGTGCCGCATTCCCTGCTGATCGATGTGGAAGAGACCATGTCCCGGTACGGCCGGCTGCGGCTCGAAAAGGACCCCCAGCACGGCCTCGTCATGCGCACCTCGGATTATCCGGTGCTGGAGGAAGTCAGCCGCGCCAAGAAGATCGCCCCGCTGCTGGGTCCGAGGATCGACGGCGAGACCGTGGTGGTGCACTCCTCCCAGCGCGGGCAGCTCAAGCAGCTGCTGCTCAAGATCGGTTGGCCGGCCGAGGACCTGGCCGGCTACGTTGACGGCACGCCGCACCCCATCCTGCTCAACGAGTCCGGCTGGAAGCTTCGTCCTTACCAGCAGCTGGCGATGGAGAACTTCTGGGCCGGCGGCAGCGGCGTCGTCGTGCTCCCCTGCGGGGCCGGCAAAACACTGGTGGGTGCCGCCGCAATGGCCACCAGCTCCACCACCACGCTGATCCTGGTCACCAACACCGTGTCCGCCCGGCAGTGGAAGGACGAGCTGCTCAAGCGGACGTCCCTCACCGAGGAGGAAATCGGCGAATACTCCGGCTCCGTCAAGGAAGTCCGGCCGGTGACCATCGCCACGTACCAGGTCCTGACAACGAAACGGGGCGGGCTATACCCTCACCTGGAGCTGGTGGACGGCAACGACTGGGGACTCATCATCTACGACGAGGTCCACTTGCTGCCCGCCCCGATCTTCCGGATGACAGCGGACCTGCAGGCACGCCGCCGGCTCGGCCTCACCGCCACGCTGGTCCGCGAGGACGGCCGCGAGGGCGAGGTGTTCAGCCTGATCGGCCCGAAGCGCTACGACGCGCCGTGGAAGGACATTGAGGCGCAGGGCTACATCGCACCGGCCGACTGCGTCGAGGTCCGGATCGACCTGCCCCGCGACGAACGCGTGGCCTATGCGATGGCCGAGGACGCGGACAAGTACCGGCTGTGCGCCACATCCGAGTCCAAGACCCTGGTGGTGGAACAGCTCGTGGCCCAGCACGCCGGCGAGCAGCTGCTGGTGATCGGCCAGTACATCGACCAGCTGGACGAGATCGGCGAGCGCCTGAACGCGCCCGTGATCAAGGGAGACACCCCGGTCAAGGAACGCCAGAGGCTCTTTGATGCCTTCCGCGCCGGCGAGGAGCAGACCCTCGTGGTGTCCAAGGTCGCCAATTTCTCCATCGACCTGCCCGAAGCCTCGGTCGCGATCCAGGTGTCCGGTTCGTTCGGCTCCCGGCAGGAAGAAGCCCAGCGTCTTGGCCGGCTGCTGCGTCCCAAGAAGGACGGCCGCGCCGCCCGCTTCTACTCCCTCGTGGCCAGAGACACGCTGGACCAGGACTTCGCAGCCAAGCGCCAGCGCTTCCTGGCCGAGCAGGGCTACGCCTACCGGATCATGGATGCCCGGGACGTGGGCACCAGCGCGCCCACCGACTGATCCGGCGCACCCCTCCCGGGCAGTCCGAGCCGCGGACTAGCGGATGTACGTCGACCCGTCCTGTTCCAACGCTCCGGTACGCGGGTCGCGCTGCGGACGCTGGTAGGCGAATTCTCCGCCGCTGCGGCCGCCGAAGGGGCGTCCGTGGTCGGCAAATTCTTCCCGGAAGAACGCCAGGCACCACTGGCCCATCTGGAGGCGGGAGCCTGTGCGCAGCACCGACGTCGACCCCGGACCGAAGCTGCCGGTGACTTTGCCGTGCCGGACCAGAACGTATTCATCCCGGTCGTTATGGACTATTTCCGCGTGCACTCCGTCCAGTCCCGGAAGCTGGAGGTCGACGGATTCATCACTGCCGATGCTCACCCGTTCCGCAGTGAGGCTGAACTCTCGCGGGATCTGTCCGTTCCAGGACTTCGAGTCCTGAACGAAAATCAACCGCGGACGTCCGCCGCCCCGCGTGTAGTGGGTCGTCGTGATGCGCCGGGGAATCCTGCGCATCACCGTTGGCAGCAAAGGCAACAGGGTCCCGGGCGGCAGCAGGGAAATCCCCCGGGCCGGAGAACGCCGGCCCCGTTTCAGCATGGGCGCCAGCGCTCCCAGCTTTCCCAGCTTGATGTGCGGAGACTTGGTAATCACCCGCTGCGAGGCCGGAGCCTCGACGGCGCCTAGGCTGATGATCCTCCCGTCCGGTCCGTCCACAACGACGGTCAGCCCCTGGTCCGACAGCGTCTTGGCCAGGGGCCTGAGGTCCCCCAGGGACGGCATCCGCTGGGACTGCAGGGCGTCGATGCGGTCCAGCGCAACAACCACTTCACTCCCGGACGCCTTCACCGATCCGCGGGTCTCCTCGCCGGAGGCCTCCTGGAGGGAAAAGTCCAGGTTGACGTCGGCCCGGAACCGCGGGGCCATGGTCAGGCCCTGTTCTCGTCGGAACCCACGGCGTCCTTGTCGCTGGTGGTCACGCGGAGGCTCCCGTTCAGCTTCCAGGTGGCGCGCGGCGCGTCCGGGCCGATGTCGCGGGGAACCTCGATGGTCATATCGATGAAGTTGTAATTGATCGCGGCGCCTTTGCCGGTCAGGTAGGACCACATCTCTTCGGCAAGATCCGCCCAGTCCCGGATGCTCCGGTCAGCGGGGCCTGAACTGTCCACTGCGTTGGTCTCAGTTGTCACTTTGTGTCCTCTTCATTGGGTACCCGCGCTCATGCCGCCGCGGCGGAGTGAATCGATACGGCCACTCTAATGTCGAGGTCGGCGCAGGGGAATGCCTTCGAAGGAACCACTTTGCGCGAACCGCCCGGCGTTCGGGCGGTCCCGTGGGCGGGCCGGTCCCACTGAACACACATCTGCCGTACAGAAAACTCCCAGAATCTGGGAGGATCATGGGAACCATGAAAAAGAACGGTCCCGAAGCCAAGCTGCTCGTCGTCGATGATGAACCGAACATCCGCGAGCTGCTGTCCACGTCCCTGCGCTTCGCCGGCTTTGAGGTCGTCTCGGCCTCCAACGGGCGCGAAGCCCTGGCGGCGGCCGATCTGCATTCCCCCGACCTGGCCGTCCTGGACGTCATGCTGCCGGATATGGACGGCTTCACCGTCACCCGCCGGCTGCGCGCTGCGGGCAAGCACTTCCCCGTTCTCTTCCTGACCGCCAAGGATGACACCGAGGACAAGGTCATGGGCCTGACCGTGGGCGGCGACGACTATGTCACCAAGCCTTTCAGCCTCGACGAGGTGGTGGCACGCATCCGTGCCGTGCTGCGCCGCACACAGCCGCTGCAGGACGACGATGCGGTGATCCGCGTTGATGACCTGGAGCTCGACGACGACGCCCACGAGGTCCGCCGCGGCGGCACGGTGATCGAGCTGTCCCCCACCGAATTCAAGCTCCTGCGCTACCTCATGCTGAACCCCAACCGCGTTCTGTCCAAGGCCCAGATTCTGGACCACGTGTGGGAATACGACTTCAACGGGGACGCCTCGATCGTGGAGTCCTACATCTCCTACCTGCGCCGCAAGGTGGACATTGATCCGGACGCCCCGGCCCTGATCCAGACCAAACGGGGCGTCGGCTACGTCCTGCGGACGGCCGAGAAGCGCTGACCTTGTTGCTGCACCGTTGGAAGTCGGCGTCGCTGCGGTCTCAGCTTGTCGCCATTATGACCGCGCTGATGCTGGTGGCCCTGACCGTCACCGGCGCAGGCACGCTGACCCTGCTGCACAGCTATCTGCAGGGGCAGGTCGATGACAAGCTCCGGGCCGCGGTCGCCTCGGTGCGCCAGCAGCAGTCCTTCAGCCAGCTGCAGGACCAGAACCAGAGCATCCCCACCGACTACTCGCTGATGCTCTTCACGCCGGGACAGCCCCCGTTCCCGTTCGGGGGCAGCAAGGAACTCCACCCGGACATCGCCAGCATCAGCCCCGCCGACGTCACGGACCTCCAGCAGACCCCGTTCCAGGTCCGCGGCACGGACGGACGCAACTGGCGGGTGGTCGCGCTCAACGTCGTCGACAGCAACCAGCGCAGCTCCGTGGTGGTCATCGGGCTCCCGCTGTGGCCGGTCGATTCCGTGATGGAACACGCCGTCCTGGTGGTCGTCGGTGTCGGGCTGCTGACTTTGGTCCTGGCCTTCTTTATCGCCACCTGGAGCATTTCCCGGTCCTTCCGGCCGCTGGCCCGCGTCGAAAAGACTGCCGCAGCGATCGCGGCCGGCGACCTCTCCCGCCGCGTCGAGATCGAAAACCCCAATACCGAGGTGGGCCGGCTGGGCAGCTCCCTCAACGCCATGCTCGCCCATATCGAGACGGCCTTTGCCGCCCGGATGGCATCCGAGGAGCGGATGCGCCGCTTCGCCGCGGACGCCTCCCATGAACTGCGCACCCCGCTCGTGACGATCCGCGGTTTCTCCGAGCTCTACCGGCACGGCGCCTTGTCCACCCCGGAGGACGTGGGGACCGCGATGGGGCGGATCGAAAGCGAAGCCAAGCGGATGGGAACCATGGTGGAGGACCTGCTGCTGCTGGCCAGGATCGATGAGCAGCGGCCGCTGCAACAGAAGCCCGCCGATCTGCTGCTGGTTGCCAACGACGCCGTGGTGGACACCCAGGCGAGCGACCGCGGGCGCGTCATCACCCTGGCCGGGCTCGACGGCGGTCCCCCCGGGCCGGCGCCGGTGCTGGGCGACGAGGCCAAGCTGCGGCAGGTGGTGGGGAATCTCATGGGCAACGCCCTGCGTTACACGCCCGAGGGCACACCCATTGAACTCGCCGTCGGCGTCCGGACCGGCGGGGACGGCACCCGGCAGTCCGTCATCGAGGTCCGCGACCACGGCCCCGGCGTCCCGGACGAGGAAGCCGCGCGGATCTTCGAGCGGTTCTACCGCGCGGACACCTCACGCACGCGGGAAACCGGGGGCAGCGGGCTGGGACTGGCGATCGTCGCGGCCATCGTCGGCTCGCACGCCGGCACGGTCCGGGTCGCGAAGACCGACGGCGGCGGAGCCACCCTGGTGGTCAGCCTGCCATTCCTGGACGAGGCCGCGGAGGACTCCGGTTCGAACGACGGTCCCGGTGACGGTTCCGTCGACGCCGCCGCGAAGTAGCCTGGCCGCGATCCCTGCAGTTTTTCCACATACCTGGACCGCACGGGCCCGGCATCCCTCCGGCCTGTCTAGGCTCGAAGCGTCCGGAGGTTCCGGTCAGGCACTGCAGAGAGGGCATCCCATGAGCATCATCTCCGTCGACACGGAACTCCTCCAGCTCAAGTCGGCAAACGTCAAAGCCACGGTCGACCGGATCAGCGCTGACGTCCAGGCCATGAAACGCGGCCTCGATGAGTTGCAGGCCACGTGGCGCGGCTCGGCGGCCACCAACTTCCAGGCTCTCGTGGCCGAATGGACCCTGACCCAGGGAAAAGTCGAAGCATCGCTGGCCTCGATCAACCTGGCGCTGAACTCCGCGGCCGCGAGCTACGCCCAGGCTGAACTGCACAATACCCAGCGCTTCAGCTGAGCGGCCACCCTGACGCCGGAGAAGGGCTCAGGCTTCGGGGGTGCCCTGGTGGAAGCGGAGCCTCCACTGAGCGCCGTCGTGGACCCACAGGGAGCTGCGCAGGGCGGTCCCTGACCGGGCGTGGCTGCGATAGGTCAGGAGGACGGTTTGCTCGCCCAGCCGGTCCGCGCCCAGCAGCTCCAGCTCGGCGGGGCCTCCCGGGTGCTCTTCGAGGGTCATCATCATGGCGTCCCGGGTCCAGATCCGGCCCGAGCTGCCGATTTCGGTGAAATCCGGGTGCAGCAGCACCCCGGTTCGGCCGAGGTCCGCGCGTGTTTCCGGCCGGAGGAGTTCGCGCTCCAGCGCCTCCACGATGGCTTCCGGGCTCGCGTCGGTGCCGGGGGCCGGGGTGGTGTCCTCGTCGAGCTCGCTGAAGAGGTCGGGTTCGTCGAAGAGCGACGGTTCGCCGAACAGCTGCCGCTGGCCGGTCAGCGCCGGCGCAGCCTGCACGGCCCGCGCGGCCTGGGGGGCTACGGGAGCGGCCTGTGCTGAGGGAACTTGCGCCTCGGCGGCGGCGCCGAAGCCGGGACCCTGGCGTACGGCGACGCCCTGCTGGTAGGCCGTCGCCGCGGCCCTGGCACGGTCATCCGCCGCCTCGTTGAGGTCATGCCCGGCATGGCCGCGCACCCATTCGAATTTGTACTTGCGGCCGACCAGAGCCTGGTCGATCTCCTTGAGCAGTTCGACGTTCATAACGGGCTTGCCGTCGGACTTGCGCCAGCCCTTGCGTTTCCAGCCCGGCATCCATTTGGTGACGGAATTGATGACGTACTGGCTGTCGCAGAGGATGTGCAGGTCTTCGCCCGGCAGGTGCGCGGTCGAGCGGAACAGATCCAACACGGCCATAAGCTCGCCCATGTTGTTGGTGCCGTGCGGCCATCCCCCCGCCCGCCAGCAGTCGTCGTTCACGTACCAGGCCCATCCGGCCGGGCCGGGATTTCCTAAAGCCGAACCGTCGGCCGCTGCTGTAATCGTCACTGCACTATCCTGCCAGACCGGCCGGGCCTTCAACGCCGACGGCGGCCCCACCCGAAGGAGGGACCGCCGTCGTTGAACTGGACGTTCAGCGCTGAACTGGTCAGCGCCGGAAGCCGGGTGGTTAGAAACCGCCCATGCCTCCCATACCGCCCATATCGTCGCCGCCACCCATGGCCGGGGAGTTCTTCTCCGGCTTGTCGGCCACAACAGCCTCGGTGGTGAGGAACAGGCCGGCGATGGAAGCCGCGTTCTGCAGGGCAGAGCGGGTGACCTTGACCGGGTCGTTGATGCCGGCAGCCAGCAGGTCGACGTACTCGCCGGTTGCTGCGTTCAGGCCGTGGCCTGCAGGCAGGCCGCGGACCTTGTCGACGACAACGCCGGGCTCAAGGCCTGCGTTGAAGGCGATCTGCTTCAGCGGTGCGTCGATGGCAACGCGGACGATGTTCGCACCGGTTGCCTCGTCGCCTTCGAGCTGCAGGTTGGCGAATGCCTTGGCGCCTGCCTGGATCAGGGCAACGCCACCGCCGGCGACGATGCCCTCTTCGACAGCAGCCTTCGCGTTGCGGACAGCGTCCTCAATGCGGTGCTTGCGTTCCTTGAGCTCGACCTCGGTTGCGGCACCGGCCTTGATGACTGCAACGCCGCCGGCCAGCTTGGCCAGGCGTTCCTGCAGCTTCTCGCGGTCGTAATCCGAATCGGAGTTCTCGATCTCGGCGCGGATCTGGGAAACGCGGCCGGCGATCTGGTCAGCGTCGCCTGCACCCTCGACGATGGTGGTCTCGTCCTTGGTCACAACGACCTTGCGGGCGCGGCCGAGGAGTTCGAGTCCGGCGGTCTCAAGCTTGAGGCCGACTTCCTCGGAGATGACCTGGCCACCGGTGAGGATGGCGATATCGGCGAGCTGCGCCTTGCGGCGGTCGCCGAAGCCCGGAGCCTTGACGGCGACGGACTTGAAGGTGCCACGGATCTTGTTGACGATCAGGGTGGCCAGGGCCTCGCCCTCGATGTCTTCGGCAATGATCAGCAGCGGCTTGGAGGACTGCATGACCTTTTCGAGGACAGCAACCAGTTCCTTGACGTTGGAGATCTTCGAGTTGACGATCAGGATGTACGGATCCTCGAGGACCGTTTCCTGGCGCTCAGCGTCGGTCACGAAGTAAGCGGAGATGTAGCCCTTGTCGAAGCGCATGCCTTCGGTGAGCTCCAGCTCGAGGCCGAACGTGTTCGACTCCTCGACGGTGATGACGCCTTCCTTGCCGACCTTATCCAGGGCTTCGGCAATCAGGGCGCCAATCTCGTTGTCACCGGCAGAGATGGACGCGGTGGCGGCAATCTCTTCCTTGGTTTCGATTTCCTTGGCAGAGGCCAGGAGCTCGCGGGTGACGGCTTCGACAGCCTTTTCGATGCCGCGCTTGAGGGACAGGGGATCAGCGCCGGCCGCGACGTTGCGCAGGCCTTCCTTGACCAGGGCCTGAGCCAGCACGGTGGCCGTGGTGGTTCCGTCGCCAGCGACGTCATCCGTCTTCTTGGCAACTTCCTTGACCAGCTCGGCGCCGATCTTCTCGTAAGGGTCGTCCAGCTCGATCTCCTTGGCGATGGAAACACCATCGTTGGTGATCGTGGGGGCGCCCCACTTCTTTTCGAGGACGACGTTGCGTCCACGCGGGCCGAGGGTGACCTTGACGGCGTCGGCGAGGATATTCAGGCCCCGCTCAAGACCGCGGCGTGCCTCTTCATCAAATGCAATGATCTTGGCCATAACGGCAGTAGTCCTTTCGGGACAGTCGTTAAGAATGAACCTTTGCTGCGGTGCCCGCGACGGACGATCCTTGCCCCGCGGCCTCTGTATGCCGCCGGGCCAGGGATCTCACCCCAGCCAGGTGTTTCTTTCGCTCCTGGCTCGCCTGCTTCAACTTCGCGGCCGGGCGAACCGGGCGTTGTTTTAGCAGTCAATACGCGGGAGTGCTAACTCAATAATTAGCACTCCCCCGGGGAGAGTGCAAGCAGTGGGTGCACCGGAATGCCCTGCATCGGCCCGCTGGCGGCACTGCGGCGCGACGCAATACGCTACGGGCGATTAACTCCCGTTGCTGCTGGCTGTCTCGCTGCCGCTCATGGTTGCCGTGTTGTCCGCACCGTAGGTGTAGAGGACGTAGTTCGCCGAGCTGACGTCGCCGTTGGCATCGAAACCGATCCGACCGGATTCACCGTCATAATCGGGTTTTTTGCCGTCCCGGAGAACGTCGAGGCACTCCTGGTAGCTCTTGCAGACCGTGGCTTCACCGGACGGCCCGGCGCCGCCCGGCGCCTGGACCCTGCCGCCCGAGACGCCGATCAGGCCGGCCGCGATGGAGGCTCCGGCGTCGTCCTGCTCAACAGCGGCCGCAATGGCTGCGAGGTTCACGGCGTCGTAGGTCTCGGCGGCAAACGTCATGTCCGAGAGCCCCGGATCCACGGAAACCAGTTCGGCTTGGAAGTGCGCGGAGGCAAAGGTCCCAGGCAGGATCCCCCGGGCACCGTCGAGGGCACTGGATCCAAGGCCTGGACCGTACTGGTTGACCGCCCCGTCGCTGAGGATGAGTTTCTTGCCGGCAACGCCGGCGTTGTTCAGTTCGGCGATAGCGCCCTGCGCCCCTGCCCGCGAGACCAGCACGACGGCGTCGGGAGCCGCCGCCTTCACGGCAGCCGCCGCCTGCTGCGCCTGGCCGGGGGCGAACCCGGCTACGGCGACGGACCCGAGGCCGGACTGCCGGGCGGCGGCGGCGACGGCGGTGGACACGTACTTGCCGTAGCTGCCCTCCTCGTACACCACGGCGAGGGTGGCGGCACCGCTGTCCTTGGCCAGTTTGACCAGCAAGGGTGCCTGCGCGACGTCGGCTGCAGAGGTCCGGAAATAGTAGCCGTTGCTCTGATAGCTGGTGAGCCCTCTGGCGGCATTGGCGGGGGAAATGATGGCGGTCTTGGCGTTGGAGAGGACATCGATGGCGGCAGGCGCCCGGCTTGAGTCCGTCGGACCGATGACGACGTCGGCTTTGGCCGCAACCAGCGCCTTGGCCTGCGCGGCGGTGTCCGCGCTGATGGTTTCCGGGAGCAGTTCCACCGGTTTGCCCTTGTGGCCGCCCGCGGCGTTGATTTCCTTGACGGCAAGCTTTGCGGCAGCCAGCTGGGGGGCGTTGAGGAAACTCTGCGGTCCGGTGTTGTCGAGGATCAGCCCGATCCGCAGGGTGCCGTCGCCGCTCGCGTCCGCCTGCGCCACGCGGGCGCCGCCGGTCGGACCCAGGCATGCTGTCAGGGTCAGGGCGGCCGTCGCGGCCAGGACCACGGCGCGGCCGGTCCGCAGTGCCGCAGCCCGGCGCCGGAGAGTCCTGCCGGTGGCCCGGCGGAGAACGGCCCGGTCGGCTGGGTCCTGCGGCGCGTGCGGCGCGTGCGCTGCGGCGTCGAAGGTCACTGGACGGGCCGGACGCTTTCGGCCTGCGGGCCTTTTTCGCCCTCGCCGACTTCGAGTTCCACGCGCTGCCCCTCGTCCAGGGCACGGTAGCCCTCCCCCGCAATGGCAGACCAGTGCACGAAGACATCGGCCCCGGAGCTGTCCACGGTGATGAATCCGTAGCCCTTCTCGGCGTTGAACCATTTGACGGTTCCCAATGCCATGGTGTCCACACTTTCAGTCGGCTGGCGGGCGGCCCACCACAATGTGGTCCGCGGATTGCAGTAAGCAGAATGCACACGCAGAATGCAAAACCAGACTGCAAACGCAGTCCGCAAATACTGTACCCACAGCCTCAGGCCGGAGCGCAGGGCGGCGGCGGTTCAGGAGGCCAATAGTTATTCAGGCGTAACCGGATCGGGCTACTGGAAACCGGGCGCCAGGACCACCACGAGCGGGAGCTGGAATTCGGCCGAGTCCACAACGGTCGGGATGCCGAGGAGTTTGCCAAGGGCTTCGGCGTTGACCTTCTGCGCGGCTCCGCTGTAGAAGATGACCGAGCGCTGCTGGGGCACACCGCCCCAGTTCCCCAGCGTGCCGATGGTCCAGCCAGCGGTGGAGACGGTTCCGCCTACGCGGTTCGCCAGCCCAGCGGTGGTGGTGCCGTTGAACACCGCTACCGGCTGGGTCTTGTCGACGACGGCGGCCGCGGAGGGGGTGGCGGACGCGGAGGGCGTCGCGGCGGCCTGCGGGCTGACGGGCGCCGCGCTCGACGGCGGCGGGGTGGAGGGCTCGGGGCTGGACGGGGCCTGGGTGGAGGCCGTGGGGGCGGGCGACGCGGCGGCGCTGCCGCCGCCCTGCTCGGCCGAAACAGCCATCGTTTCTCCGGCGGATGAGAATCCAAGCTTCGGCAGAAGCAGGAAGGCCACGAGGCCCACGGCCAGTGCGGCGGCTCCGACGGCCAGGATGGACCCCAGTCGGCGGCCACGGCGGGATTCGGCGACTGCCCGGTGGACACCCTGGCGTGTGGAGGTCTCCGGGACCCGATCAAATTCATCCCGAGCGTATTTGGTCATGGTAAAAACGACGTCCTTGCTGATTTCTGACGATGTGCCCACGCCGGCGTCCGCGCAGGAATCCGCGCCTCCGGCTGTGCTTTACGCGTCTGAGCCCAAGCGGCGAGCAGTGCGCGCACGTTGGCGTGACGTACGTAGTCTACGCAATCTCTTCACCAGCATGGGATCGTGGGCCAGCGCATCCTCGGTGTCGATGAGGGCATTCAGGATTTGGTAGTAGTGCGTGGCGGAGAGGTCGAAGAGCTCCCGGATGGCTTGTTCCTTGGCGCCGGCGTATTTCCACCACTGCCGTTCCAGCGCCAGCATCTGCTGGTCCCGGCTGCTCAGCGGCGACTCGGGGCTGATCCCGGCGGCAACAGATGCCGCCGTGGCAAGGTGCTCTTGCGCTTGTTCGGCCACGACACACTCCCTGACTGGATCCGGTGAAAGTCTTCACCCATGTTACGGGCGAATAACAGTGTTGTCATTTGCCTCCCTGCGAGAATAGGCCCCGTGCCTACCTCCGACTCCCTTGATTCCGACGCCCTGTTCGAGCTGGAGCCCGCAGTGACCCAGTCCGCCGGCTTCGCTGAGCTCGCCCGCCGGCCGTTGAGGGAGCTTGTGGCCGCCGACTGGGCCGAGGCGCTGGCGCCGGTGGAGGGGAAACTGCGCGATGTCCTGGCTTTCCTGGGCCGGGAAGTCGCCGAGGGCCACGAGGTCCTCCCGCCGCCGTCGAACGTACTGCGGGCGTTCGGGCAGCCGTTGGCGGACGTCCGGGTACTGATCGTGGGCCAGGACCCGTATCCGACGCCCGGCCATGCCGTCGGGCTGTCCTTTGCCGTGGACGGCGCCACCCGGCCCATCCCGCGCAGCCTGGCCAATATCTATAAGGAACTCGAGGCGGATCTGGGGCTGCCGCCGCGGGTCCACGGCGATCTCCGCGGCTGGGCGGAGCAGGGTGTGCTGCTGCTGAACAGGGTTCTCAGCGTCCGGGCCGGGGAGGCCGGATCGCACCGGAACAAAGGGTGGGAAGCCATCACGGCGGCAGCGATCAGCGCCGTGGCGGACCGCGTCACCGCCGACGGCTCCCCCGCGCCGCTTGTGGCGATCCTCTGGGGCCGCGACGCCGGGACCGTCCTTCCATTGCTGGGTTCCACACCGGTGATCTCCAGCGCCCACCCGAGTCCGCTCTCGGCCTCGCGGGGATTTTTCGGCTCCCGGCCGTTCAGCCACGCCAATACTTTGCTCCGGGAGCAAGGCGGCGGCACGGTGGACTGGGAACTCCCGCCCCTGCCCTAGCAGGCTTCACAGTCAGGGTTCCGCCCAGGGTTGTTGGCGGTTGTTGGCTAGGCTTGGCTTCATGACCTCAGTCCCCGCAGCCACTTCGGCCACCCGGAAATCCCGTCCGCAGACCAACCTCACGGTCCTGCGCCGCGAGCAGCTCTCGCCGCACATGGTCCGGATCATTGCCGGCGGGCCGGGCTTCGCCGGGTACGTGAACAACTCCTTCGTGGACCGCTACGTCAAGCTCGTCTTCCCGCAGCCCGGGATCGACTACCCGGAACCGCTGGACCTCTGGGAAATCCGGGAGTCCATGCCGCGCGATCAGTGGCCGCACACCCGGACCTACACCGTCCGCTGGGTCGACGAGGCGGCCGGTGAACTGGCTATCGACTTCGTGATCCACGGCGATGAAGGCCTCGCGGGGCCCTGGGCCGCGTCCGCCCGCCCCGGCGACGCACTGACCTTCACCGGCCCGGGCGGCGGCTACAACCCGGACCCGACCGCGGACTGGTACCTGTTCGCGGGCGACGAGTCCGCCCTGCCGGCCATCGGTGCCGCGATCGAATCGCTGCCGGAGGATGCCCGCGGCCTCGCTTTCCTTGAGGTGGAGGGCGACGCCGACATCCAGGCCATCGCCGCGCCGGCCGGTGTGGAGCTGCGCTGGCTCCTGCGCGGGGGCGTGGCGGCCGGGGCCAGTGGACTGCTGGTCAGCGCGGTGCGCGACGCCACGTGGCCGGAAGGCCGGGTGCAGGTGTTTGCGCACGGTGAGCGAGGTTACATGAAGAGCCTGCGGGAGGTGCTCTACGCGCAGCGCGGGCTGGAGCGCACCCAGGTTTCGCTCTCCGGCTACTGGGCAATGGGCCGGGTGGAGGACGACTTCCAGGCCGAGAAAAAGCTGCCCATCGGGAAGGTCTGACAGCAAAATCCAGCGGGGTACTGCGGAGTTTCCCCAGCTTTGCCATCACGACGCCGGGGCTCGCCGGCCCGGCGGCCCGCCACGCCGTTGAGACCCGGCGAAGGTAGGGAAACCCGGCGGCGCAGAGTGCAAAAGAGACCTAGCGGCGGCGTGCCCGTCGTCGCTCGTTGCTCGCCAGGCCGCGCGTCAGGGGCCGGGCGAGCGTGTCACCGAGCACGATGCCGGCCGCGACCCCCATCACGATGGCGCCGGCGTTGAGCATGCCCCCGGCTCCCAGCAGGATCTCCGATTCCTCAATGGTCAATACATACATGGACCGGAATATAGTGAGTCCGGGCAGCAGGATCAGCGCGGCCGGAACCGCCACCACCAGCTGTGGGGCACCCATCCGAAGCGCCACCACCCGGGCCAGGAGCCCGATCACGACAGCGGCCAGGGCGGGTGAAAAGCGCGGCCCGATCCCTGCGGCGTCTCCCCCGATCAGGACCAGATACCCCACCACGCCCACGGCCGCGGTCGGCACCAGCAGGGGCCAGCTGGTTTGTTCGGTGATGCCAATCATCAGCACCGCGATGGCGATCAGGATGACCACTACCCACAGGGGATACGCCGGCGGGAATGTTTTGGTGACGTCGATCGTCTCCATCCCGATCATGTCCCCCACCACAAATCCCACGGCGATGCCGGCGACGAGCGCGCCGAAGGTCAGCATTGTGGACAGGAACCGGCCGGCCGCCGTGACCGGGAAGCCGTTGATCGCATCCTGGACCGAGGACACCAGGCGCCCGGTCGGCAGGAGCAGCAGGATCCCGCCGACCACCACGATCTCGGGGGCGATCTGGATCCCTACCAGGCCGCCGAACCGCCACAGCAGCAGAGCGATGAAAGTGACGACGAAGGAACACGAGGCGGTGATGAAGAAGTCCGGGGTGCGCCAGCGGCCCAGCTGCCGGGCCAGCAGGCTGACCAGCAGGTTGGAGACGAACGCCACCGCGGAGGCGCCGGGGCCGCCGCCGAGCACACCGACGAAGACGGCGGAGAATACCCCGAATGCGACGGTGACCATCCAGCGCGGGAAGGGCTTGGCTCTGCGCGTGATCTCCTCCAGCCGGCGCACTGCCTCTTCGCGGCCCACCCCGCCGGCCACAATCTCAGTGACCAGCTGGTGAACCTGGGAGAGCCCGGCGTAGTTGTTGGTCCAGGACCGGACCACACGCAACAGCGAAATCGGGGTCTGGTCCTTGGGCGCGTAGTTGATGGCCACGGACTGGTTGGTGATGTCCACTTCGATATGTTTGAGCCCCAGCGCGGCCGTGATGGCAATGATGCTGGTTTCCACTTCGAGGGCGCCGGCACCGTACCGGAACATGGATTCAGCCAGGTGCAGCGCGAAGTCGATGGTCTTGCGGGCAGAGGTATCCACCCCGCCCACCTGGATCATCGGGTTGGCGTAGGGGCTTCCGGCGAGACGGTCCACGATGCTCATCGGGGCGGTCGGCGGGTTCTCGCCCTGGACCAGGCGGCGCAGCATCCGTTTGGCCGCGGCGTTCTGGCGCACCTGCGTGGCCGACATCGGCTCGGTTCTGGGCAGTCCGTCGGTGTGCGGCCTGCGGCGGCCGTCGGGTTCCTTGGTCATTCCGGCGTCCTTAATATCCGTGGCAGCCGGTTTAGTAGAACTGTTGGCCCGTGCGGCGGGTGTAAAGCTGGCGGGCGATCCGCTCCCCCGCGGCCATCCAGGCCTTGTACTTCAACGGGCTCAGCACCTGGTCGTAGCAGCCGACGAAGTCGGTCACGGTCTTGCTGAAGCTGGTCTTGAACAGGCCCAGCCCATGGAACGGGTTGGACGTGTCCTTGAGCTGGTCGCTGGGGGGTGTGCCGCAGAAGTCGTATTCGGTGCAGCCGAGGTCCTTGAGCTGGGTGATGGCCGTCCACTGCACCAGGTGGGAGTCGCCGTACTGGCCGCGTTTCTGCAGCGAGCCGCCGTCCTTGTAGGTGCCCTTGCGGCCGTAGTTGATGACGAAGGCGCCCACGGAGGGCACACCGTCCTCGTAGACGAAGAGCAGCCTGCCCTGGCCGCGGCTGATGAAGTTGGTCCAGAACTGCCGGTAGTACTCGTATTCCCGGACCCGGACCTGGGACTTGGCTTCCACGGTGTTGGTCATCAGCGCGTACATGGCGCGGAAATTATCCTCGGTGGGTTCCATGTTGTGGACCACCACGTCCTCGCGGATGGCGCGGCGGACGGCGTTGCGGCCGCGGGAGTGCAGATTGCGCAGCAGCTGGTTTTGTTCCGGGGAGATGTCGAGCAGGGCCGTGGAGTCGTTGGGCTGCAGGTTGTGGGTCTTGACCAGCCCGGCGGCTTCGATCACTCCCTTGGCTTCCGGGGAGAGGACAATGTCCGGCTCGACCTTGATGGCGAAGACGCCCAGCCGGGCGCGCTTGACGAATTCGGCGTTGGCCGCGGCGATGCCGGGGATGTCCTCGACCGATGCCACATCGGGGCCCTTGATCAGGTACCAGAGCTTGCCCAGGAGCGGGAAGGACTTCTCCAGAATGAGGTTGTAGCTCGTGTAATCGGCCGTCTCGTACACGAGGTGAAGGGGTTTCCAGCCAAAGTGCTGCTTGACCTCGGCGAAGGCTTCCGATTGCAGGAGATTGCCGCCATTGGGGTTCGCGGTGACGTGGGTGTCCCAGTTGGCGATCTCTTCGGCAGAGGCGAAGCGGGCGGTGAATTCACGCAAGGGTGCGGCATCCAATCATTGCGGTACGAGCGTCGGCGGGCATGCGGACATGCAGTTTCAAGTCTATCCGCCCGGCCCCATGTTCCCGGCCGGAGCGGACGCGCTACGCTGGAAGCATGCCCGCTGATCAGCAATCATTGGCCGCAGGATCCGGAAGCCAGGGTCGCACGCCCGGAAAGCTCGCGCTGGGCGCCCAAATGCTGGGATTGTTGGCCTTTCTCGCGGCCTCGGCCCTGGTCGCGGGACTGGGCGGACTGGCCACCGCCAACAACGTCAACGGCTGGTATGCCACCGCGGACAAGGCACCGTGGTCGCCGCCGAACTGGTTGTTCGGGCCGGTCTGGACGGCACTCTACATCGCGATGGCCGTGGCGGCCTGGCTGGTCTGGCGCCGGCAGGCGGAGGGGACCAGGCCCGCCCTCACCGCCTACGCCGTGCAGTTGGTGCTGAACCTGCTGTGGACGCCGGTTTTCTTCGGGCTGTACCCGGCGCTCGGCACACCGGCCCTGTGGATCGCCTTTGGCGTCATTGTGGCCCTGGCGGTGGCCGTGGCCGTCACAGCGCTCCGCTTCGGACCGATCAGCCGGACGGCCGGACTTCTGTTGCTGCCCTACCTCGCTTGGATCGTGTTCGCTTCGTCGCTGAACCTCTGGGTTGCGCTGTACAACTGACTCAGCACTCCACCACATTCACGGCGAGGCCGCCCATCGCGGTTTCCTTGTATTTGGAGCTCATGTCCTTGCCGGTCTCCCGCATGGTCACGATGACCTCGTCGAGGGACACCCGGTGCGAGCCGTCGCCCCAGAGCGCCATCTTGGCGGCGTTGATGGCTTTCGCTGCCGCGATGGCGTTCCGTTCGATGCAGGGGATCTGCACGAGCCCGCCGATCGGGTCGCAGGTCAGGCCGAGGTTGTGCTCCATCGCGATTTCCGCGGCGTTTTCCACCTGCTGCGGCGTGCCGCCCATGACTTCGGCCAGGCCGGCGGCGGCCATCGACGACGCCGAGCCCACCTCGCCCTGGCAGCCGACCTCGGCGCCGGAGATCGAGGCCTGTTCCTTGTAGAGCACCCCGATCGCGGCGGCGGTCAGCAGGAACTTGACCACCACGTCGTCCCGGTCGGCCTGGGTGGCTTTGTCCATGCCCGGCGCGAAGTGCAGGGCGTAGTAGAGGACGGCGGGGATGATGCCGGCGGCGCCGTTCGTCGGGGCGGTGACCACGCGGCCGCCCGAGGCGTTTTCCTCGTTCACGGCCAGGGCGATCAGGTTGACCCATTCCTGCCAGTATTTCGGGTCCCGGTAGTCGGGGTCCTGCCCGCGGGTTTCCTTCATGAGCCGTTCGTGCCAGTCCGGCGCGCGGCGGCGGACCTTGAGCCCGCCGGGCAGCAGTCCCTCGCGCCTGAGGCTGACCTCGACGCAGCTTTCCATCACGGAGTAGATGTGCAGGAGGCCTTCGCGGATCTCGGCCTCGGTCCGGGAGGCCCGCTCGTTGACGAACATGATCTCGCCGATCGAGAGGCCCTTGGACTGGCAGCGGCCCAGCAGTTCCGCGGCGGTGCGGAAGGGCAGGGGCAGTTCCTTCTTGGACTCGGCGAGTTCCTTGAGCGCCGCGTCCTCCTCGCCCTCGCGGACGATGAAGCCGCCTCCCACGGAGAAGAACGTTGCGCTGTGCAGCACTTCGCCGTCGGCACCGGACACCGTGAAGGTCATGCCGTTGGTGTGCCGCGGGAGGATGGTCAGGGGACGCAGGACCATATCCTCCACGCCGTAGGGCAGCGGGATACCCGCCCCTTCGCCGGCGCCGGCCAGCTGCAGCGTACCTGTTTCGGCAATCGTGGCGAGCCGTTCCTCCACTTCCTCGGGGAGGATCAGCTCGGGGTGGAAGCCCTCCAGGCCCAGGAGGATGGCGGTCATGGTGCCGTGGCCGTGGCCGGTGGCGGCGAGGGAACCGTAGAGGTCCACCCGCAGCGCCGCCGCATCCACCAGCTTGCCAAGGGATTTGAGCTCCTCTGCGAACACGGCGGCAGCCCGCATCGGGCCCACGGTGTGTGAACTGGAGGGCCCTATGCCGATGGAAAAAAGATCAAAGACACCAACAGCCATAGCCGGGTTCCTAACTTGATAATCGTGGGGGCGGCAGGTGAGCCGGGGCCCTTTGGGACCGGCATCCGGAAGCGTGCGTCCAAGGGAGCGTCACGTCCGCCCAGCGGGCGTCTTCGCGACCGAGCACGCGGAGGATGCCGGCCCCAACGGGCCCGGACAGAGGTCAGCTGAGGTTGGCAACCGAGGGGTAGAGCGGGTGGGCGGCGGCGAGGGCCTCCACCCGGGAGCGCAGACCCGACAGGTCGGCGCCGGCATCGGCGATCAGTGCCTCCGCGATGATGTCCGCGACTTCGGTGAACGCCGCCTCGCCGAACCCGCGGGTGGCCAGCGCGGGGGTGCCGATGCGCAGCCCGGAAGTGACCATCGGCGGGCGCGGGTCAAAGGGGACCGCGTTGCGGTTGACGGTGATGTCGATCGCGGCGAGGCGGTCCTCGGCTTCCTGGCCGTTGAGCTCGCAGCTGCGCAGGTCCACCAGGACCAGGTGCACGTCGGTGCCGCCGGAGATCACGTTGATGCCCTTGGCGGTGACGTCCGGCTGGACCAGGCGCTCGGCGAGGATCCGGGCGCCGGCCAGCACACGCTCCTGGCGTTCCTTGAACTCGGGGGACGCGGCGATCTTGAACGCCACGGCCTTGCCCGCGATCACGTGCTCCAGCGGGCCGCCCTGCTGGCCGGGGAACACTGCCGAGTTGATCTTCTTGGCGATGTCGGCGTCGTTGGAGAGAATGATGCCGCCGCGCGGACCGGCAAGGGTCTTGTGCGTGGTGGACGTCGTGACGTGCGCGTGCGGCACCGGGGACGGGTGCAGGCCCGCGGCGACGAGCCCGGCGAAGTGCGCCATGTCCACCATCAGGTAAGCGCCCACCGAATCGGCGATCCGGCGGAACTCGGCGAAGTCCAGCTGCCGGGCGTACGCCGACCAGCCGGCGACGATCAGCTGCGGCTTGTGCTCGACGGCGAGGCGTTCCACCTCGGCCATGTCGATCCGGTGGTCATCCTCCCGGACCTGGTACGGGACCACGTTGTAGAGCCGGCCGGAGAAGTTGATCTTCATCCCGTGCGTGAGGTGCCCGCCGTGCGCCAGGTTCAGGCCCATGATCGTGTCACCCGGACGGATCAGGGCATGCATGACGGAGGCGTTCGCCTGCGCGCCGGAGTGCGGCTGGACGTTCGCGTATTCGGCGCCGAACAGGGCCTTGACCCGGTCGATCGCGAGCTGTTCGATCACGTCAACGTGCTCGCAGCCGCCGTAGTAACGCTTGCCCGGGTAGCCCTCGGCGTACTTGTTCGTCAGCACCGACCCCTGCGCCTGCATCACGGCCCTGGCGGTGTGGTTCTCCGAGGCGATCATTTCCAGGCCGTCCCGCTGGCGGGCCAGCTCGGCATCGATCCTCGCGGCGATCTCCGGATCCAGCGCGGACAAATCCGCGTCCAGGCTCGGGGAAACTACCTGCTCAAGGGCGGCGCCGGCGGCTGTGGCTGTGCCTGCGGCCGTGCTCACAGTTCGCCGCCGTTCTTGGATGCGTACTCCTGGGCGGAGAGCAGCGGGCCGTCCGATTCGGCGGCGACCTTGAAGAGCCAGCCTGCACCGTAGGGGTCGCTGTTGATCAGCGCGGGGTCCTCGACGACGGCCGGGTTGGTTTCGGTGACCTCTCCGGTCACCGGGGCGTACAGGTCCGAGACGGACTTGGTGGACTCCACCTCGCCGCAGGTCTCCCCCGCCGTCACCGTGGCGCCGACCTCGGGCAGGTCCACGTAGACAATGTCGCCGAGGGCGTCCGTGGCGATCGCCGAGATGCCGATGGACACAATGTTGGATCCGGCGTTGCCGGAGTCCCGCGCAACCCACTCGTGCTCGTCGGAGTACTGCAGTTCAGGGGCAACTCTTGCCATGTGTTTTTTTCCTCAGTCTTGGAGTGGTCGTGGGTGCTAAATCTAAGGTCTACTTTTGGCGCTTGTAGAACGGCAGGGCGACGACTTCGAACGGTTCGGCCTTGCCGCGGAGGTCGATGTCCAGGGCCCTGCCGGGTTCGCTGAACTCGACGTCGACGTAGGCCATCGCGACCGGGTAGCCCAGGGTCGGGCTGGGCTGGCCGGAGGTTACTTCACCGACGGTGTTGCCGTCCTTCAGGACCGGGTAGTGGCCGCGTCCGGCCCGGCGGCCGAGGCCCTTGAGGCCGACGAGCTTGCGGCCCGTACTGTTGCCTGCGCCGGCTTCCTTCTTGGCGGCGAGGGCAGCCTTGCCGACAAAGTCGCCTTCCTTGGAGAGTGCCACGACCGGGCCCAGTCCGGCGGTGAACGGGTCGCCGTCGACGGAGAGTTCGTTGCCGTAGAGCGGCATCCCGGCCTCGAGCCGGAGCGAGTCGCGGGACGCGAGTCCGGCGGGTGTCAGTTCGCCGTCCTCGGCGATGGCCACGAGCGCCTGCCAGAGGGCGGCGGCGTCGTCGTTCGCGACGAAGATCTCAAAGCCGTCCTCACCGGTGTAGCCGGTGCGGGCGAGGAGGAGTTCCCGGCTGGTGCCGCCGAACATAAAGGGGACGTCAACGGCGGCGTAGTACTTCAGTCCCGTGACGAGTTCGTGCTGCGCGGCCGGAACAAGGCGCAGCAGGATCTCCTCGGCTTTGGGACCCTGGACCGCGATCAGCGAGGTCACAGCGGAGGCGTCCTCAACAGTGACGTCGAATCCTCCCTCTTTGCCGGAACCGGCCCGCTCGGCCATGGCCGCGGCCACTACCTTCGCGTTGCCCGCGTTCGGGACCACCAGGAACTTCTGGTCACCGCGGCGGTAGGTGATGAGGTCGTCGATGATGCCGCCGTCCTCGTTGCAGATCAGCGAGTACTTGGCCTTGCCGACCGCCATCGCGGAGATCTTGCCGACCAGGGCGTAGTCCAGGAAGGCGGCTGCGTCCGGGCCGGTGACCCATACTTCGCCCATGTGGGAGAGGTCGTAGAGGCCCGCGGACTTGCGGACGGCGTGGTGTTCGGCCAGTTCGGAGCTGTACTTGAGCGGCATCTGCCACCCGCCGAAGTCCGTGAAGGAGGCGCCGAGCTTCTTATGCTCTTCGTAGAGTGCCGTGTAGTTCTCAGTCATCGTTGGCTGTCCTTAGTTCGCGGAGTCGTCGGAGTGGTCCTCGAAGGCCTCGAGGGGAGGGCAGGAGCAGATCAGGTTGCGGTCTCCGGCGGCGCCGTCGATCCGGCCGACCGGCGGGAAGTACTTGTCCTGCTTGAGCGTGTGGACCGGGAAGACGGCCTGCTCGCGCGCGTACTCGCGGTCCCAGTCGCTGCTGATGACGGCGGCAGCGGTGTGCGGGGAGTTCCGCAGCGGGCTGTTCTCGACGGTGAAGGCGCCGTGTGCCACCTGGTCGACCTCGGCGCGGATGGAGATCATGGCTGTGATGAAGCGATCGATCTCGCCGATGTCCTCGGACTCGGTGGGTTCGACCATCAGGGTTCCGGCCACCGGGAACGCCAGGGTGGGGGCGTGGAAGCCGTAGTCGATCAGGCGCTTGGCGACGTCCTCGGCGGTCACGCCGGTCCTGGCGGTGAGTTCGCGCAGGTCCAGGATGCATTCGTGGGCCACGAGTCCGCCTTCGCCGGTGTAGAGCACGGGGAAGAAGTCGTTCAGGCGGGCCGCGATGTAGTTGGCTGCGAGCAGCGCGGACTTGGTGGCCTCCGTGAGGCCCTGGCCGCCCATGAGCTTCACGTAAGCCCAGGAGATCGGCAGCACACCGGCCGAGCCGTAGCGGGAGGCGGAGATCGGGGTGCCGCTTTCGCCGTTGGCGGGATCCGCTGCATTGCCCGGCATGAACGGTGCCAGGTGGGCCTTGGCTGCGACCGGGCCGACGCCGGGGCCGCCGCCGCCGTGCGGGATGCAGAAGGTCTTGTGCAGGTTCAGGTGCGAGACGTCGCCGCCGAACATGCCGGGCTGGGCCAGTCCGACGAGGGCGTTGAGGTTGGCGCCATCGATGTAGACCTGGCCGCCGGCGGCGTGGATGGCGTCGCAGACCTCGCGGACGTCGGCGTCGTACACACCGTGGGTGGACGGGTAGGTGATCATGATCGCGGACAGCGCGTCCTGGTGCAGCTCGATCTTGGCCCGCAGGTCCGCGTGGTCGATCGTGCCGTCGGCGGCGGTGGCCACGACGACGACCTTCATCCCGGCAAGGACCGCAGAGGCGGCGTTGGTGCCGTGCGCGGAGGCCGGGATCAGGCAGATGGTGCGCTGGGCGTCGCCTCGGGAGAGGTGGTAGCCGCGGATGGCCAGCAGCCCGGCGAGCTCGCCCTGCGACCCGGCGTTGGGCTGGATGGACACCTGGTCGTACCCGGTGATCTCGGTCAGCTGGGCTTCGAGGTCCTCGATCAGTTCGCGCCAGCCGGCGGTCTGGGATTCCGGGGCGAAGGGGTGGATGGAGGCAAACTCCGGCCAGGAGATGGCTTCCATCTCGGCCGTGGCGTTCAGCTTCATGGTGCACGAACCCAGCGGGATCATGGTGCGGTCCAGGGCCAGATCGCGGTCCGAGAGCCGGCGGATGTAGCGCAGCAGCTGCGTCTCGGAGCGGTGCGTGTTGAAGACCGGGTGCTGCAGGTATTCGGAGGTGCGCTCGACGGCGGCATCCAGCGCGAAGGCGGTGTCCGAGCCTGCGGCAGGCTCGGTCACCGTCGCACCAAAGGCGGCGACGACGTCGGCGACGATGGCCGCCGTCGTGGCTTCATCGGCGGAGATGCCGACGGTGTCCGCGTCGATGCCGCGCAGGTTGATGCCCTTCGCGTCGGCGGCGGCGAGGATCTGGGCGGCCTTGCCGGGGACCGAGACGGTGACGGTGTCGAAGAAGCTGGTGTGCAGCACGTCCAGACCGGCGGCCTTCAGTGAGGCGGCGATGGTCCGGGCGTGGCCGTGGGTGGTCTCAGCGATTGCCTTCAGGCCGTCCGGGCCGTGGTACACGGCGTAGAAGGAGGAGACGATCGCCAGCAGGGCCTGCGCGGTGCAGATGTTGGAGGTGGCCTTCTCGCGGCGGATGTGCTGCTCGCGGGTCTGCAGCGCCAGGCGGTAGGCCGGGACGCCGGCGTTGTCCTTGGAGACGCCGACCAGGCGGCCGGGCATGGACCGCTCGAGGCCCTTCTGGACCGCCATGTAGGCGGCGTGCGGGCCGCCGAAGAACAGCGGGACGCCGAGACGCTGGGCGGAGCCGACGGCGATGTCGGCGCCCTGCTCGCCGGGCGGGGTGATGAGGGTCAGCGACAGGAGGTCCGCGGCAACGGTGACGAGGGCGCCGCGTTCCTTGGCGTCGGCGATGACGGCGGTGTGGTCGAGGACGCGGCCGGAGGCGCCGGGCTGCTGCAGGACAACGCCGTTGATGACGCCGTCGGGCAGGCCTTTGGAGAGGTCGGCGACCTCAACCTCGAAGCCGAGCGCCTCGGCGCGGCCCTTGACGATCGCGATGGTCTGCGGCAGGCAGTCGGCGTCGAGGACGGTCTTGCCGTCGTGGGCGGACTTGTTCTTATTGGCCCGGCGCATCATCAGCACGGCCTCAGCGACGGCGGTGGCTTCGTCCAGCAGCGAGGCGTTGGCGATGGGCAGGCCAACGAGGTCCTGGACCATGGTCTGGAAGTTCAGCAGTGCCTCGAGCCGGCCCTGCGAGATTTCCGGCTGGTACGGGGTGTAGGCCGTGTACCAGGCCGGGGCTTCGAGGATGTTGCGGCGAATGACGGCCGGGGTGAGGGTGTCGTAATAGCCCTGTCCGATCATCTGGACGGCGGTTTTGTTCTTCGCGGCGAGCTTGCGCAGCTCGGCGAGGACCTCGACTTCGCTGAGCGCCTGGCCGAGGGCCAGCGCGGAGTCCTGCCGGATGTCCTTCGGGACGGCCGTGTCCACGAGCGCATCGACGGTGTCGTAGCCGACAGCCTTCAGCATGGCGTCGACGTCGGCCTGGCGGCGGGCGCCGATGTGCCGGTCAACGAAGGACGTGGAGGCTGAGGTAACAGTCACAAGGAACTCCATAACTAAGGCGGCGCAGGGTACGCCACATTGATTCGGGTTCCTCCCCACTCTGTATTGGACCTGAGAGTTTCCGCGCAGCCGTGCTCTCGCATGGCTCCGCTTGCACCGTCGGTGAGCACAGCATGTCAAAAGACAGCCTGCTACTTTCCAGAGTTGCCTTGCCGCGGCGGTACATGGGCCTGAGAGATTCCTGGGGAGGGTTTGCTCCTACGGCGCCTGCTTGTACCTACTTGCAGAACTCTCCCGCCGCAGATCAAAGGCATATTAAGTTGGCGTGACAACAGTCACAGCCTCTATTGTCCTACGCCCGGCCCGCGTCCGCAAACCAGTGACGCGCCAGGGCCGCCGTCGGTCGCGGAGTCGCGGGAAAGCTGCGGTGTCGCCGTAACGTTCCCGCGACCCCGGCACGCGTCCGGCGATTTCGGCGGGCCGGGGCGGCTGGTCCGGTCAGCGGCGGAGCCGCTCAAGGGCGGTGAGCAGGCTTTCGACGTCGGGGCCGACCTCCGGGAGCGGACCGCCCGGGCCTCGCGCCAGCATGGCGTTGAAATACAGCCCGTCGCCCATGTAGAGAACCGGCTTGGCCATGGCGGGGCCGACGTCGGCCGCCAGCAGTTCCAGCCAGCTCGCCTGGACCGCGGCCATCCGGCGCAAGGTTTCCTGGTGGGCCACTTCCGCCAGCCGGGTGGCGGCCACGAAGACCCGGTCCAGCGGCGTGTCCGCCCAGACGGAGGACTTGATGAAGAACGCCGCGGCGCCTTCCGGGGCGGCGGCCATGGCGGCGAGGTCCTCGGCGAGCAGCCGGTCCAGCCGTTCCAGCAGGACGGAAATCATCGCCTCCTTGTTGGGGAAGTGGTAGAGCAGCCCGCCCTTGGAGACGCCGGCCAGCCGGGCCACGGCATCCAGCGTCGCGGCACGTTCGCCCTCTTCGATGAGCAGGGCTTCGAACGCGTCAAGGACGGCTTCGCGGGCGACGGGTTTTCTGGCCATGGTTCCAATCATGCCCCGTGGCGGGGCCAAGTCCTTGCGTTCAGTTTCATAACTATACCGTCCAGACGGTACAGTTATGTCTATGAGCAACACTTCCCTTTCCCGCAGCAGCACCGTCGGCAACTGCGCCGCCGGCAACTCCGCCGCCGGAACGACACAGCCCCCGGCGCCGCGTGCGCCGTGGCGCGACTGGCTGGCGCTGGCACTGCTGATGTTCCCCGTGCTGCTCGTGGCCGTCGACAACACGGCCCTGACCTTCGCGTTGCCCGCCATCGCGCGCAGCCTCGACGCCTCCGGCGTGGAGCTGCTGTGGATTGTTGACGCCTATCCCCTGGTCCTCGCCGGTCTCCTCGTGGCGATGGGCAGCCTCGGTGACAGGATCGGCCGCCGCCGGCTGCTGTTCATCGGCAGCACGGGCTTCGCTGCCGTCTCGGCGGTCACGGCCTTTGCCCCCAGCGCGGAATGGCTCATTGCCGGGCGTGCGGGGCTGGGGTTCTTCGGCGCCATGCTGATGCCCTCCACCCTTTCCCTGATCCGCAACATCTTCCCCGAGCCCAACCGGCGCCGGCTGGCCGTGGCCATTTGGGCCGCCGGTTTCTCCGGCGGTGCCGCCCTGGGCCCGATCTTCGGCGGCTGGCTGGTGGAGCACTTCTGGTGGGGCGCGGTGCTGCTGGTTGCCGTGCCGATCATCCTGCCGCTGCTGGTCCTGGGTCCGGCCCTGATCCCGGAATCCCGGGACCCGAACCCGGGCCGGGTGGACGTGCCCAGCATCCTCCTGTCCCTGCTGGTCATGGTGCCGGTGGTCTACGGCATCAAAATCCTGGCCACGCACGGACTGGCACTGGAACCGCTGGCCGCCGTCGCCTTTGGACTGCTGATGGGTTACGTCTTCATCCGGCGGCAGCGGCAGCTCCTGGCGGCGAGCCTGCCGCTGGACGCCGCGGCACACGGCACGGTACCGGGCGGCCCCGCCGCCGGAAGCCCCGCCGCCGGAAGCCCCGCCGCGGGAAGCCCCGCGGAACGAAACCCCGCGGAACGAAACCGCACCGCTCCGCTGCTGGATCTCAGCCTTTTTGGCAACCGGGTCTTCAGCACCGCCATCATCGCGAACGTGCTGGCGCTGTTCTCCTTCAACGGCTTCATCCTCTTCCTTGCCCAGCACCTGCAGTTGCTCGAGGGACAGTCCCCCTCGGAATCCGGCGTCGCCATGGTCCCCGCGCTTATCGCCACCGTCCTGGCCGGGCTGCTGGTGGTGCCGCTGGTAAAGAAGGTCCGCCCCGGTTTCGTGGTCGCCGGCGGGTTGCTCCTGAGCGCCGGCGGCTACTTCCTCGTGGCTTTCGGCGATCACGGCAACGGCCCGGCGCTGCTGCTGGCTGCCCTGCTGGTGCTGTGCCTTGGCGTCGGCGCCGCGGAGACCATCTCCAACGACCTGATCCTCGGCGCCGCCCCGGCAGAGAAGTCCGGGGCGGCGGCCGCGATTTCCGAGACCGGCTACGAAATCGGTTCCCTGCTGGGCACGGCCATCCTCGGCTCCATCCTGACGGCTTCCTACCAGGGAAATCTCCGGCTTCCGGCCGGCGCCGTGGACGCGGCACCGGCTGAGGCATCAGCGCAGGCGGGCGAGACGCTCGCCGGGGCCGTGGAACTGGCACAGGCCCTGCCGGGACCGCTGGCGGAGGCCGTGATGACCGCCGCCCGGTCGGCATTCGATTCCGGCGTCCACATCACGGCCACTATCGCCCTCGTGCTCATGGCAGGGGCATCAGTGCTTGCCGCCGTCGCGCTCCGGAAGGTGCCGACCGCCAAGTAGCCTGGCGACTGGAACGCCCCGAGCCGGCAGGGCGGCTTAAACGCCCAGCGCCCGGCGCCGGTGGGAACCGGGGCCGGGCGCTGGGGACCGCGGGGGAACGCTACTTGCTGTCCGCCGTGGTGACACTGGAGTTGGCCCGCATCGTCTCCGCGTTGACCAGCCAGGCGTACTGCTCAAACTTGGCAATAAACTCGTGCAGCAGGTCCGCCGTGGTGGGGTCCTCTTCGTCCACTTCGTCATGGACTTTGCGCATGGTGCCGACAGCAGCCTCCAAGGCCGCCACGATCCGCTCAATGGCGTCCTTGGTGTTGATCAGGCCGTTGGGGAACTCGGCGAGCGAGGTGGACTTGGACACCGTGGAACTGCGGCCGTCCGGAAGAGCGTGAAGGGCGCGCATGCGCTCCGCCAGATCATCCGCGAAGGCGCGGGCAGATTCGATAATCTCGTCCAGCTGCAGGTGAAGGTCCCGGAAGTTCGTTCCGACGATGTTCCAGTGGGCCTGCTTGCCCTGAACGTGAATTTCGATCAGGTCAACGAGCACCGCCTGCAGGTTCGTCGTGAGGGTCGGTGAAGCTTTCATGCGTCCTCCTGAGTAGGTGCGATACCGTTGCATCCGGCATCGCTAGGTCCGATATCTCCGACGCTACCGCAGGGCGCAACAGGACCGCGACGGTCCCCGGATAATTTCTCGGTCAGCTTACTAAGTCGGCTTACTAACGACGGCGGGCGCTCCCTGGACGGCGCAGCCAGCCGCCCGGGCGGGGCTCACCAGAAATGCGCGACGTCGATCACGAGCCGTGAGCCCGCGTCCGGACCTTCCAGGGTGAACACGCGGAACGGCAGCCGTGCCCGGACCCCAAGGCCAAGGCTTGAATAGCCTTCGAAGCTGCCGGCCCAGGCGACCTGCCGGAACGTCTGGTAACCGCTGACGTTGCTCAGTTCGTTCCGGTCTGCCGGGTTGTAGGTGGCGTTGCCGTTGTCATCATAGGCCGGGGCGTTGGCCGTGATCTGGAGGAACGCCTGGCCCCGCAGCGGGACAGGGAATCCCGAACCGTCCTGCGCCACCTGCGGAACATAGCGGACGGTGTAGCCGGCGACGGGCCCGTTGAGGTCGATGACCAGCCGGTCGAAGCAGTAGTGCTGCCCCGTACGGACATTCGTCACCTGCGCCTGGCTCATCGCCGGATCCGCCTTCACCAGCGACCCCCACACCAGTCCGCAGTAGGGAGCCGCTGCAGCGGGACCGGGCGCCACGAGCCCCGATCCGACAGCCATCAGGATAGCCACCAGCCATACCCGGAACTTCTTCATGTGGGCCGCCCCCTCGAGAGATGAGATAGCTCCAGAATAGGAGCGTTTCCGGCCAGAATCGAGGGGTAAGCCTGATGTGCGTCCAACCGTTAGGCTGCTCTGCGCCGGGTCACAGGACGGTTGCGCGCCGTCGCCGGGCGGCCCGGGAAACTCCGGGCAACGGCGAAGCGCCGGTCCCTTACGGAATCCGGCGCTTCGCGGTGCCTTGCTGGAAAGTTGTGAAGTGGTGATGCGCGGTGGAAGGTCCCCTAGCCTTCGCAGTCGCGGCAGTACTTCAGGCCGTTTTTTTCCTTGGCCACCTGGGACCGGTGTCGGACCAGGAAGCAGGAGGAGCAGGTGAATTCATCGGTCTGCTCGGGAACAACAATGACGGTCAGTTCTTCGCCGGAAAGATCAGCGCCGGGAAGGTCGATGCCTTCGGCGGTGTCGTTCTCATCGACATCGATGACAGCAGTCTGGGCGCCGCCGCCGCGGGACGCCTGAAGTGCCTCCAGCGATTCAGCGGGAGACTCTTCTTCTGTCTTGCGTGGTGCGTCGTAATCGGTAGCCATTTAGGGGTTCACTTTCGTTGCTGCGCAGCGCCATTTCAGGCACCTCAGTGAAGCAGTTTAGGACATTATGCACGCACTTGAAGAAAAGTGTGGCGAATCAGACACTTTGCGTCACGCGGCCCTGCGAAGGGGACAGACCGGGCCCGCCGGAGAGCGCCGGAGAGGCCCAGCGCGCCTCGCTTCCGGGCAACCGGCACGGCTGGCTGTCCGCTCAGGCGACGGGCCAGATGATGAGCGTTTTCCAGGTTGCCGGGTCCGGCTCCGCCGCGGGGTCGCTGAGGTAGTACTCCCACATCGCGTTGCTCGGCGTCAGGCCCTCGGCCTGCATCTTCGCCATGATCGCCCCGTACGTTTCGGGGAGAGTCTCGTAGGGGCCTACGTGCATCGCTTCGAAGGCCCGTCCGGCAGGAAGGGATCCCGCGGTCACACCGCCGTCGTCCCCGCCGGGAAACGGCGCCGCCACCGGAAAGCCCGCCTCGACGTCGACGACGTCGGTCGGCATTCCGCGGTACATCGCGAAGGGCGGCCCGGCCAGCTGGACGTGCTGTTGTTCCGCCGCACTCATTACCGAACTGTACGCGCGGCTGAAGAACTCGCGCAGCCCGTTCATGGGCACGGTTTCGCGCAGCACCGCCGTCGACTGTTCCTGAAGCTGGGTGGACTTGATGTCCGGAGTCTGGTCCGGAGTCGTTTCAGTCATACGCCCAGACTCCGCCGTGCGGATTCCGTGGTCTAGGGCCTAACGTCCCTCCGGCGAAGCGTCCGCACCCGGCGCCGTGCACCCCCGCCGGAGGCTTGGTGCCGGTTGCAAATCAGTCGATCACGGACAGATCGGGGATCCATTTTTCCTGCTCCTCCTGGGCGTTGAACATCAGGATCCAGACGCCGTCCTTGGCCCCGCGGATATCCGTGAAGGGCGTATAGGCGAAGTAGAACTGGTTGCTCGCCTGGGTTTCGGTGTTTTGCAGCTCTAGGACTTTGAACTCAAGTTGCTCCCAGGAGCCGTCATACGGAATGAAGTTGTTGGATTCGTCCACAATAAGCATCTGCTGCGGGTCCGAGAGGCCCGAAAACACAGTCTCCTGGATCGGGGCGGACGGCGCGGAGACTTCGGCGTAGGCCGCGGGAAAGACGGGCGAAACCCGCGACGGCGCCATCTTGGCGTAGTTGCTGCCGGTCGCTGCGGGAGTGGTGCCGGCGCCCTCGTCGGCGCCGTCAGGCTCGACGCTTCGTCGGGCGGTCGCTTCCTTGAGCAGTTCATCGTCGATGATCTCGGCACCCGTGCTTGTCCGGGACACCTTCTTGGCGGCCGCCATCGTGGCCTTCGGCGCGTTGCCGGCCTCCCCCCCGATTGCGTCCTCCCGGTAGACCTCCCGAAGGAACGCCCCGTAGGCCAGCTGGTCATCCCGGCTCTGCTGCTCGAACGTGGATTGGTCCATGGCTTCCAGCACGCTGATCTTCTGCTGCTGCTCCGCTGTCAGGGCCTGGTACGGCGCGCTGCCCGTCAGGGCATTCGACGCCGGGCCCGCCGGTGCGGAGGGGGCGGAAGCCGGGGACGAGACGGTCGTCTGGGTGGGGGTCCCGGTTGTTGCACCGGGCTGGGCGGGGGCCGCGGTCGTGCAGCCGGACAACAGGACGGCCAGAGTGAGCAGGGTTAAGCCGGCGGCCTTGCCGCGGCGAAGGTGCAGGCGTTCAGCGGTCATGGTGTCCCCCAAATAACTCAGGTCTGCCGGTTGTCCCGGCAGGCCGGTCAATAAAATGCCTCGGATGGCTTGGGCAAACCATCCGACGTGATGCGCGCTGTAGGAACATTGTCCACAAAGGGACCGTTCTGTGCCACGGTAGTCCGGCCTGTAATGGGTCAGATCTTGACGACGCAAGGTGGGGAGGGCGCAGCCAGAAAACCCCACTGGAAGGACAAACAAAACCGCGCCGCCACCGGGTCAATTTCCCAGTGACGGCGCGGTTCTTAGTGGGCCCCCTGTCGGATTCGAACCGACGACCCCCGCTTTACAAGAGCGGTGCTCTGGCCAACTGAGCTAAGGAGGCATTCCTGTGCGCCCGCGGGCACCGGGCCGCCGTGAGGGGCCTGGCGCCATGGCGCTAGATAAGGTTAGCCCACGGATGGCCGGTGATAAAAACAGGCCCGGCTCCGGAAGAATCCGGAACCGGGCCTGCAGTTTGCCGTTGGGTCCTGCCGCCTACTGCTTGGCGTCGACGGCGGCCTGGAGGAATTCCTCGAACGGGGTCTGGGCGCTCTCGCCCTTGCCCCACTGCTTGCCGTCAACGAACACGGTGGGCGTGCCGGTGACACCGATGGAGGCCGCCTGCTGGGTGGTGTACTTCACCCACGGACGGAAGGTCTTCTCGTCCACGCACGTTTCGATGCTCTTGGCCCCGGCGTCGGTGGCCATCTTCTTCAGATCCGCATCCGAGATGCCGGCGCCGCCTTCAGCAGGCTGCTTCTCGAACAATGCATTGACGAAGTCCGCGTACTTCTCCGGCGATTCGTTCACAACGCAGGCTGCGGCGTTGGCCGCACGGGAGGAGTAGTTCGTGGTGGAGCGGGTGTCCAGGAAGCCCAGCGGGCGGTATTCCACGCTGATCTTGCCTTCGTTGCGAAGATTCGTGAGGGTCTCGTTGTACTGGGTCTCAAAGTTCTTGCACACGGGGCAGATGAAGTCGATGTAGAGGACCACCTTGACCGGCTTGCCGGCCTCAGCTTCGGCACCGGGAGCGGTCACCTCGGCGGGCGGGGTTTCCGCCGGAGCGGGGATGTCGGCGACCCGGACGGTCGCAGGCTCGGTCTTCGCGACCTCCGAGTTGGCCAGCAGCGTGACGCCGCCGTAGACGTTGCCGTTGGCCGGGGTGGGTCCCTCGTCCGCAATCGGGGCGTTCTTCTGGATGTTCGAGGTGACGACCAGCGCCACCACCACAATGATGGCCACGACGGCGGCAACGATGCCCCAGCCGATGAGCAACTTGTTGCGCTTGTCCTTTTTGACCTGCGCCTCGCGGATTTCACGGGCTTTCTCGCGGGCCGCGGCAGTTCGCTCTGTTTTGGACTGACGGGGTTCGTTTGCGGGGCTCATTAGTTCCTCGGGTCGATCGGCCGGTGATATCCACTGGGTGGCAATTCATCATTTTAGGGGAGAAATCTGGGAACTTGCGCTTTCAACTTTCCTCCCCGCCTCCCAACGGACGAATAGCACAGAAGATTCCGCCGGGCTAGGGTGGATAGGAGCCACGAGCGAACCCCAGGGAGCACCAATGCAGGCAACCAAACACGCCGAATCGGATCCAGAATCCACAGCCGCGGTCGCGCACGGCACCGGCGCGCACGGCGCCAGCGGCACCGATCCGGACGCACAGTATGACTTCATGGTCGTGTCCAACCGTCTGCCGGTCGACCGTTGCTCCGCGGACGAACCTGGCTGCGAGGACGGCTGGCGCCGTTCCCCCGGCGGCCTGGTCACCGCCCTGGCCCCCATGATGACCAAGACCGACGGCGCCTGGGTCGGCTGGCACGGCGCCCCAGATGAGCATGTCCAGCCCTTCAGCCACGGCGGCATCGATCTCGTTCCCGTCCAGCTGAGCACGCATGACATCGAGTTCTTCTATGAGGGCTTCTCCAACTCCACGCTCTGGCCGCTCTACCATGACGTGATTGCCCCGCCGGAATTCCACCGGACCTGGTGGGACTCCTACCGCAAGATCAACCGCCGGTTCGCGGACGCCGTCATCCACCACGCCGGCCGCGGGGCCACCGTCTGGGTGCAGGACTACCAGCTCCAGCTTGTCCCGAAGATGCTGCGCGAGGCGCGACCGGACCTGAAGATCGGTTTCTTCAACCACATCCCCTTCCCGCCGCCGGAGATCTTCGCCCAGCTGCCGTGGCGCCGCGCCATCATCGATGGGCTGCTCGGCGCCGACCTGGTGGGCTTCCAGCGCAGCAGCGACGCCGGCAACTTCATGCGTTCCGCCCGCCGCTTCCTCGGCGCCAGCGTCAAGCAGCAGCAGGTCCACGTCAAGGGCAGCGACGGCGAGACCACCCATATCGCCCGCGCCCAGGCGTTTCCGATCTCGATTGACGTCCAGCAGATCAGCGAACTCGCCCGGAAACCCGAAATCATCGAGCGCGCCCGCCAGATCCGCCAGGATCTCGGCAACCCCAAGACAATCCTGCTCGGCGTCGACCGCCTCGACTACACCAAGGGCATCCGGCACCGGCTCAAGGCCTACGAGGAACTCCTGGCGGACGGCAAGGTGACGGTGGAGGACGCCGCCCTGATCCAGGTCGCCAGCCCCAGCCGCGAACGGGTGGAGCAGTACCGCCTGCTGCGCGAAGAAGTCGAGGGCACGGTCGGCCACATCAACGGCACCTACGACACCCTGCAAAACACCGCCGTCCGCTACCTGCACCACAACTACCCGATCGAGGAAATGGTCGCGCTCTACCTGGCGGCTGACGTCATGCTCGTCACCGCCCTGCGGGACGGGATGAACCTCGTGGCCAAGGAATACGTCACGGCCCGGACCAACAACGACGGCGCCCTGGTGCTGAGCGAGTTCGCCGGCGCCGCGGACCAGCTCAAGCAGGCCCTGCTGATGAACCCGCACGACATCGACGGCCTCAAGGACACCATCATGAAGGCCGTCAACATGCAGCCTGCGGAAGCCGCGCGCCGCATGCGCTCGATGCGCAAGCAGATCCTGGACCACGACGTTGACCTCTGGTCCTCGGACTTCCTGAGCGCGCTCGAAGAAAAGGTAATCCGCGATGACTCCTGAGCTCTCCCCGGAACAGACCCCGCTCTCGCTCGCCCCGGACCTGCTTGAGGCCCTGCGCCGCATCGCCGCCACGGAGCACCTGCTGGTCGCCATGGATTTTGACGGCACGATGGCGCCCCTGGTGGACCATGCCGGGGATGCCCGCGCCCTCCCCCGCTCGGCCGCGGCCTTCGCCGCGCTCACCGAACTGCCGCGGACGACGACGGCGCTCATCTCCGGGCGCGCCCTGGACAGCCTCCGGGCGGTCGCCTTCCCCCCGGAGAAGACGTTGCTGATCGGCAGCCACGGCGCCGAAGTCTGGATGGGACCCGGGTCCTCGAAACTGGAACTCGATGACGCCCGCCGGGAACTGCTCGCCGAGGTCCGGCGCGAGCTGGAGGGCATCGTGGAGGTGGCGCCGGGAACCCTGCTGGAGGACAAGCCGGCCGGCGTCGTCCTGCACACCCGGCTTGCCGCGGACGATGTCGCCGAGGACGCTGTCTCCGCCGCCCGCGCCGCGCTGCAGGACCGGCCCGGGGTGTACCTGAAGAGCGGCAACCGCGTGCTGGAGACCTCCGTGGTCCACGCCTCCAAGGGGGAAGGGGTCTCCTTCCTGCGCCAGGCGACCGGCGCCACGGCCACGGTCTTCGCAGGCGATGACACCACCGACGAGGACGCCCTGGCACGCCTGCTCCCCGGGGACCTGGGCGTGAAGGTCGGGTTGGACTTCACCCAGGCCCAGTTCCGGATCGAAGCGCCGGCGCACGTTTCCGAGCTGCTGGAGGCTCTGCTGCGGGAACGCAGACGTGCCCTCGGACTGCCGGACAGTACCTCATAGCGGACACCGAGTAAGCCGAATCACGTGTGACATCCGCAACACTTTGGCCCATTAACCAAAAATATGACATACTCTAGTTGTGATGTGGCGCACAACTACCGTGCGGCGTCATTGGATACACCTCGGCTTCGGCCGGGGAGTATACGCACGACCAGGTGCTGATAACTGAATTAACAACTGAAGAATAAGACCATTCACTACGGATCGTCCGGCACGTACCTGCCGGTGAAGGGATTGATAACTGTGGCTACAGTTACTTTTGATAACGCAACACGTCTGTACCCGGGCACGGATAAGCCCGCTGTTGACAAGCTCAACATTGAAATCGCCGATGGCGAATTCCTGGTCCTCGTTGGACCCTCCGGCTGTGGCAAGTCGACCTCCCTGCGCATGCTCGCAGGTCTTGAGGACGTCAACGCCGGCCGGATCCTGATTGGCGACCGCGATGTCACCGACGTCCCCCCGAAGGACCGCGACATCGCCATGGTTTTCCAGAACTACGCCCTGTACCCGCACATGACGGTCGCGGACAACATGGGCTTCGCCCTAAAGATCGCCGGCGTCAGCAAGGAAGAGCGCGCCGAGCGAGTCCGTGAAGCTGCCAAGCTCCTGGACCTCGAGCCATACCTGGACCGCAAGCCGAAGGCACTCTCCGGCGGCCAGCGCCAGCGTGTCGCCATGGGCCGCGCGATCGTGCGTAACCCGCAGGTCTTCCTCATGGATGAGCCGCTGTCCAACCTTGACGCAAAGCTCCGCGTGCAGACCCGCACGCAGATCGCGTCCCTGACCCGCCGCCTGGGCGTCACCACGGTTTACGTGACCCACGACCAGGTCGAGGCCATGACCATGGGCGACCGCGTCGCCGTGCTGAAGGACGGCCTGCTGATGCAGGTCGACACCCCGCGCAACCTGTACGACAAGCCCAAGAACGTCTTCGTGGCCGGCTTCATCGGCTCCCCCGCGATGAACCTGCTGGAGCTTCCCGTCGTCGACGGCGGCGTGCAGTTCGGTGGCACCATCTACCCGGTGCCGCACAACGTCCTCGAGGAGGCCAGCGGCAAGACTGTCACGCTTGGTTCCCGTCCGGAGGACCTTGAGCAGGTCGCCGCAGGTGAAGGCCTCCAGGTCGAGGTCGACGTCGTCGAAGAACTCGGTGCCGACGCTTACGTCTACGGCCACACCACCCTGGACGGCAAGAGCCACGACATCGTGGCCCGCGTCGACGGCCGCCGCCCCCCGATGAAGGGCGAGTCCATCTACGTCCGCCCGCAGTCCGGCCACGTGCACCTGTTCGACACCAAGACGGGCCTGCGCCTGGGCGACTAGTCCCCACCCACCCGCCGGCTCGGGCCCACCCACCGGCACTGCACGACTGACGGCGGTCCTCCCCTCTGGAGGGCCGCCGTCGGGCTTTAACTTGCCTGGCAGCACCCTTTCGTTAGGGCCGCCGCCCTTAGTACGGAAGAATTGGCTCATGACCGAGGACAACCACATCACCGAGGACAACAGTGCCCGCTGGCACGACGAACCCACCGACTACGGTCAGATCGGCAAGTTGCCCCGGTTCGAAGCCGCCAGCGCCAACGACAGCAAGGCGTCTGTGGCGTCGAGCTCGCTGAGCATCACCGCCGCCGCCACCGAGCCGGAACTGCTGGACCTGCCCTGGCACATCGCCCTGGAGGACTGGCCGGCGGAAAACCTCGCCGCGCTCCCCCGCGGCATCTCCCGCCACATCGTGCGCTTCGCCCACCTTGGCGGCTCCGTCATCGCCATCAAGGAAACCTCGGAGCACGTGGCCCGCCACGAGTACCACATGCTCCGCAAGCTCGCCCGGCTGGATGTGCCCTGCGTGGAACCTGTCGCCGTCATCACCGGCCGCACGACGCCGGACGGCCGGCCGCTGAACCCCGTGCTGGTCACCCGGCACCTGAAGTTCTCCATGCCGTACCGCGCCCTCTTCTCGCAGATGCTGCGCAAGGACACGCTTACCCGCCTGATCGACGCGCAGGCGCTGCTCCTGGTACGCCTGCACCTGATCGGGTTCTACTGGGGCGACGTCTCGCTCTCCAACACGCTGTTCCGCCGCGACGCCGGCGCCTTCGCCGCCTACCTCGTGGACGCAGAGACCGGCGAGCTGTATCCGGACCTGTCCACGGGGCAGCGCGAATACGATCTGGAAATCGCCCGGGTCAATATCGCCGGTGAACTCATGGACCTGCTCGACGGCGGCCTGATCGAGGAAAAAGTGGACCCCGTGGCCACGAGTGAACTCATCATGGACAGCTACCGGCGCCTCTGGACCGAGCTGACGGAAAAGGAATCGTTCGAGATCGGTGAACGCTGGCGGGTGGCGGCCCGCATCCGGAAGCTCAACGAGCTGGGGTTCGACGTCGAGGAATACGCAATCAAGACGACGCAGAACGGTTCCACGATCCAGCTTCAGCCCAAGGTGGTCGACGCCGGCCACCACCAGCGCCGGCTGCTGCGCCTGACCGGCCTGGACGCCCAGGAAAACCAGGCCCGCCGGCTCCTGAATGACATGGACTCCTTCCGTGCGGACAACAACCCCGGGATGGACGAGGAATACAGCGCCCACCTGTGGGTCAGCCAGATTTTCGAACCGATCGTCCGTTCCATCCCCCGCGACCTGTCCGGGAAGCTGGAGCCTGCGGAGGCCGTGCACGAGATCCTGGAGCACCGCTGGTACATGTCCGAGAAGGAGAACCGGCATATCCCGCTGGCCGAAGCCGTGCAGTCCTACATTGACTCCGAGCTGCGCCACCGCCGGGACGAGGCGGCCATTATGCTGAACCCGGACACGGGGCTGCTCAAGATCCTGGAGGTGGAAACGGAGGAATCCCGCTACGGCGCCGACGAGTCCGTCGACGAATACCCGGACTCCGACGACTAGGCTGCCGCGGCGCCGTTCTCCGGGAGTTCCGTTCGTGGCACAGCCGTGCTAGATCGCCTTGCCGGGGTTCAGGATGCCGGCCGGGTCGAAGAGTTCCTTGATCCGGCGCTGCAGTTCGCGCACCGGTTCCTTCTGCTCCAGCCCCAGCCAGCGCAGCTTGTACTGGCCGATTCCGTGCTCCCCGGTGATGGTGCCGCCAATGGCCAGCGCCACGGTGATGGATTCGTCCAGGGCAGCGCCGAGGCGCGTCATGGCGTCCGCGGCCACGGTCTTGTCGACCCGGTCCACCCAGAAGGTGGGGTGCAGGTTGCCGTCCCCGGCGTGCGCCACCACCTTGAGCTTGACCCCGTGCGTTGCCGCCATGGTCTCGAGGGCTTCCACGTAGTCGACCAGCCGGGAGCGCGGGACGGCGACGTCCTCGCCCACGCGGTATTCGTCGTCGACCTCCACGCCGCGGCTGTTGCGCCGCAACTCCACCAGGCGCTCCGCCTCCGCGCTGGCCTCCATGGTCACGACCGCGCCGCCGGCCACGAGGACCGGCCGGATCGCCGCTGCCTCCGCCGCAGCGCCGAAGCCGTCGGTCTGGATCAGCAGCAGGGACTGTCCCCTGGCGGCGAGGTCCGAGCCGTGGAGCGCGTCGAGCTGGGCCAGGGTGCCGCTGTCGAGCAGTTCCATGATGGCTGGCTGCACGCGTGCCTTGCCCACGGCCAGGACGCCCGCCGCGGCGCTGCGGAAGTCCGGGTAGAAGGCGGCGACTGTGTGCACATCCTGGGGGAGGTACTTGAGCCGGACGGTGATTCCGACGACGATCCCCAGCGTCCCCTCGGAGCCGACGAAGAGCCCGGTGAGGTCGTAGCCGGCAACCCCTTTGAAGGTCTGGTGGCCGGTGTGGATGAGCGAGCCGTCCGCCAGCACGACGTCGAGCGCCAGCACCGAGTCGCGGGTCACCCCGTATTTGGCGCAGCGCAGGCCGCCGGCGTTCGTGGCCACGTTGCCGCCGATGGTGGACTGCTTGTAGCTGGCCGGGTCGGGGGCGTACATGAGTCCATGGACCGCTGCGGCTGTGTTGAGGTCCGCGTTGATGACCCCGGGTTCGACGACGGCAGTTTCGTCGTCGGGGTTGAGGTCCAGGATGCAGTTCATCCGTTCCAGGCTCAGCACGACGCAGTCCTTGCTCGCGTGCGCACCACCCGAGACACCGGTCCCGGCGCCCCGGGCCACCAGCGGAACCCCGCTGGCGGCGCAGGCGCGGACAGTGGCCTGGACGTCTTCGACGGATTCGGCCCGGACCACGGCCTGCGGCAGCTGGTAGTCCAGCACCGGCGCCTGGTCTACCGCGTAGACGGTCAGCGTGGGGGCATCCACGGCCACTTTGGCCGGGCCCAGGGCAGAGGTGAGCTCGTCGATGATGCTCATGCGGTCTCCAGTTCGTCGAATCCGGCTTTCAGTCTAAGGCGCGGACCCGGGAGCGCCGGAGCGGGCTGTCGATTGCGGCGTGGCTCGGGACAGCGGGGTGCCGGGCAGCACCCAGACCCCAGCCGCGGGGCCCCGGGTGCTGACCAGGGTGCCGGTGGAGGCCCCATCGGAACTGGTCTGCCCGGCCGCCAGGTGAGCTGTGCTGAGCTGAGCTGTGCCGAACGCGGGATCCCCCGCGAGGGCCAGGTGCTGGGCGCCGGTCAGGGTTCCCGGCGCCAGGTGAACGTCCGCGGCGGCCCGGGTCACGACGACGAGTATGGAACTTCCGGCCGTTTCCCGCACAAACGCCAGGGCGTCGCCCTCCGCGTAGAGCCAGCGGATTCCGCCGCCGGTCAGCGCGGGCTGGTCCCGGCGCAGCGCGGCGAGCGCGGCGTAGTCATCCCGGAGGTCCGCAAGGACCCGGCCCGGGTCGTTCCAGGGCATCGGCGTCCGCGACGCTTCCCCGTTGTGTCCCTTGAGCCCGAACTCGTCGCCTGCGAACACCACCGGCACGCCGGGCAGCGTGAACATCAGCACCGCGCCGAGCCGCTGGCCGCCGTCGATCATCACTGTGGCGGCCCGCGCAGTGTCGTGGCTGTTCAGCGCGTTCATGTTCTGCTGCCGGACGTCCCAGCTGAAGGCGGCCGCCAAATCCAGATGGGTGGCCAGAAAATCCTCGGCGCCGGTCCGGTTGGGGCCGGGCAAGGGGGTCCCGAAGAAATTGACGTGCCGGGCGTCGCCGGTGAGCCAGGACCACAACGGACGGGTGAAGTTGGAGTACGTCATGGCGCCGTGCCAGTGTTCACCGCTGAAGTCCGGGGCGGCGTCGTTGGTGGCTTCGGCCAGCAGCGCGGCCTCCGGGTTGATCTCCCGGACCCTGCCGGCGATCAGCCGGGCCACGTCCTGGTTCAGGTCCGTGGCCCCGAGCCGGCCGGTCATGTTGCCGACGTCGATCCGCCAGCCGTCGAGGTTGAAGGGAGGCTTGAGCCAGCGGGCCACGGGCGAGTCGTCAGCCAGGACGAACCGCTCTTTCAGCCCCTCCGAGGCCCAATTGAGTTTGGGCAGCGAGGCGACGCCGTACCAGGCTTCGTACTCGGTGTGGTCGTCGTTGAAGTAGTAGTAGCCCGCTTCGGGAGAGGCAGGTTCGGCGAGGGCGCGCCGGAACCATTCATGGGCGTCGCCGGAATGGTTGGCCGTGAGGTCGCCCATCACCTTCAGGCCGCGGGCGTGGGCAGCCTGGACCAGCTCCACCAGGGCCTGGTCCCCGCCGAGGAGCGGATCCACGGACGCAAAGGTGGCGGCGTCGTAGCGATGATTGGAGCGCGCCGGGAAGAACGGCGTCAGGTAAATGACGTCCGCGCCGAGCCGCTGGATGTGGTCGAGCTTTTCGGTGATGCCCGCGAGGTCCCCGCCGTAGAACTGGTAGGGGGTCTGCGGGCCGGAGCCCTCCACCGGGGTGGTGTCCCAGCTGCACTCCACCGCCCAGTCCGGGACGGGGGCCCTGACGGGGAGGTCCGGGCCGGGATGACCTGCAGGCACGCCGCCGGCCGAGGCTGCGGAGCGGGCAAAGCGGTCCGGGAAGATCTGGTACATCGTGCCCGTGCGGAGCCACCGCGGCGCTGCCGGGAACGTGCTCAGGCGGAAGTCCGCGTAGTCCGAGACGTCCCGGCTGAAGAGGCCCTGCGCGTTGAGGCTCCAGTAGCTCAGGTCTCCCGGCGCAGCCGGGACCTCCAGCAGGAAGCGGTACCGGGCCACCGGGTTCGTGACCGTCATGGGCGCCTCCCACCAGGCCCAGCCGTCCGCCTCGCCACCGTCGGTGCAGGGCTCATAGCGGGGCTCACCGTCCTGGATCGAGCGCAGCCAGACCCGGGCGGCGCGTCCCCAGCCGGCGGGAACCCGGATCCGCAGCCGGGCCGTATCGCCGAGCGACACCTGCTGCGGGGCGTGCAGGCCGGAGCCGTCGTGGTGCGGCAGCAGCCCCAAGGTGCCCAGCCCGGTCATGCCTAGCCCCGTCATGCCCAGCCCGGTCATGCCTAGCCCTTCACCGAGCCTTGGGTGAGGCCGCTGACGATGTAGCGCTGCAGGAAGAGGAACAGTGCCATGACCGGCACGGCGGCGAGCACGGCACCTGCGGCGAACACCCCCCAGTTCTCAGACCGCTGCTGCGCCACGAAGGAATAGAGGCCGACGGCGAGGGTCTGGCTGTCCGGGTCCGTGAGCACCACGCTGGCGATCACGAATTCGCCGGAGATTCCGATGAAGGACAGCAGGCCCACCACGGCCAGGATCGGGGTGACCAGGCGCATGATGATGCCAAAGAAGATCTGCGTGTGGCTGGCGCCGTCGATCTTGGCCGCCTCGTCGAGGGACGTCGGGACGGTGTTGAAGAAGCCGTACATCAGGTAGGTGTTCACGCCCAGGGCGCCGCCGAGGTAGACCATGATGAGTCCGAGCTGGCTGCCGAGGCCGAGTGCCGGGATGACCTCGGAGATGCCGCTGAGCAGCAGGAAGATCGCGACGACGGCGAGCAGCTGCGGGAACATCTGCAGCAGCAGCAGGCTGAGCAGGCCGATCCGGCGGCCCTTGAAGCGCATCCGGGAGAACGCGTACGCCGCCATGGCGCCGAGGAAGACCGTGGCCGCGGACGTCACGACGCCCACCACCATGGTGTTCATGAACCAGCGGGCGTAGGGCCGCGCAGGGTTGTTGAACAGCTCGGTGAAATTGCCGAAGTCGATCCGGCTGAACAGGGCGTTGGAGCCCACGAGGGTTCCGGTGGAGTTGAACGCCGCGGAGAGCACGTACAGCAGCGGGAAGATCGCGAAGATGGTCACGGCGATGCCGACCAGGTGGCGCCAGCCCTTGTCCTTGAACCAGGCGCCGAAGGGGCGACGGCGCCGCAGCGAGCGGAGCTGGTCGACGTCGGTGGTGCGCCCTGTTGCTGCGTCGTCGACGCCGGCCGAAGCCGCCGCCGCCGTGCTGACGGTCCTTGGTGCTGACCCGTTCATGAGTTCACGTCCTCGAGTGCCTTGGTCTGCTTGAAGCTGATGGCCGAAACGGTGGCCACGATGATGAAGATGATGATGGCCAGGGCGCTGGCAAGGCCATAGTCACGCCCCGTCCCCTGCCCGAACGCCACCTTGTAGACGAGCGTGATCAGGATGTCCGTGGCTCCGATGTCCCGGTCGGTGTCCGCGAAGCGCGGGCCGCCGCCGGTGAGCATGAAGATCACGTTGAAGTTATTGAAGTTGAACGCGAAGGACGAGATCAGCAGCGGTGCGATGGAGACCAGCAGCAAGGGCAGCTTGATGGAGCGGAACACCCGCCACGGGCCGGCGCCGTCCATCCGGGCGGCCTCGTCCAGCTCCGTCGGCAGCGACTGGAGGGCCCCGGTGCAGACCAGGAACATGTACGGGAAGCCAAGCCACAGGTTGACCACGAGCACACTGATCTTGGCCAGGAACGGGTCCGTGAGCCAGCCGATCGTGGCCCCGCCCAGCAGGGTCTGGTTAAGCCAGCCGAACTGCGGGTTGAGGATGCCGGACCAAACGAGCCCGGACAGAAACGCCGGGAAGGCGTAGGGCAGGATCATCAGGATCCGGTACACCTTCTTGCCGCGCAGGTCCTCGCGGTTGAAGGTCATGGCCAGGAACAGGCCCATCGCGAAGGTCAGCGCCACGGAGGTCACGGCGAAGGTGAACGTCCAGAGGATGACGCCCAGCAGCGGACCGCGCAGGCTGGGATCGGTGAAGGCGCGGGCGAAGTTTTCCATGCCGACGTCGATCTTCCAGCCGGTGGTGAGCGTCTCGCCGTTGCTGGCCGCGAAGGCGCCCTCGCCGTTGTCACGGTAGAGCGCGCCGGTTTCGGTGTCGGTGAAGGTGTCGGCCGCGGCGTCGTACGTCAGCGCCGGCTTGAACTGGTAGGCGTTGCTACCGTCGGCGGTCCGCAGGGTGCCGTCGGCCGGGTCGGCGGAGACGGGGACGGTGATGTCCAGGATCTGTTGCTGGTTCGCCACGATTTCCTGGAAGTTCAGGGTGCGGTAGCCGTCCAGGGCGTTGGCTTTGCCGGTGGAGTCCTTGCCGGCGCCGGAAACGGCCTCAAGCGGCGCCTCCGTACTACCGAGCGAGACCTTGCCGGCCGGGTCCGTGAAGAGCAGGTAGAAGGAATTGTCTTTGGCGAGGACCGCCGTCTTGTAGGCCGGCGAATCGGGGACGCGTTTCTGTGCTGTGAGCTGGATGGCGGCGATCGCGTCATCCTTGGTGCTGTTGTGGCCGTCGCCGTAGTTGGTGAAGGCGATGTAGCCGCTGAACAGGACGACGAAGACCTGGAAGACCAGCAGGAACAGCACACCGGGGGCCAGATACTTCGCGGGGAGTCCACCCTTGCGCAGGTAGATCCAGTTGATCGCGAGGACGACGGCGGAGGAGACTGCCAGGGCGCCCCACGACTCGGCGAGAAACAGCATCATCAGGACGTAGACGGCCAGTGCGTCCACGAGGCCCAGCAGCACGATCTTGGCGACGGTGCCTTTGGTGGTGTCCGGGCCGAAACGGCGGCGCCCGGCGCCCGGGCGGCCTGGCCGCCCGGCAGAGCCGGAGCCGTCCGGGTCCGTTGCTGAGGCCGGGGTGCCGGCCTGGCGGAGTTCGGTATCTGTCATGGCTGTCTACGGTCCTTGGGAGAAGCAGGTGGTGGTGCAGGAACGGGCCAGGCGGCATGGCTGCCGCCCGGCCCGGTGCGTGCCGGGCCGTGACGCCTTTCGAAGGATCGGTTCGTCACGGACCGGCGCGGGGACTAACCCCCGATTTTGGCCTTGATGCTCGCGGCCATCTTGGCCCAGTCAGCGGCGGGATCGCCCTGGCCCTGGATGAGGGCCAGTTCGGTGGCTCCCCAGTCAGCCCAGACGGCGCTCATTTCCGGGATGGCCGGCATCGGGACGCCGGTGGCGCCGATCTTGCCGAAGGCTGCCACGACGGGATCGCTGGCGGCTTTCTCGAAGGATGACTTCAGGGCCGGCGGGCGGCCTCCGGCCTTGTACATCGAGTCCTGGGCGTCCTCGGAGGTGAGGTAGTTGGTCACAAACTCGTTAGTGGCCAGGGCGTTGGCGCTCTTGGCGCTGATGAAGAAGCCGTTGACGCCGACGAACGGCTGGGCAGGCTTGTCACCGGCGGTCGGGAGCGCGTCCACAGCAAACGTGATGCCCTTCTTCTGCACATCCGGCACGTTCCACGGGCCCGTCAGGAAGTACGGGGACTCCCCGGCCAGGAACTTCTCCTTGGCGATGTCACCGGTGATATTGGAGTTGATGATCTTCTCGCCGGCGTCGCCCCAGGCGAGCAGCTTCTTGGCGAACTCCACACCGGCGGCGTCGCCGATCAGGAGCTGCTTGGGGTCGTAGCCGCCGTCGGCGGTCAGGCCGAAGACCTGGGAACCCATGGAGGCCTGCAGCGGGTAGAGGTGGTAAGGGTCGCCCTGCTTCGGGTCCATGCCGACCAGGAACGGGAACTGTGCCTTGCCGTCGGCGACGGCCTTCTTGCCGTTGGCGATGACCTCGTCGAAAGTCTTGGCTGCCGCCGGCACCATGTCGGTGTTGCGCAGCAGTGCGATGTTTTCGATCGCGTACGGGACGCCGTAGACCGAACCGTTGTAGGTCATGGCCTTGACGGACGAATCCTGGAAGCCGGATTTCTTGTCGCCCAGCTCGACCGGGGCAATGACACCGTTCTGGACGAACTTGCCGACCCAGTCGTGCGGGCCGACGATCAGGTCCGGGCCCTTGCCCGTGGGGACCTGGGTGATGAAGTCGTCGCGGACCGCTGCGAAGTCCTTGACCACGAGCTTCACTTCAATGCCCGTGTCAGCCTGGAACTTGGCGGTGATGTCCTTCAGCGCGGGTGAGCGCTCGGCATCGACCCACATGGTGATGGTGCCGGCGCCGGCCGACTTGAGGTCCGGCTTGGCCGTGGCGGTTGCGGGCGCCGTGGCGGTCGCGCCGCCGCAGGCGCTCAGTGCCAGCGCGGCAGCTACGGAGAGCGCCCCGGCCGTGAATACACGCCGGCTGGTCCCGGTTGTGAGGGTGTTGTGCACCTTCATTGGTGTCCCTTTCATGAATCCTGCATCCACGCTGTGGGCCCTGTCGTGAGGTTCTGGTGAAGAATCCGGGGCCCGGTGGCATCGTCGGTGATGTGGCTCACAGCTGCAAGCGCTTCCAAAAGTACACGGTGATGATGACTTTGAAAAGTCACACTACTGGCGGGTAACAGCCACGGTCTAATTGGAGGCAGAAATTGAGGGTGGGCGAAGTAGCCGCACTTCAGGGCACTGGCGCGGCGTACGGGAGGATAGAATCCACTCGCCAGCAGTAAGGGTGCATCAGGATTTCTTCTGGAAGCGTTTTCAATTTGCTGGGTTCGGCCTTACGATTACCCGCATGTCCGTTGACTCAGCAATCGCCGCCCCCGCCCAGCCTGCCGGGGCCCTGACCGGCCCACTGACGCCGGTGCACCCCGCAGATCATCTCCCCGGATGGTGGCGCTCGGCCGTCATCTACCAGGTGTACCCGCGCTCATTCAGGGACCTGAACGGGGACGGCGTCGGTGACCTCGCCGGAATCACCGCCGAGCTGCCGAAGCTGGCTGAACTGGACATCGACGCCGTCTGGCTCTCCCCGTTCTACCGCTCCCCGCAGCGCGACGCCGGCTACGACGTCAGCGACTACTGCGATGTGGACCCGCTGTTCGGCACGCTGGCGGACTTTGACGCCATGATGGCCGAGGCCACGCGGCTGCGCCTGCGGATGATCGTGGACCTCGTCCCCAACCACTGCTCGGACCAGCATGCCGCTTTCCGGGCAGCGTTGGCCGCGCCCGCCGGCAGCCCGGAACGGGACATGTTCATCTTCCGCGACGGCCGCGGCCCCTACGGCGAGGAGCCGCCCAACAACTGGGAGTCCCACTTCGGCGGCCCGGCCTGGACCCGGATCGCCGAACCGGACGGCACCCCGGGCCAGTGGTACCTGCACCTCTTTGACACCTCCCAGCCGGATTTCAATTGGGACAACGACGCCGTGCACGAAGAATTCGAGCAGGTGCTGCGCTTCTGGCTGGACCGCGGTGTCTCAGGCTTCCGGGTGGACGTGGCTCATGCCCTGGTCAAGGCCCCGGGGCTGCCGGAATGGGGCGGCCGGGCCGACGGCAACAGCTGCGACGGCTACCCCGGCCATGACGCTCCCATGTTCGGCCAGCCCGCGCTGCACGACATCTACCGCAAATGGCGGCGGATCCTCGCCGAATACGGCCCGGACCGCATCCTGTGCGCCGAAGCGAACGTGGATCCGCTCCCCCGCCTGGCCGACTGGGTCCGGCCGGACGAGATGCACCAGGCCTTCAACTTCCCGTACCTCCACGCCGGCCTGGACGTCCACCGCATGCGCGGTGTCATCACCGAATCCCTGACGGCGCTCGACTCCGTCGGGGCTCCCAGCACCTGGGTACTCTCCAACCACGACGTGGTCCGGCACGCCACCCGGTTCGGCTACGACGGCCATGCGCCGCGCGACGGCGACGGGATCGGCACCTTCGATCCCCAGCCGAACGAGCCCCTCGGCCGCTCCCGGGCCGCGGCCGCGTCCATGTTCATGCTCGGACTGCCCGGCGGCGCCTACCTTTACCAGGGCGAAGAACTCGGCCTGCCCGACGGGATCGACATTCCGGACAGCCAGCGGCAGGACCCCACCTTCGGCCGCACCGGAGGCGAACGCCTGGGCCGCGACGGCTGCCGCGTGCCGCTGCCGTGGCGCGCCGCCGAACTCCATGCCGGATTCGGCAACGGGGCGGCCCCTTGGCTCCCCCAGCCGGAAAGCTTCACGGAACTGGCGCGTGACGCCCAGGCCGCCTCGCCGTCGTCGCACCTCAACCTCTACCGGCGCATGCTGGCCGCCCGGCGCGAGCTGGGACTGGGCCAGGGGTCCCTCGCCTGGGCCGAGCAATGGTGCACGGACAGCTGCCTGGCGTACGTGAACGGGACTACTCTGATCCTGCTCAACGCGGGGCAGGATCCTGTCGAACTCCCCGCCGGACGGGTGCTGCTGCGCAGCTCCCCGGATACTGCCGGGAACGGTTTCGAGTCATCCGAACCGGCCGGCTCCGGGCATCGGTTAGGCTCAGGGGAAACTGTTTGGCTGGAAATCTACATCGAGGACGCGGAGAGCTAAGAATGCCCGGCATCAAGGACGTCGCTGAGCGCGCTGGCCTCTCCATAGCCACCGTTTCGCGAGCCCTGAGCGGCAAGGGACATGTCTCGGCCCGCAGCCGTGAACGCGCCCAGACTGCCGCTGCCGAACTCGGCTTCGTCCTCTCCTACCACGCGTCCAGTCTGGCCTCCGGGCGGAACCACAATGTGGGTGTTGTGGTTCCGTCCGTGCACCGATGGTTCTTTTCCTCGGTGGTGGAGGGTGTCTCGGCGACCCTGCTGGACGCCGGCTACGACCTTACGCTCTACAACGTCAGCGAAGGGCAGGAACGCCGGCACAGCGTGCTGAACGACTTCCTGCTGCGCAAGCGTGTGGATGCGGTGATTGCAGTGTCGCTGGAGCTCAGCGAAGCCGAGATCCAGCAGCTGCTCGCGATCCACCGGCCCATTGTCGGGATCGGCGGCCCGCTGCCCGGCGCCTCGACCATCCGCATCGATGATTCGGGCATCGCCCAGGCCGCGGCCCGCCACCTGATCCAGCTCGGCCACAGCAAAATCGCCCACATGACCGGCGACGCCGCCTACGAGCAGGACTTCCGCCTGCCGGGCACCCGCCAGGCCGGTTTCAAGAAGGCCATGAAGGACGCCGGGCTGGCGACTCGCCCCGAGTGGCAGGTCTCCGCCGACTTCACCATCCAGGGCGCCTACGCCAGCGCACGGCAACTGCTCGGCGGCTCCGTGGAGCGGCCCACGGCCGTCTTCGCCGCGTCTGATGAAATGGCGATCGGGACCATCCTCGCCGCCCGCGACTTCGGGCTGCGGGTACCGGACGACCTGTCCGTGATCGGCATTGACGGCCATGAACTCGGTGGGGTCTTCGGACTCACGACGATCGACCAGGATGCCCGGGGCCAGGGGGCGCTGGCTGTCCGCCGGCTGCTGGCCGGGCTCGACGGCGCCGGCGACGCCGACGCGGCCGACACCGAATATCCGACGCGCTTCGTGATCCGCTCCAGCACGGCCGTTCCGCCCGTCGACACGGTGCCGCTGCACTGAGCGCCGGATGCGCGCCGCCCCGCAGTCCTGGCCGGCTTAGGCGCCGGCACCACCCATAAAGCGCACAAAGCGGTCCAGCACGCCGCCCCAACCGGCGGCGTACTCCGCCCGTGTTGCGGCGGGGTCCTCGGCGCCTTCCCACCCGCTGTGCACGAGGCGGAGCTCTGTCCCCTCCTCCACGGCCCGGAACGCCACGCGCAGCTCCGTGGACCACACGGCGGAGGAACCGGGGTGCCAGCTGGCATGGAAGGACAGCGGGGGCTGCCAGTCATCGATGGACCCCCAGATGGCGGTCCTGCCGTCGTCCGCGCTCTCCAGGACCAGGTTCTCTTCGAATTCCACATAGGAGCCGGCGCCGAAAACGCTGTGCTCCCCGAGCGGCCACCAGAGGTGCGTGTGTTCGGTGAATCCAACAAAGGCGCGTGCGACCGCCCCCGGAACAATAACGGTGCAGACGACGGGATCCAGGCCGTCTGCCGCTGCCGGCTCCGGTGACTCGGCGGCGTCAGAGGCTGCGTGGCTGAAGAGGTTATCCATGGGCATCAACTCTACCCGCGGCCCGGACGCTCCCTCAGTTGGGGCAGGGCCCTGACTGATGCTCCCTCAGATCCTGCGGGCTCCGCCGTGACGCTCCCGGCCCACTGAAGTCGGCCGACCGCGGCACCCACCGCGCCGGGGCCCCCCGGCTCCTCTGGCCGGACGTGAGGGAGGGTCCGGGGTGTGGGGACCGGATCTGAGGGAGGGTCCGGGGTGTGGGGACCTGATCTGAGGGAGGGGGTTAAATGCGGGAGAGCCCCGACCGTGTGGTTGGGGCTCTCGACCGTTTAATGATGTTCCGGCGGTGACCTACTCTCCCACACCCTCCCTCACTTGTGGCAGGGTCCGCCCTGATGCTCCCTCAGTTGCGGCAGGGTCCGCCCAGATGCTCCCGCAGATCCGGCCGGGATCCGGGCTATGATGCCGGGCCTTCTGGCGGGGCGGACGACGGCGGCATCCCGCCGTTACAGAGCCCTCACCCGGCCGCACAGTTCCGGGGCGGGCTAAGCGGCGGTGAGGGACGGTCCGGGGTGGTGGGACCGGACGTGAGGGAGGGTCCGGGGTGTGGGGACCGGATCTGAGGGAGGGTCCGGGGTGTGGGGACCGGATCTGAGGGAGGGTTTTAAATGCGGGAGAGCCCCGACCGTGTGGTTGGGGCTCTCGACCGTTTAATGATGTTCCGGCGGTGACCTACTCTCCCACACCCTCCCGGGTGCAGTACCATCGGCGCTGTGGGTCTTAGCTTCCGGGTTCGGAATGGGACCGGGCGTTTCCCCCACGCTATGACCGCCGTAACCCTTGCTCCCGTCCCCCTGGGTTGTGGCCCGGGGGTGGGAAATCTGGTGTTACAACTGTGGTGTTGTTTATTTGGTTGTGGTTTTGTTCCTCAAGCAACGGGTTTGTTGTTTGGGAACCACATAGTGGACGCAAGCAGTCTTGTTTTCTTTGTACTCTCTCCCTGGTGTGAACGTCTTTTGAATCCGTTCACGGAAGAGGGTGTGTGGTGTAAGTTATCGGCCTATTAGTACCGGTCAGCTTCACGAGTCGTTAGTCCT
>NZ_JBEPOX010000006.1:0-260148 GCF_040547025.1 Arthrobacter sp. UYEF36
GGGGGCCCGGGGGGGGCGGGCGCCCCGCCCCGGGGCCCCCCCCCGGCATCCCCCCGGGGGGGCCCTTGGGCCCCCACCCCGGGCCCGGGGTGGGCCCAAATGCCACCCCGCGTGGCTCGTTTTGCACTGCATGGCCCCTTCTGCGTATCCTTGGTTGGCTAGTTAATAGCAATTGGAGACGTGCCAGAGCGGCCGAATGGGCTTCACTGCTAATGAAGTGTGGGGCACAACTCCACCGGGGGTTCAAATCCCCCCGTCTCCGCGTTTGGCCCCGGTCCCTGGACCGGGGCCTTTTGCGTACCCGGGCTCCGTTCGGCGGGCCGGGCGGCAGCAGCGGGACAGGCGCCACAGTAGGTCCGGGTGCCGGACACCGGGCGCCGTGCCGGCGGCCCGAATGGCAGGATAAACCCATGTCGAGCAACGACGCGTTTGACGCGATCATCGTAGGCGGCGGCCACAACGGCCTGGCCGCGGCCGCATATCTGTCCAAAGCGGGCCGGAAGGTCCTGCTGCTGGAAAAGCTGGAGCACCCCGGCGGTGCCGCGGTGTCCGCCCAGGCGTTCGACGGCGTCGACGCGCGCCTCTCGCGGTACTCCTACCTCGTGAGCCTGCTCCCGCAGCAGGTCATCGACGACCTAGGGCTGCGCATCCGGCTGGCACGGCGCCGGTATTCGTCCTACACCCCCGACCCGCACGACGGCAGGAACGCCCTGCTGGTCGACAACGGGGACGCAGAGGCGACGGCGGCGTCCTTTGCCGCCGTCGGCGCCCCGGCCGCCGAATTCCACGCCTTCACCGAGTTTTACGCCGGCTGCCGCCGGCTCACCGAGGCGCTCTGGCCCACCATGACCTCGCCGCTGCCGACCCGCTCCGAGGCGAGGGCCCTCGCGGCCGGTGCCGGGGCGGCGGAGGCGTGGGAGGCCATGGTCGAACGGCCCCTCGGGGACAGCATCGCCCGGTCGCTCCAGCACAACCTGGTCCGCGGCGTGGTGCTGACGGACGCCCTGATCGGAACCTTTGCCCGGGCCGGTGACGAGGATCTGCAGCAGAACATCTGTTTCCTGTACCACCTGATCGGCGGCGGGACCGGCGACTGGGACGTACCCGTCGGCGGGATGGGCGCGGTGTCCGGGGAACTGGAACGCTCCGCCCGTGAGGCCGGGGCGACCATCCTGACGTCCGCTGAGGTCACCGCCGTCGGCCCGGGCGGCGCGGTCAGCTACCGGCACAACGGAGCAGAGCAGACGGCCACCGCGTCCTGGGTCCTCGCCAATGTGGCTCCGGTGGTGCTGGACCGGCTCAGGAACTCAAGGGCTTCCGACGGCACCGCCCCGAACACAACCCAGAACCCGAACCATCTCCGGGAGGGCGCCCAGGTCAAGGTGAACCTGCTGCTGAAACGGCTCCCCCGGTTGCTGGATCCGAAGGCCAGCCCGGGGGCTGCCTTCGGCGGGACATTCCACATCAACGAGACCTGGTCGCAGCTCGACGCCGCCTACCTCGCCGCCGCGGCCGGAACCATCCCGGACCCGCTGCCCTGCGAGATCTACTGCCATTCCCTCACGGACCCCAGCATCCTGTCCCCGGAGCTGCAGGCCTCCGGAGCGCAGACCCTCACCGTGTTCGGCCTGCACGTCCCGGACCGGCTGATCACTGCGGAGAACAATGACCAGCGCCGGGCGGAACTGCAGGCCGCGGTCCTGAAGTCCCTGAACTCGGTCCTGGCCGAACCCATCGAGGAGCTGCTGCTGGCCGGCCCGGACGGGCAGCCCTGCATCGAAACCAAAACCACCCTGGACATTGAACGCGCGGTCGGCATGCCGCGGGGCAACATCTTCCACGGGGGCCTCGACTGGCCCTTCGTCGAGGACAACGCACCGCGGGACACCCCGGCGCAGCGCTGGGGCGTCGCGACGGATGACCCGCAGCTCCTGCTCTGCGGCTCCGGGGCCCGGCGCGGCGGTGCCGTCAGCGCCATCGGCGGGCACAACGCGGCCATGGCAGTGCTGGAGTCCGGGCCACTGGTATCCGGGCCGTCGGGATCCGCCCGTGCCACGCAGGGCTAAGCCGGGCGCCGCAGTGGTCCGTGCATGAATAAGCCTCCGCCGCCCGCCGGCACGCCGGCGGACCAGTGGAGCCCACGCCTGGCCCTGCTCGTCGCGGCGACGTTTTTTATGGAGTTCCTGGACGGCACCGTCCTGGTCACCGCGATCCCCAGCATCGCGGCGGACTTCTCGGTCCCCTCGGCGGACGTCAGCATCACCATGACCGCGTACCTGTTGACGGTGGCGATGGGGATCCCGCTCAGCGGCTGGCTGGCCGAACGCCTCGGGGCACGGCGGGTGTTCTGCCTCGCCATTGCGACGTTCACGGCGGCCTCACTGTTGTGCGCGCTCAGCCAGGACCTGACCATGCTGACACTGAGCCGGGTGCTGCAGGGCGCGGGCGGCGCCATGATGGTCCCCGTGGGCACCCTGGTGGTGCTCCGCGGAACGGCCAAGAAGGACCTGCTCCGCGCCACGGCCTACCTGGTCTGGCCCGGACTGCTGGCGCCGGTCCTCGCCCCGCTGGTGGGAGGCGCGCTCACCACGTTCCTGTCCTGGCACTGGATCTTCCTGATCAATCTCCCGCTGGGACTCGCGGCGTTCCTCGCGGCGCTGCGGCTGATCCCGGGCACCGCGGGTGACCGGACACGGCGCCTGGACTGGCCGGGGCTGGCCCTCACGACCCTGGGCGTGGGGTCCGTCGTGGTGGGGCTGGAGCTGGCCGGCGGCCGCGAATCCGGCGGCCTGGCAGCCATCAGCATCACCGCCGGGCTGCTGTTCCTGGTCACGGCTGTCTGGTGGATGCGGCGGGCCCGCTCCCCCTTGTTCGACCTCGGGGTTTTTTCCGCCCGGACGTTCCGCGCCACGGCGACCGGCGGGTTCGTCTACCGCCTGACCATCAGCGCCGTGCCCTTCCTGCTGCCGCTGATGTTCCAGATCGGCTTCGGCTGGGATCCGCTGCGCGCCGGGGTCCTCGTCGCGGCAGTGTTCGTGGGCAATATCGGGATCAAGCCCGCCACGACCCCGCTCATCCGGCGCTTCGGCTTCAAGCCGGTGCTGGTCTTCGCGTCGCTGGCCTCGGCGGCGACCTTTGCGCTGTGCGCCCTGCTCGACGCCGGCACCCCGGAGCCGCTGATCTTCGCGTTGCTCGTGGCCAGCGGAGCCTTCCGGTCCATCGGTTTCTCGGCCTACGCCTCGGTACAGTACGCCGACGTCGTTCCGGCCCAGCTGCCATCCGCCAATGCCGTCTCCGCCACCCTGGTGCAGCTCGCGACGGCGGCCGGGATCGCCATCGGGGCCCTGCTGATCCGGGTTTACGAGGCCGGCGGCCCGCTGCTGGGCGGGGCGGGGGCGGCCGGCGGGGATCCGGTGGCACCGTACCGGTCCGCGTTCCTGGCGCTTGCCGTGGTCATGCTCCTGAGCACCCTGGACAGCCTGACGCTGCCCCGCCACGCCGGCGCCGAGGTCAGCCGGCCTGGCCCAGCACCAGCGGCAGCACGGCGCCGGCGCCCGCGAGCCTGAGGGCCCGGCCGGCGACGGTCACGGTCCAGCGGCTGTCGACCAGATCATCGATCAGCATCACGCTCTGGCCCTGGATTCCGGCCAGGGCCGCTTCCAGTTCCGGCCCCACCACGAGCCGGTCCCAGACCCCGGCAAGCCGGTAGGCGCTGTTGCCGCCGCGCCCGCCGGTCGGTCCGCCGTGTTCAAGCTGCAGCTGCCCCAGGTAGGGAATCCGGCCGATCTCCGAGATGCCCCGGGCCAGCGAGTCCACCAGGGCAGGCTTGCCGCGGGACGGGACGCTGATGATGGCGGCGGGCCGTCCTGCCCCGCTCCAGCCGGGCGTGCGGGCGTCGCCGGCGCCCCACTCGCGCAGCACCTGGACGCAGGCCTGCAGCATGCCGGGGTCCACGGTCCGGTCGGGGGCGCCGGCGGCGAAGGCTTCGCGCAGGGCGCCGCCCCAGCCCAGGTCAGTGAGCCGCGCCAGCGCACGGCCGCCGGCGACGCTTTCCTCGGGCTTGATCTTGCCCTTCACGGGCACGCCCAGGCGGTCCATGCCGCTGGGCCACTGCAGCCGGGGTTCCAGCGGGACACCGGCCCGGCTCAGCGTCTGGCCCGCGGCTTCGGTGGCCGCGGCGGCAATGTCCGCCGGGAACCATTGTCCGGCGCAGTTGTCGCAGCGGCCGCAGGCGCGGGCGGTCTCGTCGTCGAGGACCGAGGTGATGTATTCCATCCGGCAGCCGGCGGTGTCCTGGTAGATGACCATGGAGTCCTGCTCGTCCACCCGGGCCTCCGCGATCCGGCTGTACCGCTCGGCGTCGTAGGTCCACGGCTGGCCGGTGGAACGCCAGCCGCCGCCCACCCGCTCCACGGCGCCGTCGACCGCCAGGACCTTCAGCAGCAGCTCCAGCGGCGTCCGGCGCAGATCCACGCGCGCCTCCAGCGCGACCGTGGACACGGCGGTCCCCGCTTCGGCGAGGGCGCTCAGCACGGCACCGGCCTTCTCCTCCGACGGCATGGACGCGGTGGCGAAGTACTGCCAGATGTCCCGGTCCTCGGACCCGGGCAGCAGCAGCACGTCGGCGTTGGCGGCTCCACGGCCGGCACGGCCGACCTGCTGGTAGTAGGCCACGGGCGAGGACGGCGCCCCCAGGTGCACCACAAACCCGAGATCCGGCTTGTCGAAGCCCATGCCGAGCGCCGAGGTGGCCACAAGGGCCTTGACCTGGTTGTCCTTCAGGAGTTGCTCGGCGCGTTCCCGGTCGGCCGGGTCGGTGCGTCCGGTGTAGGCCAGCACCTCGTGCCCGGCTTCGGCGAGGAGCCGTGCGGTGTCCTCGGCGGCGGAGACCGTCAGGGTGTAAATGATCCCGCTGCCGGGCAGGTCCAACAGGTGGGTGAGCAGCCAGCCGAGCCGGTCGCGGGAGTCCGGCAGGCTCAGTACGCCGAGCCGCAGCGATTCCCGGCCCAGGGCGCCGCGGATGGTCAACACACCGGTGCCCAGCTGCTCCTCGATGTCGTGGACCACCCGGGAGTTGGCGGTGGCAGTGGTGGCCAGCACGGGCACCGACTCCGGCAGCTGGGTGATCAGGTCCGCGATGCGCCGGTAGTCGGGGCGGAAGTCGTGGCCCCAGTCCGAGATGCAGTGGGCCTCATCGATGACCAGCAGTCCGGTGCGGCGGATCAGCTCAGGGAGCTGGTTCTCCCGGAAGGAGGGATTGGTGAGCCGCTCAGGCGAGACCAGCAGGACATCGACCTCATCCGCCGCGAGCTGCTCGCGGACGGTGTCCCATTCCAGCTGGTTGGCGGAGTTGATGGCCACGGCCCGGACCCCGGCCCGCGCCGCGGCGGCCACCTGGTCACGCATGAGGGCCAGCAGCGGGGAGACGATCAGGGTGGGCCCGGCGCCGCGGCGCCGGAGCAGCAGGGACGAGACAAAGTACACCGCCGACTTTCCCCAGCCGGTGCGCTGCACAACGAGAGCCCGCCGGCCGCCGTCGACGAGGGCCTCGATGGCCTCAAACTGGCCGTCATGGAACTCCGCGGCCGGGTGCCCGACCAGCTCGCGCAGCACTTCCTGGGCCTGCTCCCGGGTCCCGGCTCCCCCGGCGGAACCGGCGGAACCGGCCCCTCCAGCGGGGGCAGCGGAAGCGGAAAGGACTGCAGCGTTCTGGTTATTGGCCATTGCTTCAGTATCCCAGCCCCCTCCGACAGCCGCGACGCCGGGGGCGCCGCTATGTGGACAATCACAGCGGACCCGACCGCTCTCCGGCGGCAGGAAGACCACACGATCACTCCTCCACAGCACGGTTCGGCCGTCAACGTAAGATAAGACGCGTGACTATGGACCAGACAAAGACTTTTGACCTCTCGGCCTCCTTCAAGGCCTACGACGTGCGCGGCATCGTCGGCGAGTCGATCACCGCCGAGATCGTCGAGGCGGTGGGCGCGGCATTCGTCGACGTCCTGCAGCTGGAGGGCAAAACGGTGCTGGTCGGCGGCGACATGCGCCCGTCCTCCCCCGAGTTCAGCAAGGCCTTTGCCGACGGCGCCGCCCGGCGCGGCGCCAACGTCCAGCTCCTCGACCTCATCTCCACCGATGAGCTCTACTACGCCTGCGGCTCGCTCAATGCGGCCGGCGCCACTTTCACCGCCAGCCACAACCCCGCAGAGTACAACGGCATCAAGATGGCCAAGGCCGGTGCCGAGCCGATCTCCTCCGAATCCGGGCTCAAGGAAATCCAGGCCCGCGCCGAGGAATACCTTAACTCCGGTGCCATCCCCGCCGCCCCCGTCCGCGGCCTGATCGGCGTGCACGACGTGCTGAAGGGTTACTCCGAGTACCTCCGCAGCCTCGTGGACCTCCGCGGCTCCCGTCCGCTGAAGGTCGTCGTTGACGCCGGCAACGGCATGGCCGGCCTGACCACCCCCGCCGTGCTCGGCGACACCCTGCTGCCCAAGCTTCCCCTCGAGATCATTCCGCTCTACTTCGAGCTGGACGGTTCCTTCCCGAACCACCCCGCCAACCCGCTGGAACCGGAGAACCTGCGCGACCTGCAGGCCGCCGTCGTCGAACACGGCGCGGACATCGGACTGGCGTTCGACGGCGACGCCGACCGCTGCTTCGTCATCGACGAAAAGGGCGACCCCGTCTCGCCGTCCGCGATCACCGGCATGGTGGCCCGCCGCGAGATTGGCCGCGCGCAGGGCCTCGGCGAGGCCAACCCCACCGTCATCCACAACCTGCTGACCTCCCGTGCGGTCCCGGAACTGGTGGAACGCCACGGCGGCAGGGCCGTGCGCACCCGCGTGGGCCACTCCTTCATCAAGGCTGTCATGGCCGCGGAGGGTGCCATCTTCGGCGGCGAACACTCCGCCCATTTCTACTTCCGCGACTTCTGGAACGCAGACACCGGCATGCTCGCCGCGATGCACGTCCTGGCCGCCCTGGGCGAACAGGACGGCCCGCTGTCCGAGCTCGGCCGCGAATACGAGCCGTACATGTCCTCCGGCGAGATCAACTCGGAAATCGAGGACAAGGCCGGCGCCGTGGAACGGGTCCGTCACGATTTCCACTCCGAGGACGTCGAGGTGGACTACCTGGACGGCAGCACCTTCATCGCCACGGACGGCAGCTACTGGTTCAACCTGCGGCCCTCCAACACCGAGCCGTTCCTCCGCCTGAACGTCGAGGCCACGGACCGTGCCACCATGGAGCGTGTCCGCGACCGTGTCCTGGCACTGGTCCGGGGCTAGAACCGTGTCGGAGCGGCCAGCGAATCCCGTCACGGACCCCGCAATCGAGACCTCTACGGCGAACCCCGCCGGGACGGAATCGTGGCGCAGCAGCGTGCCGGAAGCCAGTGCCATCGATCTGGAGAACCTGCTCGGCACCGGAGTCGGCGCCGCCCAGGAACAGCTTGAGCGCAACGGCGGGTTCCTGCCGTTCGCCCTGGTGGTCGAAAACGACGGCGAGGTCCGGCTGGTTGCCGTCACTCCCGCCGACGCGGCCGAGGGAACGGACGCGGACTTCGACGCGGACTCGATGATCAGCGACCTGACCGAACTGCTGCGCCAGCACCGGGACGAGTTCCGCGCCGCCGCCGTCGTGTGTGACATCACCCTGCTGGAGGAGGCCTCGGACGCGATCCACGTGGCCGCGGAGCACCGGGACGGCTCCCTCTTCGCCGCGGTGCTGCCCTACGCCGCCAACCCCGCGACCCACGAGCTGGAATTCGGCGAGCTCTCCGCGGATTCGAACGAGCCCGGCGTCTGGGTGGACTAGACCGCCGGTAAACTGGTGTTATGAAGATCAACGCCTTCGCGGATGTAAGCCTGCGCGCCATGATGGTGCTCGCAGCCGCCCCCGACGGTGCACTCCTCACCACCCAGAGCATCGCCGACGCCGTCGCGACCCCGTACAACCACGTCAGCAAGGCGATGGCGAAGCTACGTGAACTGGGAATGATCGACGTCGAACGCGGCCGGCACGGCGGCTCCCGGCTCAGCAGCGCCGGACGCGTCGCCACCGTGGGCCAGCTGCTGCGCCGGCTGGACACCCGCACGGACCCGGCCGACTGCGTCGCGGCCGGCGTGGCATGTCCGCTGATCAACGAATGCCGCCTCCGCGGCGCCCTCTCCCGGGCCCGTGAGGCTTTCTACCGCGAACTGGACGACATTATCGTCGCATCCCTGCCGACCTCCCGGCAGATGGCGCCGGTGTTCCAGGCGATCGGCCTGCGTCCCGGCCTCTGAGCCGAAGCCGAAGCCGAAGCCGGAGGGCTTCGCCCAAGCTGCCAGACCCTGCCCGCCACGCCCGGGAGTCCCCCCGATTTGGAGATATTTTCTACGCCATGTAGAACTGATGCATAAATACTTGTATTTCAAATGCAGGTATTATCGACGGTCCGGTTGAAGACCCCGGGCCACTATCTCAGGAGTCAACATGCTCTCGGACAAGTCCTTCCCCGTCATCGAGGCCACCCTCCCGCTGGTCGGTTCCCGGATCGGCGAAATCACCCCCAAGTTCTACGCCCGCCTCTTCGCGGCGCACCCGGAACTGCTGGACGGGCTCTTCAGCCGATCGAACCAGCGCAACGGCAACCAGCAGCAGGCCCTGGCCGGCAGCATCGCCGCTTTCGCCACCCACCTGGTCAACAATCCCGGCACCCTGCCCGAGACCGTACTCGCCCGCATCGCCCACCGCCACGCCTCCCTCGGCATCACCGAACCGCAGTACCAGGTGGTCTACGAGCACCTCTTTGCCGCCATCGCCGAAGACCTGGCCGAGGTCATCACCCCGGAAATCGCCGAAGCCTGGACCGAGGTCTACTGGCTGATGGCGGATGCGCTGATCAAGCTCGAAAAGGGCCTCTACGCCGCACAGGCCAACGGCACGATGTGGAGCCCCTGGAAGGTCGCCGCCAAGACCCCCGCCGGCACGGGTTCAATCACCTTCACCCTGGAACCGGCCGACGATACCCCCATCACCCCCGCCCTGCCGGGCCAGTACGTCAGCGTCAAGGTCACCCTCCCGGACGGCCTGCGCCAGGTCCGCCAGTACTCGCTCTCCGGCGACGCCGGCACGAGCCGCAGCTTCACCACCAAGAAGGACGACGGCGGCGAAGTCTCCCCCGTGCTGCACGACACCGTCCAGGTGGGCGACATCCTCGAGATTTCCAACCCCTACGGCGAGATCACGCTCAAGGACGGCGACGGCCCCGTCGTCCTGGCTTCCGCCGGCATTGGCTGCACCCCGACCGCCTCGATCCTGCGCTCCCTCGCGGACTCCGGCTCGGACCGCCAGGTCCTGGTCCTGCACGCGGAAAGTGATCTGGAGTCCTGGGCGCTGCGCTCCCAGATGACGGACGACGTCGAGCGCCTCGACGGTGCCGACCTCCAGCTCTGGCTCGAGCGGCCGGTCGCGGGAACCAAGGAGGGCTTCATGTCCCTGCGTGAAGTGGACCTGCCGGCCAACGCCTCGCTGTACCTGTGCGGCCCGCTGCCGTTCATGAAGAGCATCCGCAATGAGGCCATCAATGCCGGCATCCCGGCCACGAAGATCCACTACGAGGTCTTCGGCCCGGACATCTGGCTCGCCAGCTAGGTTACTCGACGGCGGCCCCGCACCTTCCACACGGTGCGGGGCCGCCGTCGTCGTGTTGCGCTGCTACGCCCCCGTTCACGACGGGAGGGTGAGGCCGCGGACGGCACACCGGTGATCGCGTGGCCGCAGCGCAGAAGGTTACCCGGGTCATAACTGGACTTTGCGGATGGATGAGGCGACGGTCCCGGCGAATGGTGGCCTCTTGAATCCGTGCAGGAAGCACGACGGGAAAGCACGACGGCGGCCGCGCACCTTTCCTAAGGTGCGGGGCCGCCGTCGTCGGATCTCGCGTCTGCTAGTGCGCTGCCATGCGTTCCTTCAGGCCTTCGAGCTCTGAGCGCAGGGCGTCGGGCAGTGAGTCGCCGAACTTGGCGTACCACTCCTCGATCGAGGCGAGCTCGGTATCCCACTCCTCGCGGTCCACGCGGACGGCGTCTTCCACGTGGGCGTGCGTCAGGTCCAGGCCGGCGAGGTCCAGCGAGTGACCGGCCGGCACGAAGCCGATGGGGGTCTCGACGGCGTCCGCCTTGCCCTCGATGCGCTCGATGGCCCACTTGAGGACGCGTGCGTTGTCGCCGAAGCCGGGCCAGGCGAAGTCGCCGTCGGCCGTGCGCCGGAACCAGTTGACCAGGAAGATGTGCGGCAGGCGTTCCGGGTTGGCCTTGCCGGAGACACTGATCCAGTGCTTCAGGTAGTCGCCCGCGTCGTAACCGATGAACGGCAGCATGGCCATCGGGTCGCGCCGCAGCACGCCGACCTGGCCGGCAGCGGCAGCCGTGGTCTCGGAGGAGAGCGTGGAGCCCATGAAGATGCCGTTGGTCCAGCTGCGGGCCTGGGTGACCAACGGAACCGTGGTCTTGCGGCGGCCGCCGAAGAGGATCGCGGAGAGCTCCACGCCGTCCGGGCTGAAGTACTCCTCGGCCAGCATGTCGACCTGCGAGATCGGGGTGCAGAAGCGGGAGTTCGGGTGGGCTGCGGGCTGGTCCGAATCAGGAGTCCAGGAGTTGCCCTGCCAGTCGGTCAGGTGCGCCGGAACGTCGTTGGTCATGCCCTCCCACCAGACGCCGCCGTCGTCCGTGAGGGCAACGTTGGTGAAGATGCTGTGGCCCTTGGCAATGGCGCGCATGGCGTTGGGGTTGGTGCCCCAGCCGGTGCCCGGGGCTACACCGAATAGGCCGGCCTCCGGGTTGGTGGCGCGCAGTTCGCCTTCCTTGCCGATCCGCATCCAGGTGATGTCGTCGCCGAGGGTTTCGACCTTCCAGCCCTCGATGCTCGGATCCAGCAGGGCGAGGTTGGTTTTGCCGCAGGCCGACGGGAAGGCAGCAGAGATGTAGTAGTTCTTCTGCTCCGGCGAGGTCAGCTTGAGAATGAGCATGTGCTCCGCGAGCCAGCCTTCGTCGCGGGCCATCACGGACGCGATGCGCAGGGCGTAGCACTTCTTGCCCAGCAGGGCGTTGCCGCCGTAGCCGGAGCCGAAGGACCAGATGGAGCGCTCTTCGGGGAAGTGCACGATCCACTTGTCCGGGTTGCAGGGCCAGGCGACGTCGGCCTGGCCAGGGGCCAGTGGCGCGCCCAGGGAGTGCAGTGCGGGGACGAAGAAGGCGTTGGTGGCAGTGATCTTGTCCAGGACCTCGGTGCCGATCGTGGCCATGATGCGCATGGAGGCGACAACGTAGGCGCTGTCCGTGATCTCCACGCCAAACTTGGGGTCCTCAGCGTCAAGGTGGCCCATGACGAACGGGATGACGTACATGGTGCGGCCGCGCATGGAGCCGCGGAACAGCCCGCGCAGCTTCTCCTTCATCTCCGCCGGAGCCATCCAGTTGTTGGTGAAGCCGGCATCGCGTTCTTTCTCGGAGCAGATGAAGGTCTGCTCCTCGACGCGGGCCACATCGGCGGGGTCGGAGAATGCCGCGAAAGATTTGGGGAACAGCTTCTCGTTCAGGCGGGTCAGGGTGCCCGCCGCGACGAGCTCGTCCGTGAGCCGGGTGTTCTCTTCTTCGGAGCCGTCTACCCAGTGGATCCGGTCCGGCTGGGTCAGTTCAGCTACCTCTTCAACCCATGCCAGCAGGCCGGCATGTGTGGTGGGTGCTTTTTCAAGCAACGGCAGTCGCGCCAAATCTCCCATTACGGTTCCCTTCCTCGGGTTCAGTCGTGTTTCCTAAATGTAGGGCTAGATCACCCCCTGAAATCGGGCCTGGATGTGGGATGTCCGGTGGCCCGGAAATCAAAAACCGCGGAAATGCAAGGAAACGACAGTACGAAATGACCAAATTTAGTGACCAAGGTCACGTAGACCGGTCTAGTCGGGTAGATTACACCCGTTTCGATTTGTCACTACGGCCCCTCCTCGCGTAAAGTAATTCGAGGTTCGGGGAGCGAGAAGTTCCAAGAACTGAGAATGCGCCCATAGCTCAGCTGGATAGAGCGTCTGTCTACGGAACAGAAGGTCAGGGGTTCGAATCCCTTTGGGCGCACAGAGAAAAAGATCCGCTCCGGTCCGCCGGTGCGGATCTTTTGTTTAACGCCCGACGGCTCGTCCAACGCCCGACGGCGGGATGTGGCCCCGCGGGGCACTGGCCCTGCGACCCACGCCGCGCCGCTACGGGGCGACAGCCTGGCTGATCCGGAGCCGGATGCCGTCGAAGTGGCCGTTGAGCCGCCGCGCCGCGAGCGCCTTGTCCCCGGTGGAGACGGCCTCGTAGATCCCCCGGTGCAGGGCAGCAGCTTCCCGGAGATCGACCGCCTCGGCCCCGCCCAGCTCCACGTGCAGCCGCCGGTACACCTGCCAGAAGACGCCGAGCAGACTGACCAGCAGCTCGTTGTTGAGTGGTTCGAACAGCCGGCGGTGAAATTCGGCGTCCGCTTCGACGAAGTTCGCACCGCCGCCGGCCAGCGCCTCCATCCGGAGCACGGATTCCTCGACGGCCACCAGGTGCGCCGGGGTCATCAGGTCCATGGCGGCCGCAATCAGCCCGGCCTCCAGCGCCTGCCGGATGTCCACCAGCTGCAGGGCCTCCTGCCCGTGATGCCGCAGCGACAACCGGCCCCGGAACGTGAGTCCGTCGGCCAGGGCGTCAAAATTGCTGGGCGCCACGAACATGCCGAAGCCGTGGCGGATTTCAATCACGCCCAGGGCCTGGAGTACCTTCAGTGACTCCCGCAGGGTGTTCCGGCCAACGCCCAGCGCGGCGGAGAGTTCATTCTCGGTCGGCAGCGGATCCCCGGCGTCCAGCTCACGTTCCAGGATCAGTTCCATGATGTCCGCCTGCAAGGCCCGCAGCCTGGCCTGAGCGCTGAACCTTGCCGGCGGCTTGGGTCCGCCTCCCGTCACGCCCGCTGGGCCCCGGCCGGCCGCTACCTTGCCGCCCGCCCGGCCCGCGCCGCCGGCGGTTACGCTGCCTTCCGTCATGGCCCTGCCTCCCCCAACTGTGTCTCCCACAGTAGCGGTGGTCCCACGTCCTGCAAAGGGTGTTGGTCAACGCCTGCAGCCCGGCGCCGGGCGTAGGCTTCTGCCATGACGGCACAGCTTGCTCGGGAATTTGATGTCATTGTGATCGGCGCCGGCGCCGTGGGTGAAAACGTGGCGGAGCGCGTCGTGCAGGGAGGCCTGACCGCGGTGCTGATCGAGGCGGAACTGGTGGGCGGCGAGTGTTCCTACTGGGCCTGCATGCCCTCCAAGGCGCTGCTGCGCCCCGGCACCGCACTTCACGGCGCCCAGACCGTGCCCGGCGCCGCAGAGGCCGTGACCCGGACCCTGGACGCAGCCGCGGTCCTGAAACGCCGCGACTACTTTACGTCCAACTGGCAGGACGACGGCCAGGTCAAGTGGGTCCAGGACACCGGGATAGAGCTCATCCGCGGCCACGGCTGGATCACGGACACCCGGAAGGTTAACGTCGCCGGACTGGATGGCAACAGCTACGCGCTCACGGCACGGCACGCCGTCGTGGTGGCCACCGGCTCCTCGCCCACGATGCCACCGCTCGAAGGTTTGTCCGACGTGGACTACTGGACCACACGGGAGGCGACCTCCGCGCGCGAGATCCCGGAGCGGCTGGCAGTCCTGGGCGGCGGCGTCGCCGGCACCGAACTCGCCCAGGCCTTCGCCCGGCTGGGCGCCTCGGTGACCCTTGTGGCCCGCGGCAGCCTGCTGGGGGCTTTCCCGGAGGAGGCGGCCACGCTGGTCGCCGCCGGGCTGCGGGCGGACGGCGTCCGCCTCCACCTCCACACCGGAACCAGCAGCGTCCGCGAGAACGACGACGGCTCCCTCACCCTCGAGCTGGAGGGCGGCAGCACGGTGACGGCGGACAAACTCCTGGTCACCACCGGACGGCATCCCGCCCTCGAAGGGATCGGCCTGGAGAGCGTCGGACTCGCCGCCGAGGACGGCGGGGAACTGCGGCTCAGCACCGACGCCACCGGCCTGGTGTCGGGCGGCGCCGGGAACGACGCCGAGCCGTGGCTGTACGCCGCGGGCGACGCCGCCGGGAAGGTCATGCTGACCCACCAGGGCAAGTACGGGGCGCGCGCCACGGGCGACGCCATCGCCGCACGGGCCAAGGGCGAGCTCAGCGGCGAGGCCGCCCCGTGGAGCCGTTACGCCCGGACCGCCGACGACCACGCGGTGCCCAACGTCGTGTTCACCGACCCGGAACTGGCCAATGTGGGGCGGACCGTGCGGCAGGCGGAACGGGACGGCTTCAGCGTGTCCTCCGTGGAACTGCCCATCCAGGTGGCCGGATCCTCGCTGCACGCCGAACGATACGAAGGCTGGGCGCAGCTGGTCGTCGATGAGGACCGAAAGGTACTGCTGGGCGCCACTTTTGCCGGCCCGGATGTGGCCGAGCTGCTGCACGCCGCCACGATCGCCGTCGTCGGCGAGGTCCCGCTGGACCGGCTCTGGCACGCCGTGCCGTCCTACCCCACGATCAGCGAGGTGTGGCTGCGGCTGCTCGAGGAGTACGGGCTCTGAGCGGCCGAGGTGAGACTTCGCGCCGATGTTCGTCCAAAACATCGGCGCCAAGTCTCACCTCGGCGGAACCGGCCGCAGGCGGAGCGGTCCCGTCTGTTTCATCACACGCACTCCTTTTTATTTGAACTGACCGGTCAGTTTAGTTAGCCTTGTCGTAGACATCATTCTGCGAAAGGCTCCCCTTGCTCCACGTGCAACAGCTCTCCGTCAACGGCAGACGGGACGAACTGCTGCCGGCCACCTCCCTTGAGGTCCGGCGCGGCGAGCTCCTATTGGTCTCCGGCAACCGCCAGGACCAGCGCACCGCCCTGGCCCTTGCGCTGAGCGGACGGCTCAAACCCTCCGGCGGCCACTTGGAGCTGGACGGTGCAGCGTGGGACGGAAGCCGCAGGATCAAGGCCCTGCGGCAGGCGAGCGCCGTTGTGGACGCCCCCGGGGTGAACGAACCCGAGCAGCACCTCAGCGTCCGCGACCTCGTCACCGAGGACCTGGCCCTGGTCCCGCGCCGTTACCGGGGTTCGCTGCTCAGCAAGCCCTGGCTGAAGGTCAACCGCTTCGAGGACATCGCCGGGCTGTGGACCGAACAGCTTCCGGCCGCCCGGCGGATCGAGCTTCTCACGGCCCTTGCCCTAGCGAACCCGCACACGGATCTGCTGGTGGTGGACTCCCCGGACCGTCACGGCGAGCCGGGCGATTGGCTGCCGCGGTTGCAGGAACTGGCCTACGACGCCGGGCGCCCGCTCGCCGTCGTCGCCACCGTGATGCGCATCCCGGCGGGCTGGACCGGCCCGGCCGCTGCCATCGGCAACGCGGACTACCCCGCCGAAGCCGGCCCTGCCCCCGAACCCCTGGAAGCATCCAGCACACCCGAAAAAGAAGCATCCAGCACACCCGAAAAAGAGGACGCACTGTGACTGTACTGCGGCTGGCCCGCTCCGAACTCAAGCGCATGACCGGCGGCCTGCTGCCCAAGCTGACCATCCTGGCGCTGACCATGGTGCCCCTGCTCTATGGCGCCGTATACCTCTACGCCAACTGGGATCCCTACGGGAAGCTGAACCAGATCGATGCCGCCCTCGTCGTGGAGGACACCGGCGCCGACTCGTCCGACGGCACCCGGCTCGAGGCCGGCCGAAAGGTCGCCGAGAGCCTCGCGGACGGGCATGTCTTCAACTGGCAGGCGGTCTCCGGGACGGAGGAAGCGGACCAGGGTGTGAGCACGGGCAAGTACGCCTTCGCCCTGAAGATCCCCGAGGACTTCTCCGCCAATCTGGTTTCCCCCGGCAGCTTCGACGCCGCCAACCAGGCCATGCTCAACGTCACCACGAACGACGCCAACAACTATCTGCTGAGCACCATCGTGGACAAGCTCACCACCGCCGTGCACACCACGGTGGCCACCGAAGTCGGAGAGGAAACGGCCAACCAGCTCCTCACCGGATTCGGGACCATCCACTCCCAAATGCTCAAGGCATCCGACGGCGCCGGGCAACTCGCCGACGGCGTCGCCAGCGTCCACGACGGAACCGTCACCCTCCACCAGGGCACGGGAGAGCTCAAGAACGGCACCGCCGAACTCTATGCGGGCCAGGTCAAACTCCGGGACGGCGCCAACAGTCTCAGTTCGGGGGCCGCCCAGCTCAGCGGCGGGCTCTCCCAGCTCCAGGACAAGACGGCCACACTGCCTGCCGACTCCCGGGCGCTGGCGAACGGCGCCGCCCAGGTGGCGGCCGGCAACGGCGCACTCAATACCAAGGTGCAGGGCCTCACCGGCCAGCTGGCGGCCTCTGAACAGGCGTCCGCGCAGGCACAACGCAGCCGCGTGGTCGCGTCCAACAGCAGGCTCGTCGCCGCCGGGACCATCACCCCGGACCAGGCGGACGCTATTCTGGCGGACTTCGACGCGAACCCGGCACCGCCCTCGTCCGCGGGTCCGGCGGCTGCCCTCAAGTCCGCGGCGGGCCAGATCCAGCAGCTGGCGGACGGGTCCGCTGCCGTCAGTGCGGGCGCGGCCAAGCTGGCGGACGCCACGCCCGCCCTCGGCGGCGCCATCACCCAGGCGTCCACCGGCGCGGACCAGCTGGCCGGCGGTGCCGCCACCCTGGCGGCCGGGCAGCAAAGCGCACTGGACGGTGCCGGGAAACTCTCCGAAGGCGCACAAAAACTCGACGACGGCGCGGCCCGGCTGGAAAGCGGGGCGGCCACGGCCTCCGACGGCGCCGGGACCCTCGCGGCCGAACTCGCCAAGGGCGCCGGCCAGGTCCCCAACCCCAACGACACCCAGAAGAACAGCCTCGCCAAGGTGATGGCGGATCCGGTCGCTGTCAGCAACGTCTCGCAGGCCAGGGCCGGCTCCTACGGCGCGGGCCTCGCACCGTTCTTCCTCACCCTTGCCCTGTGGATCGGCGTCTTTATGCTGATCCAGGCGATGCGGCCCGTCACCCAGCGGGCGCTGGCGTCGAACGCCCCGGCATGGAAAATCGCCGTCGGCGGCTGGCTTCCGTTCCTGGCCGTCTCGGCCGTCCAGGCGAGCCTGCTCACCCTCGTGGTCGATGTGGGGCTGGGCCTCAGCCCTGCCCACCCCTGGCTGATGTGGTTCCTGATGCTGGCTGCCGCGATGGCGTTCAGCGCCATCATCCAGGGCGTCGTCGCGCTGCTCGGCTCCCCCGGCAAACTCGTGGTGCTCATCCTGCTGGTACTGCAGCTGGTCTCCTCGGGCGGCACCTTCCCCTGGCAGACCACGCCGCAACCGCTGCACGTGGTGCACCAGCTCCTGCCGATGGGGTACGTGGTTAACGGCATGCGGCACCTGATCTACGGCGCTGACCTGGCTGTCATCCTGCCCACGATGCTCGGGCTGCTTGGCTACACTTTGCTGGGGACAGCCCTGTCCACGCTGGCCGTCCGGAGGCACAAGTTCTGGACCCTGAAGACCCTGAAACCGGAGATCACCGTATGAGCAGCCGCAAGGACAGCAGCACAGTTCCCGCCACACGCGTGGAAACTGCCGGGGAAACTGCCGCGGCGGCTCCCCCGGAAACCCCGAAGAAGCTCCGGCCGGCCCGCACAAACGCGACCAAGCAGAAGCTGTTCGAGGCCTCGATGGACCTGATTGGCGAGCGCGGCGTGGCGGGGGTGACCGTCGACGAGATCGCGGCGGCGGCCGGCGTCTCCAAGGGCACGGTGTACTACAACTTCGGCAGCAAGTCGGACCTGATCGCCCAGCTGCTGCACCACGGGGTGGACATCCTCCAGTCACGGCTGCTGAGCGTCAGGGACGATTCGGCGGACCCGCTCGTGGCGATGGACGAAATGATCGGGCAGGCCATCGACTTCATGGACGAGTACCCGTCCTTCGCCCGGCTGTGGGTCAGCGAGAACTGGCGGACCCACAGCGAATGGCAGGACACTTTCACCGAGCTCCGCTTGCGGTTGCTCGTCGTGATTGGAGCCGCGATTGACGCAGTGGCCAACGTCCACACTGTGGATGCGGCGGTGTCCCGGGGCAGCCTGGAGACGGCCATCTTCGGGGCCTGCTTCGTGGTGGGTCTGGACCGGCAGACCTACAACCCGGAGCGGACCCGCGAGCAAAGCGTCACAGCGATTATGGCAACCATGCGCGGCTACGTCGTGAAGTAGCCCCCGCTCGGGGATGATTGTTTACATGCGTCACATGGGTAACAGCGGCAAGATTGCCATCGGTGCGTTTCTCGCGGCGCTGGCGCTCTTGGCCCTGGCCGGTATCACCCTGCACGAGACAGTATTCCTGTGGTTCCTGGCGGCCTGCGCGGCAGCCTACGCGGCGTGCGTCTCCGAGGTGATTATCCGCCGCCGGCACCGGACCCTGGCCGCCAGCGGGATCGGGAGCATCCTGTTTATTGCCTTCAGCATCGCGTTCCTGCGGCAGTGGGGACTGGCGTTCAACGCCGATCCGGACGCGATGTCAGCCCGGGTGGTTTCCGAACATCCCGACCTGTACTTCTACCTCGCTGCTGCCGCGGGCGCGGCCACCCTGCTGCTGTTGGTGGCCGGAACGGTCCTGCCAGGCAGGGACCGGCGTCCGCGCGCCGCCGGCCCTGCCCCGCGGCGCCGTCCGGCGTCGGGCGGGAAGGGCAAGGCATCCCGGCCGGCAGCCGCCCGGCGAACACCTCCCAGGACCGCCACCCCGCGTCCGGCGTCCAGGTCCGCGGCGGGAACCAAGGCTCAACCGGCCAACGCTCAGTCGGCCCGGGTCCGCGCCCCGCGGGCCGCGTCCTCCGGACTCAAGCGGCCGGCCTCCTCCGCCGGGGGCACCGCCGCGGCCAAGTCCGGCGCCAAGTCCGCCGCCACATCCGCGCGTCCCCCGGCACGGACGTCGACCCGCCGCTGAGCGCGCTGTCGCGGATCCCGCCGCCGAAAATTCCCGGGGCGCAGCACCGCTGTCGCCACCCCGGCAAGCAGCAGGAGCCCGCCCGTCACCTCGGCGGGGGTCGGCACCTCGCTCAGGACGAGCCACGCCGTCGTCATCCCGACCACCGGAACCAGCAGGGTGAACGGCACAACAGCGGAGGACGGATACAGCCCCAGCAGCCTGTTCCAGATGCCGTAGCCCACGAGGGACCCGAAGACCGCCGTATAGAGGGCGCTCAGCAGGGTGACGGGCTGGACTTCCAGCAGGGCCTGCGACACCGCCCCCGGCCCGTCCACCAGCAGGGACAGTCCCAGCAGCGGCAGCGGCACCACGGCCCCTGACCACACCACGAGTCCCAGTCCGGACGCCGCCTTCGCTTTGCGGGCAACGATGTTGCCGGCGGCCCAGGACAGCGCCGCGGCGAGCACGATCATCAGAGGGAGAACCGGTGCAACCAGGCTGCGGCCGACGGCCACAACGGCGAGCCCGGCCACACCCAGCACCACACCGGCGAACTGCAGCCGGCTCGGCCGCTCGCCTAGGAAGCCGGCGGCCAGGAGCACGGTCAGCAGCACCTGCGCCTGCAGGACCAGTGAGGCCAGGCCCGCGGGCATGCCCAGGGCCATGGCCAGGTACAGGAGGCCGAACTGGCCGGCGCTCATCAGCAGCCCGACGCCGATGATCGCCTTCCAGCTCACCTCCGGCTTGCGGATGAAGAAGATGCAGGGAAAGACCACGAGGGTGAACCGCATCGCCACAAACAGCAGCGGCGGCATCTCCGCCCCGTCCGGGTGCAGACCAAGGTCGATCGCGACGAAGTTGACGCCCCACAGCACAGCAACGAGCAGGGCCAGGGCGGAATGACGAGGGTTCACCCTGCCACTATGCCGGTTCCGGCCGGACGCCGTGGCCGGATCGGGCCTGCGCGCCGGAGATTATGTGGTGGGCGGATGGTTAGAGGTTCCGGGGATTGTCCCCGCGGGGTTCGTCGGTGCGGGCCTGTTCATGGGATGCCTGCTCCGGGGGAACCTGGCTCCCGGGGACCTGGCTGCCGCTGGGGGTTCCGCCCGGGGTGGAGGTCTGCTCGGCGGCGGAAGGGTTCCGGGCACTGCGGTCCCGGCGCAGCTCTTCGGTGTCGGCGGTTTCCCGGGGCTGCTGGTCCCGGCTCTGGGCGTCACGTTTGCTGGTGACCACATCAGGGTCCAGTTCGTCAGCCTTCCGCAGCTGGTCCTGCGCGCCGGCGCGGACCTTCTCGGCCTCATGCTGCCGTGCGCGGGCTTCCTCCCGCAGTCGCTCGGCCTCGACTTCTGCCTGTTGGGCGTCGGCCTCAGCCCGGGCAGCCTTTGCCTCGCGCTCCCTGGCACCGATTTCTTCGGTCTTGGCCTGTTCGCGCATTTCTACTGCCTTGTGGCGGTTCGCTTCCGCCTTGCGCTTGCGGCTGAGCATGGTTGCCACGACGACGATCGCGATCACCACAACGACGCCGATGATGAGCCCTATGAGCTGTCCTGAATCCACGATAATTCCACCTTTTCTCTCGATCGCCATAAGTCCACGAGTAAACAGCATCAGTAAACCGCAGAATCGCCTGCATGACTATGCATTCGGCTATCGGGCGGGGCGCGCCGTGCCGGGGCGTTGGTGAGCCCAGGGGTGCTATTTTCCCCGGGGAACCTTGAAGTGCGTGAGCCGCGCGTCCTGGCCATCGAGTTCGGCCCAGGACTTCTCCGTCTCCATGACGGTCAGCGCGCTCGTGGGGTACCGCGTGGCGGCGTCCATGTAGGCGTCGTGGTCGGAATCGCGGGACGCAAGGTGCATGGCGAGGTCCTGCACCCCGGGCATGTGAGAGATCAACATGAGGGTGGTGACGGTATCCGGGACGTGGTTGATCACTGTCAGCATCCGCTTCGCCGAAGCCGCGTAGAGCCCGTCCTCGAGTTTCGGCGTCGGGGCTTTGTCGCCGAGTTCACTGCACACCCAGGTGCACGTCTGCCGTGTGCGCAGGGCGCTGGAGCAGAGGATGAAATCGGGGACCACGCCATGCTTCACCAGCCATTTTCCGGCCTGCGGGGCATCGCGGTGGCCACGCTCTTCGAGCGGCCGGTCGTGATCCGCGACGCCGCCGGGCCAGTCGGATTTGGCATGCCGCATGATCACCAGCCGTTTGATGTGATGCGCGCTCATGGACCAATCCTAATGCGGCGGCTGATCCACGAGCACGCATCCCACCAGCGGCCGTTCAGTCGTCCAGGACGAAGGTCACTTCCAGCACCACGTGCCAGGCCACGACTGCGCCGTCGCTGATTTCAACCTTCTGTTCCTTCACCCACGCCCCCGTGACATTGCGCAGGGTCTTGTTCGCCCGGTCGATGCCCTCTTTGATGGCGGCATCAAACGAGGTCTTGGAGTTCGCACTCAGGGTAGTAATCCGTGCAACAGACATGCCTTCCTCCCAATAGTCGGTCCAACGCTCAAACCCTACGCCGCACCCCCGGAACACAACAGAGCCCACGGAAAACGCAAAAGCGCCCGCCCCGGGTGAGGGACGGACGCTTTGCGTGGATCAGCAGCTAGATCGAGTATTCCGGGGCGGCCCAGACCACAACTTCGGGGTGCTCGTAGAATCGGTAGCCCTGGCCGCGAACCGTACGCACGGTGTTCGCGAGGCGCCCGAGCTTGGAGCGCAGGCGGCGGATGTGCACGTCGATGGTCCGCTCGTTGGGAACCTCTTCGGCATTGCGCCACAGGCCCTCGAGCAGCTCATCGCGGCCCACGGTGCGGGTGCCGTTCTCGACGAGGTAGTTGAGGAGTTCGAACTCCTTGAACGTAAGGTTCAGGGATTCGCCGTCAAGCGCCACCTCGCGGCGGGCAAGGTCGATCAGCACACCGGAAGGGCGCGGTTCCTGCGGCTGCTGCAGGCGGGCGGTCTCGGCGCGCTGCCGGGCGCCCACGGTGGGGTCACCGAAGGTGGAACGGACCACGTCCAGCGCGGAGCCCGGGGCGCTGGCCGGGGCGACGGCGACGGCAGCGTAGCTTTCGGCGCCGGAGACGAGCGACTGGGCGTAGGCCCGGATTTCCTGGGCAAGCTTGGCAATGGACGTGCCGGCCGCCGCGGCGGTTTCCTCGTCGATCCCCATGTAGAGGACGAAACCGCGGGCCACGTTGTCGTTTGGCACCGGACGGATGGGGCTGCCGTCGCCCGGAGCAATTACAGGAGTCGGGGCCGTGACGGGCGCCGGCGGAACAGCGCGGAGCTGTCCGTAGGAGTTGGGATTATACCCCTGCGGGGCAAAGCCCGGGGCGGGGAAGCTGTTACCGGATCCGGCAGGGGCGAATGATGCCCGGCCGCCGAAGCCCTGGCGGATACCGGAGGCCTGGCCGGCCTTGCTGGCGTTACGGACGGAGATGTGGACGTATCCGGATGCAACTGACATGGATTGCTTACCTCAATGTGAATGGCCGTCATCGCGGCTCGAATGCTACTTTTCCCCGCAATGAAAACTGGGGAGGGCGCCCGACGCTGGGCTGGGGGCGAATGCCTAGAAACCTTTGGGGTGTAAAAGTTAGGCGTGCATTCGACAACAGTGCTTCTCGGTACCAGCGGGTGTGCTGATCCAAAAAACTGCGGCTGCAGGTGCTGTTGAGTTCTTGTTCACAATTGAAGTGTGCAACGTAACAATGAGAACTTGCAAGTAACAATGGACGCAGAAGTCCACGATATGAGACAAAACATGGAATTGTAGTGCAGATCACAATTCTGCCCCCTTGTTAAAATAACAACCGTTCTGATTAGCAGGTGCCCTCTTGGCCCAATCCACCGAAGATAATTCGCGCCACCCTCCGTTGCGTCCAGAATTATTCACTGTGAGCCGGAACGGTCAAACCGTTCGTCTACTTAGCATTGGATGTCCAGCGTTCCACAGAGTGGTCACCCCGGAGCGACGAAAAAAGCGACCCGCCGGCCGGTCGCTGGGATGTCCAGCTCGCTAGGCTGGGATTCACAGGCGCCGCACAGGATCCCCAAAGCAGCACCTAACCGGCAGATCGGAGAGTTGTCCCATGGCCACTTCGCACTCCATGACCAATAACCTCCCCCAGCTCACCCATCCGGATGGGTCCCCCATCCGTGCCCTGGTCGTGGACGATGAACCCAGTCTCTCCGAGCTCATGAGCATGGGGCTGCGGATGGCGGGATGGTCCGTTGCTGTCGCCGCCGACGGCCCCGAAGCCGTGAAGCTTGCCAAAGAATTCCGCCCCGACGTGCTAGTGCTCGACGTGATGCTTCCCGGCTTCGACGGCGTTGAACTGCTGGGCAGGATCCGCGCCTTCGCACCGGAGGTACCCGCCTTGTTCCTGACGGCCAAGGACGCCGTCCAGGACCGCATCACCGGGCTGGCTGCGGGCGGGGATGACTACGTGACCAAGCCGTTCAGCATGGAAGAAGTGCTGCTGCGTCTGCACCGGCTGGTCCAGCGTTCCGGAGTGGCGGCGATGGATACCGCCGAACTCGCCGTCGGGGACCTCGTCCTGAACATCGACACGAGGGAGGTCCGGCGCGCGGGCGAGGAACTGCACCTCACGGCCACCCAGTTCGAGCTGCTGCGCTACCTCATGGAGAACCCGAAGCGGGTCGTCAGCAAGGCCCAGATCCTGGACCGGGTCTGGGACTATGACTTCGGCGGGCAGGCCAACATCGTGGAGCTTTACATCTCCTACCTGCGCAAGAAGGTCGACGCCAGCCGCCCACCCATGATCCACACGGTGCGCGGCGCCGGCTACGTCCTGAAACCGGCGGACTGATCCATGCCTGAGCCCTCCGCCGGGATCCGCCCCGCCGGGTTCAACTGGCGCAACCCGGCCACCTGGCACCTGCGCACCCGGCTTGTCCTCGTCGCCATGGCCCTGCTCGTGGCGATCTGCGGGGCCGTTGGAATCGTCAGCTACGCCTCGATGGACTTCTTCCTGACCAAGCAGCTCGACGCCCAGCTGCAGCAGGCAGCGGTCCGTGCCCGCGAGTCTGGCCGCTCCGGCCGCTCCGATCCCCTCGAGGCGCGGGGCCTGCCCATCGGCACCCTGAACGCGAGAATCCATGATGATTCGGTCCGCCGCGCCGGTTTCCTCTCCGAGGATGCCACCCGGGAATCCCTCACCGACGAGGACGACGAGATCCTCCTGGAGCTCACGCCGTGGCTCGAACCGGTGGACCGGACCCTGTCCGCCGGCGCCTACCGGCTGGTTGCCGCCGAGGCGGGCGGGGACGTAATCGTGACCGGCCTGCCGCTCGCAGAGAAGCAGAACACGCTGGCCACCATGGTGTGGACCATGGTGCTCGTGTCCGCCGGCGGACTCGTGGTCATCGGCCTGGCCGGGACGGCGCTGATCCGCCGGACCATGAAGCCGCTCGATCAGCTCTCCCAAGTCGCGACCCAGGTCTCCCGGCTGCCGCTCGACGCCGGAGAGGTGGGACTTGCCGTGCGGGTGCCGGCGTCCGCAGCGCATCCGGGAACCGAGGTGGGCAGTGTGGGCCACGCACTGAACATGATGCTGGAAAATGTCTCCAATGCCCTCGAAGCCCGGCAGAAGAGCGAGATGAAGGTCCGCCAGTTTGTCGCGGATGCCTCGCATGAGTTGCGCACCCCCTTGACCGCCATCCGCGGCTATACCGAGCTGATGCGGATGACCGAGCATTTCACCCCGGACGGCCAGAAGTCCCTGGCCCGGGTGCAGAGCCAGTCCGAGCGTATGACCACCCTGGTGGAGGACCTGCTCCTGCTCGCCCGGCTGGATGAGGGCCAGCCGCTCAGGCTCAGCGAGGTGGACCTCACCCAGTTGGCCATCGAGACGGTCAGCGATGAGAAGGTCATGGCCCCGGACCGGGTCTGGCATCTGGAACTCCCCGAAGAGCCTGTGGTGATCCGCGGTGACGCGACCCAGCTGCATCAGGTGCTGGCGAACCTGCTCTCCAACGCGCGCAAGCACACCGGCCCCGGCACGACGGTGGTGACCGGCGTGAAGCGATCCCCGGACGGATATGCCGTGGTGACCGTGACGGACAACGGCCCCGGGATCGCCCCCGAGTTTGTGGACCGCGTCTTTGCACGCTTCACGCGCGCGGACGCGTCCCGCAAGAATCCTGTTTCCGTCACGACGCCGGCAGCCGGCAAAGGTTCCCTCCCGCGGCGTCCGCTGCACCCGCCGCGGTCGCCCGAGGCAGCTGCCGCGGTCGCCACCACCACGGCCCCCGGCACAAGCGCTTCCGCCGAGGGAACCAGCGGGCTGGGATTGTCGATCGTGCAGTCGATTGTCGCGGCCCATGGCGGGACTGTCGGTGTGGTCTCGAGGCCCGGCCGGACCGAGTTCACCGTCCGGCTGCCGGAGGCTCCACCCGCCGGGTGAGGACCCTCCGTCGCCGGTCAACGCGCAAGCCGCCCCGCCGCCGTCGGAATTCCTGTTACCGAAATGTGACATAGCCGGACGACTCCTGTACGGTTTTTAGGGTGCGGTCACCACTAGGCCGCATATCCGGATGCACGCCAAGCTCTGCCGCCTCCCGGATCCCGCTGGACCAGGCAGAGGCGGGGGACCCAGAGTTCCCGGGCATTTCTGCACATCGCACCCCTGGGGTGAAGCCGACACGTGAGTTTCCGTGCGGCCGGGTGACCTCACCCGAACCCGACAGCTAACTCCGCAGGCGTTGAGAGGCACTCATGACTGAATCCAAGGTACAAACGCGCCCTGACGGCGCCGCACCGACGACGGGCTCCCAGCAGTCGCGCCACCGCGCCGAACCGGCCAAGCCCGCTTCAGCCCTGGCCCGGTTTGCCCACAACGCCGGCTCGGCCGGCCGCCGGGCGGCCGTTGTTGTTACCGCCTGCGCGGTGCTCGTGGGGGCCGGCGCCGCCGGCCAGGCGTCCGAGACGGCCGCCCGCAACGCCGGCGCGGACAGTTCCACGCAGGCAGCCGCCACGGCGGATCCGCTGACACACCTTGATTTTGAACGTGTCCGGGTCGAGAACCAGGCCGTCCTCCCCACCGGCGACGCTGCAGCCCCGGCGGCCGAGGTGGCGCCGGCCGAAGCGCCGGCCCCGGCAGTCCCGGCCCCGGCACCCCCGGCTCCGGAACCCGCCCCGGCACCTGCCCCTGCGCCCGCACCCGCCCCCGTTGCGGTCAATGATCCGGCGGGCGCACAGGCGTACGCGGCCAGCCAGCTGGGCTCCTATGGCTGGGCACCGAGCCAGATGCAGTGCCTGATGAAGCTCTGGACCAAGGAATCGGACTGGGAGACCACTGCCACGAACCCGAGCAGCGGCGCCTACGGCGTGGTCCAGTCGCTGCCGGCCGAGAAGATGGCCAGCGCGGGCGCCGACTACCGGACGAACTACCGCACCCAGATCAACTGGGGACTGGAGTACGTCAAGGATCGCTACGGCTCACCGTGCGGCGCACTGAACTTCCACTACGCCAACAACTGGTACTAACCCCCTGGTCCAGCCAGACCAGCCAGACCAGCCGCTTAGCCGTTGGGACGGTTGGGGAGGTACTGCACCGCCCATCTGTTGCCGTCAGGGTCGGCGAAGTGGACAAAATGCCCCCAGTCCTGAACATCGACGTCACTGACGTCCACGCCGTTGTCCTTGAGCTGCTGGTGGGCCCCCTGGATGTCGCTGACCACGAGCTGAAGGCCGGGGGCGGTACCCGGCGGGGCGTCCGAGAGGCCCTCACCGATGGCGATCGAGCAGCCGGAGCCCGGCGGGGTCAGCTGGACGAATCGGATGCCTTCCATGGGCCGCTCGTCGAAGTCGGCCTTAAAGCCAACCTTGTTGACGTAGAAATCCTTCGCGCGGTCCACATCGGACACCGGAACAAAGACAAGTTCAAGTTTCCAGTCCATGGGGCTCAGGCCAGTACCGGGCGGTGTGTTCCGGGAGGTTAGGGCCCCCCTCGCGCGGGTCCGGCCGCGAGGGCAGGTCCGACGCCGGGTGGCTGGACTACCCGGCGACGCCGTAGAGGCGGTCGCCGGCGTCGCCCAGACCCGGCACGATGTAGGACTTCTCGTTGAGCTTCTCGTCGATAGAGGCGAGCACAATCGTCACGTTCGCGTCGGCGAGTTCTTCTTCGAGTTTTGCCAGGCCTTCCGGGGCGGCCAGCAGGCAGATGCAGGTGACGTCGGAAGCGCCGCGCTTGAAGAGGAACTTGATGGCCTCGCGCAGCGTGCCGCCGGTGGCGAGCATGGGGTCCAGGACGAAGATCTGACGGTCGGTGAGGTCTTCGGGGAGACGCTCTGCGTAGGTGATGATGTCAAGGGTCTCTTCATCGCGGGCCATGCCCAGGAATCCGACCTCCGCCGTGGGGACCAGCTTGGTCATGCCCTCGAGCATGCCGAGTCCGGCCCGGAGGATGGGGACCACCAACGGGGTGGGCTTGGTGAAAGCGGTGCCGATGGTGGTGCTGACCGGCGTCTCGATGGTCACCGGTTCGGTGCGGACGTCGCGGGTGGCCTCGTACGCCAGCAGCGTGACGAGTTCCTCGGTGAGCTGGCGGAAGACCGGGGACGGGGTGTTCTTGTCCCGCAGAACGGTGAGCTTATGGGCGACCAGCGGGTGGTCCACAACGAGAGTGCGCATGGGTCAAAACTATCACCCGGCGGCCGGGGGCCCGCCCGTCGGACCGCGGGCCCCGACGTCGTCCTTTTCCTCCGGAGCGCTGGTCCCGGCGGCACCGTCGCGCAGGTGGACCTCGTTGTCAAAAGTCGGCGCAGGCCCGGCATGTTCCCGGTGCCGCACGACGTGGAAGAGCCGGTGGGCCAGGATCACGATTCCCACCCAGGCCAGCCCCAGGACCCAGCCGATGATCACATCGGTCATCCAGTGGTGGCCCAGATAGACCCTGGACATGCCCATCGCGAAGATGAAGAGCGTGCCCGCCGCAATAAGCGCGACCCGGGCGAGGGTCCGTGTGATCTGCAGGCACGCGAGGTACACCACCAGTCCAATCACCACCGTGGTGTTGAGTGTGTGGCCGCTCGGGAACGACGGCGAGCTTTCGTACGGCGGGACGGCGTCGGCGTGGTCCGGGCGGGTCCGGCCGATCAGTTTCTTGCCCATGGCCGTCGCGGTCACGGAGATGGCGGCGGCACCCCCGATCAGGATCAGTGGCCGCCAGGTCCGGCTGGCCCAGATGAGCCACACGGTGAGAATACTGCCGAGGATGGGCATCCCGATCCCGCCACCGATGTTGGTGAAACCCGTCACGAACGCATCAAGTCCGGGGCTGCGGAGCTGTTCCATGAACCCCAGGGTGGGCTTGTCCAGGTTGGCCAGGCCGGCGTCGTCCACGACGTCGTCGTAGACCTCGGCGCTCAACAGCGCCAAGGCGACGACGACGACGCCGCCGATCAGCATCGTGATCCACAGGGCGGCGTAGGGCACCACCCATTTGCCCCAGCGCTTCGTCAACCAAGTCTCTGTCCCGGTGTTCACGGTCTCTCCCGAATGTTTTCGCTGGCAGCCGGGCTGCCCAGCTTGCTTAGTATCGAAACTATCATTGACTAATGACTTCCCCCGAGCCCCGCCATGCCGAGTGGATGGGCCTTGCCCTCACCGAGGCGCGGGCCGCGCTGGCCACGGCGGACGTGCCGATCGGCGCCGTCGTCATCGGCCCCGACGGCACCGTGCTCGGCAGCGGGCGCAACGAACGGGAGGCCCTCGGGGACCCGACAGCGCACGCGGAGATGGTCGCCATCCGCGGGGCTGCGGCGCGGCTGCAGGAACTCAGCGCCCGGGACGGGAGCGCCGGTGACGGGTGGCGGCTGGCGGACTGCACCCTGGTGGTGACGCTGGAGCCGTGCGCCATGTGTGCCGGGGCGGTGGTGCTGGCCCGGATTCCACGGGTGGTGTTCGGCGCTTGGGACGAGAAGGCCGGGGCCGCCGGCTCGGTCTTCGATATTCTCCGCGAGCGCCGCCTTAACCACTGGGTGGAAGTGTACGGCGGGGTCAGGGAGCAGGAGTGCGCGGCGTTGCTGCAGGACTTCTTTGCAGGGCACCGCGGCACCTGAGTCACGCCCCTCCCCCACACCTGGGGCTCCCGGAGCTCCCGGAGCTAGCTGACGGCGGCGGAGCCTGTTGCGGCTGCCGCCAGGTTGTCGATCCGTTTCTGCCGGGTGGCCGGTGAGTCGAGGCTGAAGGCCCGGAAGTCGCCGAGGTCCTCGCGGATCCAGGCCTCAACTTCGGCGATCCGCCGGGTCACCGCGTTCGTGGGGGCACGGAACACCCAGGGCACGATTTGTTCCTTGCCGGGATCGTACTGCCACAGCCCGATGATCCGTCCCCGGTCGACGATGGGATGGTCCGGGAGGTCCGCCTGCAGCGCCAGCGAACCCAGGGTGTTCGCGTGCTGGTCCTCCTCGGCCAGCAGTTCGGCGGCATTGCGCCGCAAGAGTGCGAGGGAGTCCGTTCCGGCGAGCAGTTGGATCTGCTCGTCGTCCGGTTCCTGGAAGTCGGAGAGTTGGTCGACGTCGTCGGGCAACATCCAGAGCCTCTCCCCGGCGGCCGTGGGAACCTCCACCGCGCCGACCGCGGCCAGCGCCGCCTTGCTCTGGGCCACCGTGAAATCGGTGAACCACTGGGACTGTTTGAAGGTGGCCCCTCCGGTCCAGCCCAGGTAGCGGCGGACCAGTTCGGTGCGCCCCTGGTCGTCGTCGAGCGGGCTGGGCGGCAGGTTCCACAGTTCGTAGGCGTAGCGCTGCTGGTCGAGGCGGCCGTTGGCCGGGACCCGGCGGATGCGCCCCTGGGACTGCAGGATGCCGAGGGCCGTGGGCAGGGTGGTGGTGGCGCCCTTCCGTCTGCCTTCCTCACCGAGGTTCCGCACGGATTCGCCGAGTTCCTCCTTGAGCTGCCGCGGGTCCATCGGGACGGCGGCTTCGGCGAGCGTGTGCAGCACCTGCTCTTCCAGCAGGGTGATTTCGCCGCGGTCCACGCCGATCCTGCCGACCACCTTGACGGTCGCCTCCGCGGCGTCGCGGCCGAGCGTCAGTGCCCAGGCGAAGTCGTCCCGGCCCAGCACGTAGGTGCAGCCGCGCGCCGTCGGGAGTTCAAGGATCCGGTGCGCCAGGACGTCGGCGTCCACTTGTTCGCGGCGGATGCCGGCCCGGGCGAAGAGCGTCAGGTAGGGGTTGGCGCCGCCCACGGAGCGCGCCCAGCCCGCCCGGGCGAACACCTGCTCCGCGCTGCAGCCGGCCAGCGATCCGTCCAGGCCCTGTTTGTGCCAGGCCCAGGCGCGGAGCAGCTCTGGGGTGAGGGTCCGGGCGGGCGGCGCGTTCGCCGTCCGGGGCTGCGTGGTCAGGGGCTGGGGCGTCATGGGGTCATTGTCCCCCAGCTCGCACGGCAGGGGAATCTTCCGCGGACGGCTCGTCCTGCTCTACACCGGGTGGAGCAGCCGGCGGCTGTGCGGCCGGCTGCGCGGCCGGGTGCGCGGCGGGGTGCTCCGGGTCCAGCGCTGCCAGCACGGTCCGGGCTGTGGTGTCCCAGCCGGGCAACCGGTCCCGGGCGTGGACCGCCGCGGCCCGCCAGCGGGAGCGGAGGCCGGGTTCGGACAGCCAGCGCCGCAGCACCTCCGTGAGGGGCGCGGGGTCCGCACCGAGGGCGACGGCGGTACCCGGCAGGGTGGCTGCACCGTCCGTCACAGCGGGACTCGTCTCGGTCGTCGCGGTGGGCGCTGGCGCGACGGGCGCTGGTGCGACGGGCGATGGTGCCGGATTACCGGCGGCGAGGGCCTCGACGGCGCCGGTGCCGGCCCGGACCACCACCGGCACACCCCTCGCAATCGACTCCGTCACCACAAGCCCGAAGGTTTCGGCCTTCGAGATGAGCAGGCTGAGGTCGGCTGCGGCCCATTCCGCTTCCAGCGCCCCGCCCCGCAACTCCCCCGGGATCCGGATGCGGTCCTGCAGCCCCAGGCGGTTCACCGTGTCCCGGAGCCGCGCGGCATAGGCCTGATCCGCGGTGTCGGAGCCCACCAGGGAAGCGGTCCACGGCAGGTCCGTCAGGGCCGACATGGCTGCGAGGAGCAGGGACTGGTCCTTGTTCGGCAGCAGGGCGGCCACGGCCAGGAGGTGCGGCGGCACGGATCCGGCGGCGAGCGCAGCAGCGTCGTTGCCGGGCGGGGCGGTCCGGACACCGTCCAGCCCGTGCCTGGCCCGGATCCCGGCCGCAGCCGACGTGCTGGTGCAGATCACCCCGGCCGCGGCCCGCAGCGCCCGGCGTTCCAGCCCGGCTTCGTCATGCCCGGTCTCGTCCAGCGGCATGTGGAGCAGGATCCAGGCGGGCCGCCCGGCGGCCGCGGCCGCCGCCACCTCCTCGGGCGCTCCGCAGGCGAGGAGCCCGTCGACGAGCGTGACCTGGCGTTTGGCGGCGGCGGCGTCGCTGACGTCGTCATCGTCACGGTAGTTGGCGGCGCCGTCGCCGTCGCACAGGAGAGCGGCCAACCGCCGCCGGTCCTCCGGGCTGCCCACCGGCCAGCCGCCGTCGAACGGGCAGACGTCCACGTCCACGCCCAGCGCGGCAAGCTCCCGGGCGAGGGCGGCGTTGTAGACGTTGCCGCCGGAGTTGTGGCGCACGTTGCCGGGCACCACCAGGCGGAGGCGGAGGCCGTCCGGCGGCACGGTGTTCCGGGCTGGCACCGTATCCCTGACTGGCGCGGTGTTCCTGGCCGGCACCGAGGTCCTAGCTGACCTCGAAGTCGAGCGAGTAACTGGCCCACGCGTCGGGGGTTTCACGTAGCGTCACGTCCAGCCCGGCGAGCGCGAGCCCGTCCGCGCCGGTGCGGATCTTTGCTGCCATGGCGTCGGCGACGTACTGGGCCAGGACCTCGGTGGTGCTGAGTTTGCCGGCGAAGTCCGGGTGCTCGTCAAGGTTCTTGAAGTTCAGGCCTTCGAGGATGGCATCGAGCACCTCGCCGGCCTCGCCGATGTCCAGGACGATCGAGTTCTCGTTCAGGGTCCGACGGCGGAACGTCACTTCCGTGACAAAGGTGGCACCGTGCATGCCCTGGGCGGGGCCGAAGGCCGGGCGCGGGAGGCTGTGGGCGATCATGAAGTTGCGGCGGACGGTCAGGCTGAACACGGATTTACCTCGTGGCTTCTGTGGGGGCTGATCTGGTGGCGGGGTTTTGACGGATGGGGTCGTCACTGACCGGGTATTCGATAACGTGGCAAAGCGCGTCCAGTGCGCCGTCGGAGAGCCGCTGGACGACGTCGGGCAGCTCCGCGAGGGGGGACGAACCGGTGAGGAACGCGTCGAACGCGGGGTCGCTCAGCAGGGAGACGGCGAGCCGGAGCCGGTCGGCGTTGGTGCGCCGGTGGCGGCGTGCCCGGGCCACGACGCCGACCTGGCTGGCCCGGATGGACAGCCGGCGGGCGTGGAAGTCCTCGCCCAGCGGCACGCTGACCTTGCGGTCGGCATACCAGGACATCTCGATGACATCGCCGTCGTCGCCCGCGAGCTGCAGGGCGCGCTCAAGGCCTGCCTCCGAGGCGGAGCAGTGGATCACAATGTCGCAGTCCGGCAGGGCGTCGTCGGGGAGGCTGAACTCGACGCCGAGCGTTTCGGCGAACGCCCGCTTGGCCGGGTCGACGTCGATCAGCTGCAGCCGTCCGAGCGGGAACGATGCCAGGAGCTTGGCCACCATGCCGCCGACGAGGCCGGCGCCGATGACGGCGACGCGGTCGCCGAGGCGGGGCCCGGCTTCCCAGATCCCGTTGATCGCGGTCTCGACGGTGCCGGTCAGCACGGCGCGGCGGGCGGGGACGCCGTCCGGTACCACGGTGAGTTTCTCCACCGGGACGATGTAGCGGTCCTGGTGCGGGTAGAGGCAGAAGACCGTGTTGCCCAGCCAGTCAGCCGGGCCGTCCTCGACGATGCCGACGGAGAGGTAGCCGAATTTCACCGGGGACGGGAAGGAACCTTCCTGGTTCGGGGCGGCCATTTCCTCCGCCACGCATTCGGGGACCCGGGCGTTGTGTACGACGAGTTCGGTGCCTTTGCTGATGCCCGAGTACAGGGTGCGGACGAGCGCTTCGCCGGGGCCGGGAACGGGCAGGTCCTCGCGCCGGAGTTCCCCCTTTTCGGGGCCGACCGTCCAATAGGCAGTGGCTGTGGCGTGCTGTGCAGGCTGTTGGTCTGAGTTAGTCATCTTGCTGACGAATCTAGTCCCCTGCCCATGCGCGGGGAAGTGCCGGGCGTCCGGGCGCGCCGCGGTTCGCGGTCTGTCGGCGCTCGCGGGCGCGCCGTACCGCCGTTTTGTGGATGAGCGCCCTGCTCCGGTAACCTATTCAGGTTGGTGACGTGTCCGAGCGGCCGAAGGTGCAACACTCGAAATGTTGTTTGGTGAAAGCCAACGTGGGTTCAAATCCCACCGTCACCGCCAAGTGGCGAGGCCCCGGTTCCTTTGTAAACAAAGGGAACCGGGGCCTTTTGCTTTGCCCCGAAAAGGTGCTGCGGTAACGCAGCGGTAACAAAACTTAGAGGAAGCCCTCCGTCTGCAGCCCCGGGGGCAAACCGCAGCTTGCGATCAGGTTGTCCGGCGAGGCTCCCGAGTATCTGGTCAACCTCAGGATCGGCGGCTACTCGAACAACTCCACGCGCGGTTCGCCCTGAACACCGCTGCGCTGCAAGGCTTCACGCAGGTCATCCCTGCCGAGGAACGCCCTGGCGGTCTCGACATTGTCGAAATGATGGATGACGAGGACGTTGTCCGGGTCATCGACCATCCGGTGTACCGACTCCTGGGTTACCCCGCCCTCTTTCTGCATGTCGCCGACGGAATCGTAGACCTTGCGCCAGGCGTCATAATCGGCGACGCGGTGAAGGATGGTTGCAACGGTCATGGCGCTTCTCCCTTGAAGCGTGCCGCGCTGTTTGTTTGAGCCGGTTCTTGGGCCGAAAACGACTCAGGCTTTGGTTCTCGGCGGCGCGTGCACGATTATTTGCGGCGGGCCAGGATTGACCCGCTATTGGCTGTGTTACTCCCGCCCAGGCAGGCTGTCAACGGGGCTTCAGCCGCCTCATCTGTCCTCAATTTGATGTCACCTCAGCCCCACCCCAGGACCGGCGAAGAAACTGGGCAGGAGGTCAGGATCTAAGCCTCACGGTGGCGCTTGCTCCTAGCCAGGAAGCGTGAAGAAGCTCGTCGGGTCGTCGGCGCCCAGGAGGTTGCGATGGAAGACGATGGCGTCCACTTTCCGGGTGTCCACGAACACGACCGCGACCCTCCGGGAGTGCACCGGCTACGTTGCCTATCCCCCGCTAGCTCTTGAGTCCAACGCCTATCTGTCCTGCCGGAATCGGCGGGCCTGCCCCAAGGCGAGTAATGGCCTGTTCTGCAACCGCTACGCTGGCGGCCGGGTTCTTGAACCAGGGGGAATAGAGAATTGGGGATTACAACGAAGTCCCCCTCCTCACCCTTCCCAGGGTGAGGCTGCGGGCCCGGGTAGCCTAGGGACCAACGACTATTGGGGGGTAGCAATGAATCTGAGTCCAGCTTTTGGCATCATCGGCATCCTGTACGCGATCTTCACGATCGTGCTTGCCGGCCTGGCGGTCTACACCCTGGTCCTGGCCATCATGTTCCTGCGGCTGCGCATCGCGGAATTGAAACGCGCCGCGCGGGCTGGTGACAGATGATGCGCCGCACCCACAGCGCCTGGATCTTTCTCACCGGCGTCCTGCTGCTGCCTATTGGGTGGTGGCTGGGCTGACCTATCGGCGGCAGGTTCTCTTTCATCGACGCGATCATCGATAACACCGTCGCTATCGCGGCACAGGACGGTGACGAGACCACGGTGGAGCAGGGCTTTGCCATTCGGAAGATCGGCTGGGCAGCAGCCCGCAGTCACCCCAAGGCCGCTCAGGGCTTCGCGGGCTGGCCGCCGGAGGACGAGGACCTGACCCTCGATCTCCAGTCAGCCCGGAAGCGTGAAGAAGCTCTTCGGGTCGTCGGCGCCCAGGAGGTCGTGATGGAAAACGATGGCGTCCACGGGCCGGGTGTCCACGAACAGCACCGCAACGGTTCGGGAGTGGACCACGGTGTACCGGACAGGACCGTCCAACCAGGAGTGAATGCCGGTGTACTCCCCGACCTCGAGGCCGTCCCCGAGCAGGCCCCGCTCCAAGAGCAGGTCGTAGACAACATTCCAGGCGAGATCCATCAGTTCATGGATGACCGCCTCCACCGTCGTAGTCGTCATAAGGCTATGGTCCTCCTGGGCACCGACAGAATGGCGGAGGCGCTCAGTGTGTCCTGAAGGTGCTGATCGAGCGGGGCTAGACTGGCGGGGTAAGGACGGATTGGGGGATCCATGGCAGCGTTGCCGCAGTTCCGCTGGTCGGTCGCAGCCAGCGCGCAAAAGGATCACCGTGGCCTTCTTTCAGGACTATCCGGTACCGCCATCCCCGCCCCAGCAACGGGCCGTGAGGTACGTTCCGCCGCCCTGGGCGGGCCCGCCCGCCTACGAGTTGCCGTCCGTTATCCACCTCGGCCAGTTCCTGCACCGAAACCCGAGTGCCGTCATGGCAATAAAAAGTGTTGAAGTGTTCTCCACGGGTTGTTCCTTCAACTTGTCCTGGGTTATCCGCCGAGGAACCCGGAACGACGAAGAGTGGGGTGAGATGCATTCCCTGTTCTTTCAGCATGGACCAGTGACCGGCCAGCGCAAAGATCAGATGTCGATGCTTATGTTCGGCGTCGAGTTACCGGACGGTTCAAAAGCGATCACCGGGAACATGGGTCCCCACGCCTTCAAAGGTGAAGGCGGCCAGGAGCCCGAACCCCCAACGCTTGTCCTGGCCAACGGGGGTGGCGGCGGCGGGGACGATGAGCTGGCGGGCACCGGCGCCCTGTGGCTGTGGCCCCTGCCTCCTGCCGGCAACCTGCGACTGGTGGCTCAGTGGAAAGACTTCGGGATGGAGGAAACCACGGCTGTGCTTGACGGCGGGCAGTTGCGGGAGGCCGCGGCAGGCGTCCAGGAGTTCTGGACAGAGGAGGAAGTCATCGATGGTTAACCCCACCGAATCGTCCTGAACCTGGTCTTCGCGGCGATCTTCTTCTACATCCATCGGCCAGGCTGACGAGCGGCGCCGCAAGCGTGAAGAGGAAACGCAGTCCACGCCATGACCCAAAGCCCACCCTACGAGGGCGTCCACTACCGAATGCAGGAACCCTGACAAGGTCACAGTTGCCGAGTCTGCGTCTCCGCATATCCGTGACGTCACGCGGCAAAGAGCCGTGCACCATGCAGTACCTCACCTTGATCGGCTACGTGCAGCTCGATTCGGTTGGGGAACGGCAGATCGTCGGCGCTGGCTAGTCCTGTTCACCAACCTGTCAACGACAAATTGCACGGCATCACGCCGGACTAGTCTGCCGTACGACTCCTGGATCAACCACCCGTCAACGAAACCGGCTACTCCGCAGCGCCGTCCCCGTGGTTCTCATGTGAGATTGATCTGGCCAACAGAGCGAAAACGGTAGAGTTCGCGCATCAAATCCGTAACGAGTTCCCATTTAGTGCTTTGGTCAACAATGCCGGGATCCTCGAAAAGGAACCCTTCGAGGGCATGACACTTGATGCCTGGGACAGGACGCTGGAGGTCAACATCACGGCCCCGCTAATACTTGCTCAAGCAATAGGCCCCCGCATGTCCCCCGGCAGCAGCATCGTCAACGTCGCCAGCACGGACGCTTACGTCGGCTCGTTCCGCGGCATCGCCTACTCAGCCAGTAAGGCCGCGCTGCTTTCAGCGACTCGAAGCCTCGCCAACGTACTCGGACCCCGCGGTGTGCGCGTCAACGCCGTCACCCCAGGCTGGGTCGACTCCGGGATACTCACCGAGTCCTACGAAGCGGAAATCCTCACTCCCCTCGGCCGCAACGGACGTCCCGAAGACATCGCAAAGATCGTCACCTTCCTCCTGAGCCCTGACGCTGCCTTTATCACCGGCGCATCCATCGTGGCCGACGGCGGATACACCGGCGTCGACTACTTCATGATGAAGGAGGACCAGTCCTTCGGCTGACCGACAGATGGACGTTGAACCGACATGCACTGCAAACACCACTAAGTGACGGGCTTTCAGGACCGCTCCCCCGCCTATTCAGCGGAACCCGTTCTACAATTCCACGTTCAGCAGGCCGGCCGGTCGGTGTCCGCCTGGAAGCAGTTGATGTTGCCTCGAATATTCGCTCCATATTGTGGAAATATTCGGGTTTCCCTCAAGTCAGGCACTCTCTTGATGACCGCATGAGGGTTGGCGGTTTTATTGGATCACCGGGTGCCAGCCATTCCCTACCAGGCATAGCGGCCCTAAGCTTTCAATCCGGGGCAACTGCCTCTCATCAAAAACGGGGGAAAAATGCCAGACGCATGGACGTGTGACCACTGCGGCGCCAGGACAATCAACCGAAAAGTGGAATCCACCTCGCTGGGTGATCGGGCGAAGCAATTCATAACAGTCCCGGCCAGGTGCAGTGACCCCCGGTGTCCCAACAGCGACCATCTGCAGCCCGGCTTGGAGTGGTGCAGCCCCGCATAGGTGACGTCCCCCGCAGTAACACCTGGACGTCAGGTGACGACCCATGTGGGGGTGGCGGGAACGGCGCGCAGCTCGCCCTCGAGGTTCCGTGGAAGCTCCCACCGGGCCGAAGATTCCTGCAGCTGGCTCCATCGTTTTGAGACCATGGAGCCAGCCTTTGCGGAATCCAACTCGATCGGAACACCGAAATGGTCTCTCCCCAGAAAGATGCCCGGGCCAGATCCCACCGCAAGAGTAAACGCCTTAGCTTTAGCAGGCAATAGGCCCTAACTTGACTTGAAAATTCAGAACTACTGTGGTTTATCGCGCCGCGTTTTTCATATTCTGGTCCCGCATCAGGGATATTCTCCTCAGCGGCTAACCGGCGGGGCTCACCACGTCCTCCAGCACCGACCGGTCGAAAAAGCGGATCTCTCCGGTTTCCGGAAAAAACACGGGGACGACGGACGTGCTCGGGTCTTTCGAGGTTTCGTAGATTTCGGGTGCACCCCCGTGCCTGCGGGCAATGGTTCCGACCAGGTCCGTACCGCGGACTTTGACGGTCCGGTATTTGTAGCTCATTTGGGCTCCTTTGGTGACGTGGGACACAGCCTACTCCCCGCCGCCCACCCACGCCGGGCCGCACGGCGCGCACGTCATGGAAGAACGGGCAGGCCTCACTGGTGCACAATGCGTTCATGACCAATGACGCTCCCCGCCCGGTCTACTTCCTTTCGGACAGTACGGGCATCACCGCAGAAACGCTCGGCAACACCCTGCTGACGCAGTTCCCCGCGAACGAATTTGACCGCATCACGGTCCCCTTCATCACCACCGTCGAGCAGGCCCGGGCCGTGGTCAAGGTAATCGACAACCTTGCCGCCACCGGCCTGCAGCCGATCGTCTTTTCCACCGCCGTGGGCAGCGACATCCGCCGGACCCTGGGCACCTGCAACGGGATCATCGTGGATCTCATCGGGACCCACGTCGGACAGCTGGAGCGGGCCCTGGGAACGGAAGCCAGCGGGGAACCGGGCCGGGCCCACGGGCTGGGCAACGCCGCCCGCTACCAGTCCCGGATGGCCGCCGTCGAATACGCCATGGAGCACGACGACGGCCAAAGCCTGCGCGCGCTCGAAAAGGCCCAGGTCATCCTGGTGGCCCCGTCGCGCTGCGGCAAAACGCCCACCACCATGTACCTGGCGCTGCAGCACGGCATCTTCGCCGCGAACTTCCCGCTGGTGGACGAGGACTTTGAACGCGAAGGGCTCCCCAGACCGCTGCGGCCGTTTGTTTCAAAGTGTTTCGGCCTCACCACCAATCCCCTGCGCCTGAGCCAGGTCCGCACGGAACGCCGCCGGGGCTCGCCCTACGCGTCGCTGCGGCAGTGCGGCTTTGAGCTGCGCAGCGCCGAGCGGCTGTACGTCTCCCACGGGATCCCCTATCTCAATTCGGCCAGCGTCTCCGTGGAGGAAATGGCAGCCACAATCCTCCAGAAGATGAACCTCAAGCATTAGGCCACAGCGGTTCACAAGTGTTGCGTGGACCACATCATGTGGAAACACTGGCCTAGACCTGTCACTGTGGACAGGACTTGCGCCCATCAACCGGCGATCGCCCCGCGCGGGGCGGCGATACCGCATGCCACCATCTGCAAAGGAGCAGCAACCATGACGACAGACATCCTGTGGTTCTCAGAACTCGGTCTCAAGGACCTGGACCGGGTGGGCGGAAAAAACGCCTCCCTCGGCGAGATGGTGCAGAACCTGACGTCTGCCGGCGTCCAGGTGCCTGACGGCTTCGCCACGACAGCCGACGCCTACCGCAGCTTCCTCGCCGACTCCGGCCTGGACCAGAAGATCGCCGACCGGCTGGTCGGACTGGACACCGACGACGTGACGGCCCTGGCGGCCGCGGGCAAGGAAATCCGCGGCCTGATGCGCGAGACGCCCTTCCTGCCGGACTTTGAGGCGCAGATCCGCGCCTCGCACCAGAAGCTGGTGGACAAGCACGGCGGCTCCGAGGACCTCTCCTGGGCTGTCCGCTCCAGCGCGACGGCGGAAGACCTCCCGGACGCCTCCTTCGCCGGGCAGCAGGAAACCTTCCTGAACGTCCGCGGGATCGAGAACATCCTGGTGGCCATCAAGGACGTCTTCGCGTCACTCTACAACGACCGGGCCATCGCCTACCGGGTGCACCATAAGTTCGAGCATGCCGAAGTGGCGCTCTCGGCAGGCGTCCAGCGCATGGTTCGTTCCGACGTCGGCGCCTCCGGCGTGATGTTCACCATGGACACCGAATCCGGGTTCCAGGACGCCGTCTTCGTCACCTCCTCCTACGGCCTCGGCGAGGCCGTCGTCCAGGGAGCCGTCAACCCGGACGAGTTCTACGTCTACAAGCCCGCCCTGGAGGCAGGCCGCCCGGCCATCCTCAAACGCGGACTGGGCGAAAAAGCGCTCCAGATGACCTACACGAGCAACCGCGAAATCGGCCACACCATTGACTTCGTGCCGGTGGAGGCCTCCCTGCGGAACCGCTTCAGCCTCACGGACGACGACGTCGAGCAGCTCGCCCGCCACGCCGTCGCCATCGAGAACCACTACAAGCGCCCGATGGACATCGAATGGGGCAAGGACGGGATCGACGGCGGCCTGTACATTCTGCAGGCACGCCCGGAAACCGTGCAGTCCCGCAGGACCGCCGGCAGCCTCAGCCGCTTCCGCCTCAACGGGACCGGCAAGGTCCTGGTTGAGGGCCGCGCCATCGGCCAGCGCATCGGTGCCGGCAGCGTCCGCATCCTCACGTCCATTGACCAGATGGCCGCGTTCAAGACCGGCGACGTCCTCGTCGCGGACATGACCGACCCGGACTGGGAACCGATCATGAAGCGTGCCTCCGCCATTGTGACCAACCGCGGCGGCCGCACCTGCCACGCGGCGATCATCGCCCGGGAACTGGGGATTCCCGCCGTCGTCGGCACCGGCGCAGCCACCGACGTGCTCTCCGACGGCCTCGAGGTCACCGTCTCCTGCGCCGACGGCGAGACCGGCGTCATCTACGAGGGCCTTCTGGACTTCAGTGTCGAGGAAACCGAGATCACCCAGCTGCCCGAGGCCCCGGTCAAGGTGATGATGAACGTCGGCACCCCCGAGCAGGCCTTCACCTTTGCGCAGCTGCCCAACCATGGCGTGGGCCTGGCCCGGCTGGAATTCATCATCAACCGGCAGATCGGCATCCACCCCAAGGCGCTGCTGAACCTGGACGAGCAGCCGGACGAGGTCATCGCCGAAATCCGGGAGCGGATCGCCGCCTATGACAGCCCGCGCGATTACTACATCAAGCGCCTGGCCGAAGGGGTGGCGACCATCGCCGCGGCGTTCGCGCCGGAGCCGGTGATTGTGCGGATGTCCGACTTCAAGTCCAACGAATACGCCAACCTCATCGGCGGGCCCGCCTACGAGCCGCATGAAGAGAACCCGATGATCGGCTTCCGCGGCGCCTCCCGGTACCTGGAGCCGTCTTTCCGGGACTGCTTCGACCTGGAATGCGAGGCCCTGTCCTTCGTCCGCAACGAGATGGGCCTGACCAACGTCAAGCTGATGATCCCGTTCGTGCGCACCGTGGACGAGGCCAGCGGCGTGATCGACCTGCTCGCCGAGAACGGACTGCGCCGCGGCGAAAACGGCCTCGAGGTCATCATGATGTGCGAACTGCCGTCCAACGCCCTGCTGGCCCACGAGTTCCTGGACTACTTCGACGGTTTTTCCATCGGCTCCAACGACATGACCCAGCTGACCCTGGGCCTGGACCGGGACTCGGCCATCGTCGCGGCCAGCTTCGACGAGCGCAACCCTGCCGTCAAGAAGCTCCTGAGCATGGCCATCAAGGCGTGCAAGGCGCGCGGCAAGTACGTGGGCATCTGCGGCCAGGGGCCCAGCGACCATGCGGACTTCGCGGAATGGCTGGTCGAGGAGGGCATTGACTCCGTCTCGCTGAACCCCGACACCGTGGTGGATACCTGGATCCGGCTCGCCGGAGCGGCCGCCACCGCCGAGGCGGCAGCCAGCAGCTGAGACGCTCGACAGGCATAGCCACCTGGCACGGTTGATGGACGCGGTGAACTAACACCACATCGGCTTTGGAGACACCCCGGTCCCTCGGACCGGGGTGTCTCTGTGTGCCGGGGCAGCCAGTCCATCGCCACGGCCCGGCGCGGCGCGGCCCGGCACGGCGCGGCCCGGTGCGGCGCGGTGCGGCACCGGAATCCCGAACAGCCGCTGGACGCCTGCACAAGACGGGGCCGGCGCCGCCGTCAATTGGTCCATTGAGCAGCGGCCCCCGCACGCGGTTAGCTAAGGTCCATCAGCGTTCCGCACCAATGACGTTCAGGACACAACGTGACTTTGCAGCAAGATCGGGCCAACGGCGCCCCCGGACTTTGGCCCGACGTACGAACCGGCGACCGGCTTGGGGAGCTCCTTGCGGACCTCCCGGCCGACGCACCGTGCCCGGACGACTGCCACTTCTGCTCGGGTCCCGAGACGGACTGACACCGTCCGGGCCGCCTTTCGCAGCCCGGCAGAACGCGCCGGTAGAATCGGCGGACAGCCCGCAGCCGGTAGCGCCCGCGCGGGCCACCATGGCCGCCGCTGGTGAAGGGAGTGTTCCGTGCGCACAGCCGCCAGAGCACCCTTCCATGGCCTGCGCTCGGCCATGGTGGCACTCACGGTCCTTTCCCTGGCGGCGGGCGCGCATACGCTGGCCGGCGGGCAGTTGCCTTCCCCGGGCATCCTGCTGGCCCTGCTGGCGCTGACCGGGCTGGCTTCCACCACCGCCACCCGGCTGAAGCTGAACCTCCCGGCCCTGGCGGGGCTGCTCGGCGCGGGACAACTTGTGCTGCACGAGGCCTTCACCGCCTTCGGCGCCCCCGCCCTGGCCGGTGCCCGGCCAGGACCGGCGGGCGGCCTCGCCCACCATGCCGGGCCGGTTCCGCTCCCGGCCGGCTTTGACCGCCCGCTCGCGGCGTCGGGACTGGATCCAGGACTTTCCCTGCTGATGCTGGCCGGCCACGCCCTCGCAACGCTCCTTTGTGCCTACCTCCTCGCCCGGGGTGAGGCGGCTCTGTGGTCCCTTGCGGCCTGGCTCCGCCCGCTGCTCCGGCTCCCTGCTCCCTTAATGACCGACGCCGTTGCGGTGCCGGCAGCCACCGGCACGCCGGCGGAGTCCGTTCCGCTGCCGTGGCGGAACCTCCGGCGCGATTGCCGCCGCGGGCCGCCCGCCGCCGTCGTACTTCCCTGACTCTTCCCCCGGCCGCGGCCACGCCGGCGCCCCGACCTCCTGTGCCCCAATTCCAGGTCCGGACCAGCCGCCGCGCCACCTCCCCATTTTTGTGCGCCCGCCTCCGGGCGGCGCACGCTTGAAAGGCAAGCCCTGTGAAGACTGCATTTACTTCCGTCCTGCGCCGCACCCTCACCGCCACCGCGGTGGCCGGAGGAACCGCGGCCCTGATGCTCGCCGGGATTTCCGGCGCCTCGGCGCACGTCGGTGTCACTCCGGACAAGACCACCGCGAACTCCTACGCCCTGCTGACCTTCGGGATCCCGCACGGCTGCGAGGAATCCGGCACCACGAAGGTGACCATCACCCTCCCCGCCGAACTCAACGACGCCCAACCCACGGTCAACCCCAACTGGACCGCCGCCAAAGTCACAGAGCAACTGGCCGAACCGAAGAAACTCGTGGACGGGACGTCCATCACCAAGCGGACCAGCCAGATCGTCTACACCGCCAAGGCGCCGCTGGAGCCCGCGCTCCGCGATGCCCTGGTGCTCTCGGTGAAACTGCCCGATGCCGCGGGGAAAACCCTGTACTTCCCGACGCTTCAGAACTGCGAGGTCGGTCAGACCGACTGGTCCGAGCTCCCTGCCGAGGGTCAGGATCCGCACTCCCTCAAGGCGCCGGCGCCCTCCGTGGCGGTCACGGCAGCCGCTGCGGCGGACGGCCACGGCGCCGAGGCCGCCAGCGCGTCGGACACCACCCCGGAGACGGTCCAGGCCGCCGCGGTGAGCGACGACGGCGCCCAGGCACGCAGCTGGGCCGGCCTGGTGGCCGGCGTCGGCGGCCTCGTCCTCGGCGGCCTCGCTCTGGCCCGCAGCCGGGGCAACACCCCCGCACCGGTCAGCGTTTCGGCACCCGGCTCCGGGCCCAACCCGGCAACCAGGCAGTAGCTGACCTCGATCGATGCCCGGAAATCACAATCCGGGCATCAATCGGGCGCCGCCGTCGTGGCATCGTTGACTCAGGCCACAACGGACGTGAAGGTTGTGCCATGACGGCTCAGCGAATCAACACCAGACTGGTATTCACGACGGCGGCAGCCGCGGCAGCGCTCTTCCTTGCCGGCTGCGGCACCGCCACGCCCCAGGCCCAGACCTCCAGCACCCCCGCGTCCTCCCCCACCAGTTCCGCCAGCCAGCCTGCCGCCTCCGGCACGGCGACCGGCCCCGCCTCGTCGGCCCCCGCGCCGGCAGCGTCCACGCCTGCCGCGCCCGGACTGTGCAAGGCCGCCGGCCTGACGGGCACTATCGATTCCACCGGCGGCGGTGCAGCCGGCAGCGTCTACATGAAGCTGATCCTGACGAACTCCGGCACCGAGCCTTGCGTGCTGAAGGGCTTTGCCGGCGTCTCCCTCACCGCCGACGCCAACGGCGCCCCGATCGGCGCCGCGGCAACCCGGGACGAGTCCACGCCGGCCGCCGAGCTCGTGCTCGCGCCGGGGCAGACCGGCGCCGCCACACTGCGCTACAGCCAGGCGGCCAACCACCCCGACTGCACGATGGCCCCCGCCGCCGGCTTCCGCATCTACCCGCCCGAAGACACTGCCTCGCTGTTCATCGCCCAGCCCCGGGACGCCTGCAGCGACGCCGAAACCCGGCTGCTCACCATCGGCGTATTCCAGGCCCAGTAGTCCCGCAGACGCCGAGGTGAGATTTCCCGCCGATGCCCGTCCCGATCATGGGCGCCAAGTATCACCTCGCGGGGGTGATACCGCCCGGGTTGCCGCCCGCCAATTCCTGTCGGCGGGTTAAGGCATGATGGAGGAATGAAGGGGCAGGAGCGCGCCGGCGGCACACTTGCGGCCGAGGCCATGGACCGGTTCAGCCGGCCGACCCGGGACTGGTTCCTGGGTGCATTCAGTGCGCCCACCCCGGCCCAGAACGGCGCCTGGAACGCGATCTCCTCCGGCGCCCACGCGCTCGTGGTCGCCCCCACCGGTTCCGGCAAGACGCTCGCGGCCTTTCTTTGGGCGCTCGACCGGCTGCTCGTCGCAGCGCCCGCCGAGCCTGAGGAACTGCCCGGCCTGGACACCGCCAAAGGCGCCCGGCGAAAGGCGCCCAAACGCAAGACCAAGGTGCTGTACATCTCGCCGCTCAAGGCGCTCGGCGTCGACGTAGAACGCAATCTGCGCGCCCCGCTGATCGGCATCACCCAGACCGCCAAACGCCTGGACCTGCCCGCACCGCTGATCACCGTGGGCGTCCGTTCCGGTGACACCCCGGCGTCGGACCGCCGCTCGTTGCTGAGCAACCCGCCGGACATCCTCATCACCACGCCCGAATCGCTTTTCCTGATGCTCACCTCCAAGGCGCGGGAGACGCTGAGCGAGGTGGACACCATCATCGTCGACGAGGTCCACGCCGTCGCCGGCACCAAACGCGGTGCCCACCTGGCCGTGTCCCTGGAACGCCTCGACGCCCTGCTCCCGAAACCCGCCCAGCGGATCGGACTCTCGGCCACCGTCGAGCCCAAGGAGCTGGTGGCGCAGTTCCTCGCCGGCTCCGCGCCGGTGGAAATCGTGGCCCCGCCCTCGAAAAAGACCTGGGACCTGACGGTCTCCGTCCCCGTGGAGGACATGTCCGACCTGCAGGGCGCGGCCGGCGCGTTCGATTCCGGTCCGGCGTCCGGGTTGCAGCCGCAGGCATCGATCTGGCCGCATGTGGAGGAGAAGATCGTGGACCTGGTGCTGGCCAACCAGTCCACCATTGTGTTCGCCAATTCGCGCAGGCTCGCCGAACGCCTGACCGCCCGGCTCAACGAGATCTACGCCGAGCGGCAGCTGATGGCCGGGGGCGGAGGCTGGGGAGACTCTGGTGCCGGGGCACCCGATCTCGAGCCCGTGACCGCGGAAGCACCGGGAAACGCTCCCGCGCTGCCAGCCTCCACCGCGGTGCCGGCACCCACCGCGACACCGGCACACATGATGGCCCAGGCCGGCAGCACCGTCGGGGCCGATCCAGTCCTGGCCCGGGCCCACCACGGCTCGGTCTCCAAGGACCAGCGGGCCCTGATCGAGGACGACCTGAAATCCGGCCGGCTGCGCTGCGTCGTGGCCACGTCCTCCCTGGAACTGGGCATCGACATGGGTGCCGTGGACCTCGTGGTGCAAGTGGAATCCCCGCCCTCCGTGGCCAGCGGGCTGCAGCGGGTGGGCCGCGCCGGTCACCAGGTCGGCGAGATCTCCCAGGGCGTCCTGTTCCCTAAACACCGCGCAGACCTGGTGCACACCGCCATCACGGTGGAGCGGATGCTCGCCGGCAAGATCGAACGGCTCTTCGTCCCGGCGAATCCGCTGGACATCCTGGCCCAGCAGACCGTCGCGGCCACGGCACTGGGTTCCATCGATGTGGAGGACTGGTTCGCCACGGTGCGCCGGTCCGCGCCGTTCGCTTCCCTGCCCCGCTCCGCTTTCGAGGCCACCCTGGACCTGCTCGCCGGACGCTACCCCTCCGACGAATTCGCGGAACTGCGGCCCCGGATCATCTGGGACCGCAATGCCGGCACCATCGAGGGCCGCCCCGGCGCCCAGCGGCTGGCGGTCACCTCCGGCGGCACCATCCCGGACCGCGGGCTCTTCGGTGTCTACATCATCGGCACCGAGACGGAAGGGACCGGTTCCTCCGGATCCGCGGGCGCCGCCAGCGGCGACGGCCGGGCGGCCAGCCCGGCCGCCGCCGCAGCCAAGGGCGGCCGCCGGGTCGGCGAACTCGACGAGGAAATGGTCTACGAATCCCGGGTGGGTGACGTGTTCGCCCTCGGCGCCACCAGCTGGAAAATCGAGGACATCACCCACGACCGGGTGCTGGTCTCCCCCGCCTTCGGCCAGCCCGGGAAACTCCCGTTCTGGAAGGGCGATTCCCTCGGCCGCCCGGTGGACCTCGGCCGGGCCCTGGGCGCGTTCGTACGCGAACTATCCGCGTCCGACGTCGGGCCGGCCACGGAACGCTGCAACGCCAGCGGCCTGGACGATTTCGCCGCCAACAACCTGATCCAGTACCTCGCCGAGCAGAAGCTGGCCACCGAGGTGGTCCCCAGCGACACCACCCTCGTGGTGGAACGCTTCCACGACGAACTCGGCGACTGGCGGGTGGTGCTGCACAGCCCGTTCGGCATGCCCGTGCACGCGCCGTGGGCCCTCGCCGTCGGGCAGCGGCTGCACCAGCGCTACGGCATGGACGGCTCGGCGATGGCCGCCGACGACGGCATTGTGCTGCGCGTGCCCATGATGGAGGACGAGCCGCCCGGCGCCGAGTTGTTCCTGTTCGACCCGGAGGAACTCGAACAGATCGTGACGGCGGAGGTCGGCGGCAGCGCCCTCTTCGCCTCCCGTTTCCGTGAGTGCGCCGCGAGGGCCCTGCTGCTCCCCCGGCAGAACCCGGGCAAACGGCAGCCCCTGTGGCAGCAGCGCCAGCGCTCCGCCCAGCTGCTGGACGTCGCCCGGAAATACCCCACGTTCCCGATCGTCCTCGAGACCGTCCGCGAATGCCTGCAGGATGTCTACGACCTTCCGGCGCTGAAGGACATTGCGGCGTCGATCGAGCGCCGGGAGCTGCGGATCCTGCAGACCACCACCCAGCAGCCCTCACCGTTCGCCAAGTCCCTGCTCTTCGGCTACGTCGCGCAGTTCCTGTACGAGGGCGATTCCCCCCTGGCCGAGCGGCGGGCCGCCGCACTGGCACTGGATTCGACCCTGCTCAACGAGCTCCTCGGCCGGGTCGAGCTGCGCGAACTTCTCGACGCCACCGTCATTGACGCCACCGAGCGGGAGCTGCAGCGGCTCGCCCCGGACCGGAAGGTGCGCGGGCTGGAAGGGGTCGCGGACCTGCTCCGACTGCTGGGCCCGCTGACCCCGGCGGACGTCGCTGCCCGGCTCGAACCGGTGGCAGGGCCTGCCCCGGAGGCCCGGCCGGATGAGGCGGTCGGGTCTGCTGAGGCGGCGGCGCGCCCGGAGACGGGCCTTGGTGAGGCTCCGGAAACCCAGCCGTTGGTCGAGAGCGCCGCCCCCGTCGCCGACGCGACCGCGCATCTGGTGGCGCTCCAGCGCGCCAACCGCGCCATCAAGGTCAACATCGGCGGCGCCGAGCGCTACGCCGCAGTGGAGGACGCCGCCCGGCTGCGCGACGCCCTCGGTGTCCCGCTGCCGATGGGTGTGCCCCTGGCCTTCATCGAGCCGGTCGCCGATCCGCTGGGCGACCTCGTCTCGCGCTATGCCCGCACCCACGGGCCGTTCACCTCCGCGGAGGCCGCGGCCCGGCTGGGACTCGGCGTCGCCGTCGTCGGCACCGCACTGAAGCGGCTCGCCGCGGACGGACGAGTGGTGGAAGGCGAGTTCCGCCCCCACGCCACTCCCCCGCCGGCACCGGCCCCGGTGACGGAAGCCGACAGCGACGGCGCCGCTGCCGCCGACGGCGGGACCCAGGCCCCCGACGCGCCCACTGCCCCGTCGCTGGCGGGCGTCAGTGAATGGTGCGACGCCGAAGTCCTGCGCAAGCTCCGCCGCCGCTCGCTCGCCGCTCTGCGTGCCGAGGTCGAACCCGTGGATGCCTCAGCGTACGGCCGCTTCCTGCCGGCCTGGCAGAACGTCAGGGTGCCGGGCAAGCGCGGACAGTCGGCGCTGCGCGGACTGGACGGGATCATCACGGCCGTCGACCAGCTGTCCGGTGTGCCCATTCCGGCCTCTGCCTGGGAACCCCTGGTCCTCGCCAGCCGCGTGTCCGACTACCAGCCCGCCATGCTCGATGAGCTCATGGCTGCCGGCGAGGTGCTCTGGTCCGGCGCGGGTGCGCTCCCCGGCAACGACGGCTGGGTCAGCTTCCACCTGGCCGATTCGGCCGAGCTGACCCTGAACCCTGCCATCGACTTCGAGCCCGGCGACGCGCAGCAGCGGCTGCTGGACCACCTGCGCAACAACGGCGGCGGCTACTTCTTCCGGCAGCTGACCGACGTCGCCGGCGGCATGGACACGGTACTCAGCGACCAGGACGTCGTCTCCGCGCTCTGGGATCTGGCCTGGGCGGGCCGGATCACGGGCGATACCTTTGCCCCGGTCCGGGCCATGATTGCCGGCGGGCATACCGCGCACCGGCAGGTCGCCCGCGCCCCGCGGGCCCGGGCCCCCAGGTTGAGCCGGCTGGGACGCGCCCACGGGACCGGTTTGCTCGGATCTCCCGGACTGACCGGGGGCAGGTACGGCTCCGCCAGCGGCGCAGCCGCCACTCCCCCGCTGGCCGCCGGCCGCTGGTCGGCCCTGCCCGCCCCCGAACTGGATGCCACCATCCATGCCCGGGCCACCGCGGAACTCCTGCTGGACCGGTACGGCGTGGTCACCCGCGGTTCGGTCATGGCCGAGAACATCCTGGGCGGATTCGGACTGATGTACAAGGTCCTGGCCCGGCTGGAGGAAGCCGGACAGTGCCGGCGCGGCTATTTCATCGAGCACCTTGGCGCGGCACAGTTCGCCGTTCCCGCGACCGTGGACCGGCTGCGTTCCTACGCCGAGGACACCCAGCTCCACAAACCCGAACCGGTGGCCCTGGCCCTGGCCGCGACGGACCCGGCCAACCCCTACGGCGCCGCCCTTCCCTGGCCCGCCCTAAACGTCGAAGCCGGAACCGGGCACCGTCCGGGCCGGAAGGCCGGTGCCCTGGTGGTGCTGGTCGACGGCGCCCTGGCCCTGTATGTGGAGCGCGGCGGCAAGACCCTGCTGGCCTTCAGCGATGACGCTGAGGTCCTGGCCGCGGCCGGCTCCGCCCTGGTCAGCGTGGTGACCCGGGGTGCGGTGGACAAACTGATCATGGAAAAGGTCAACGGCCACGGCATCCTCGACACACCCGTTGCCGCCGCCCTGGCCCACGCCGGCGCGTACTCCACGCCGAAGGGACTGAGGATCCGTGCCTGAAGGCGATTCGGTGTTCCGCGCGGCCGCCCAGTTGCATGCTGCCCTGGCGGGCCAGGAGCTCATCTCCTCCGACTTCCGGGTACCCCGGTTCGCCACCCTCAAACTGGGCGGCTGGACCGTGACCGAGGTGGTTCCGCGGGGCAAACACCTGCTCATGCGGCTGGAGGGTCCGGCCCGGGCCGGTGGCGGCAGTCCGGCGGAACCGGACCGGCTGACGATCCACTCCCACCTCAAGATGGAAGGCACCTGGCAGGTTTACCCGCCCGGCGGCCGGTGGCGGAAGCCGGGGTTCACCGCGCGCTGCGTGCTGCGCACCGCGGCGGCAGACGCCGTCGGGTTCTCACTGGGCATCCTCGAGGTGGTCCGAACCTCCGAGGAAGACTCCGTTGTCGGCCACCTCGGCCCTGATCTGCTGGGTCCCGACTGGGACCTGGCCGAGGCGGAGCGGCGGATCCGCGCCGCACCGGACGTTCCGATCGGCGTCGCCCTGCTGGACCAGCGGAACCTCGCGGGGATCGGCAACATCTACCGCTGCGAGGCCTGCTTCCTCTCGGGCGTGCACCCGGCGGCGCCCGTCTCGGCAGTGCCGGACGTGGCGGCCATGATCACCGACGCCAAGGTGCTGCTGGAGGCCAACCTGGGACCCGGGCGCCGGACCACCGTCCTGAACCGGCGCGGCGCTGCCGTGGGCCGGACGTCCGGGTTGCCCGGTTACTGGGTCTACCGGCGCGAACACCAGCCGTGCCTGAAGTGCCGGACACCGGTGCGGCGCGGAGTCCTCGCCAAGGCCACCGGCACGGAAGAGCGGGACATCTACTGGTGCCCGACATGCCAGCCGCTGACGGGTCCGGCTTAGTCATACTCCGCGGCGGCCCAGGGTGCAATTCCCGCGCCGTTCACAAGGTCCGTGGGGAATTACCACCTAGGGTGCGGCGACGACGGCCGGGTCGGCTGCCTCCGCCGGCCGCCCGGCCTCCTTCAGCTCCGGGACGGTGAACCGCGGCAGCAGGAGCTGCACCAGGGGTCCGATGGCCAGGGCGTAGAGCACGGTCCCGATGCCCACGGAGCCGCCGAGCAGCCAGCCCGCGGCGAGGACCACCATTTCAATGCCGGTCCGGGACGTGCGGACGGACCAGCCCGTGCGGCGGGCGAGTCCGGTCATGAGGCCGTCCCGTGCGCCGGGACCCAGCCGGGCACCGATGTAGCAGGCAGAGGCGATGCCGTTGAGCAGGATGGCTCCCGCGAGCATGCCGGCCTGCCCGCCGAGGTGGGAGAACTCGGGGATCAAGGCCAGTCCGACGTCGGCGAAGACACCCACCAGCACGGCGTTGCACAACGTGCCGACGCCGGGCCACTGCCGCAGCGGAATCCACAGGAGCAGCACAAGGAAACTCACGATCACCACCACGGTGCCAATGCTTAGCCCGGTCTTGACCGCGAGGCCCTGATGGAACACGTCCCACGGGTCCAGCCCAAGGCCGGCGCGGATGAACATGGCCAGGGATATGCCGTACATGGCGAGGCCGATAAGGAGCTGAAGGAGCCTGCGGGTCATCATGCACCCCATCCTTCCGGAAAACTGGCATTGCATTCCATAGCCAGTTTGAAATACTGGCTCTATGTCCGGATCACTGAACCCCAGCTCGCTCGCCCGACTCCTCGGCGAGTGGAACCTCGGCGCAGCCCCCGCCTACCGTGAGCTCGCCGACGTCATCCGCCTCCTGGTCCTCGACGGCCGCGTGCCGCTTGATGTCGCGCTGCCCAGCGAACGGGCCCTGGCCGCGACGCTCGGCATCAGCCGGACGACTGTCACCGCCGCCTACTCCCTGCTGCGCGAGCAAGGCTTCCTCAGCAGCGGCCAGGGCAGCCGCGGCCGGACGTGTATCCCGCAACCCAGTCCGCCAGGCGGCCGCAAAGGCGGAAGCGGAGCGAATCTCAGCAGCGCTCCCGGCCTCGCCGCTCCGGACGGAATCCTCGACCTCGCCTATGCCTCGCTGCCGGCCAGCGGCGAGGTGGTGCACCGGGCGTTCGCCTCCGCGCTGACCGAACTCCCGGCGCTGCTGCCCGGTTTCGGCTACGACGCGCTCGGCGTGAACCCGTTGCGGGAGGCCATCGCCAGGCACTACTCGGCTGCCGGTGTGCCCACCACGGCGCGGCAGATTCTCGTCACGTCCGGCGCGCAGCACGCGCTGAACATTGTGCTCCGCACCCTGGCCGGCCGGTCCGACAAGGTCCTGGTGGAGCATCCCAGCTACCCGAATGCGCTCGACGCCATCCGGGCCGCGGGCTGCCGGCTGGTGCCGGTGGCCATGCCCGCCGCCCACCCGGACACACGGTCCGGGGCGCATTCAGGCGGCCGTCCGGGCTGGGATCTGGACGCAATCGAGACCGCACTGAGGCAGCAGCGGCCCGCCATGGCCTACGTGGTGCCGGACTTCCACAACCCCACCGGGCGTCTGATGCCGGATGCCCAGCGGCGCAGGCTGGTCCGTGCCGCCACCGCAGCCGGCACCGTCCTCGTCGTGGACGAGACGCTCCGGGAGTTGAACCTCGACGGCGTCGCCTCCACTCCGCTGGCCGCCTTCAGCCCCGCCGTCGTCTCCATCGGCTCCCTCAGCAAGTCGCACTGGGCCGGACTGCGGACCGGCTGGATCCGGGCTGAGGAACCGCTGATCCAGCGGTTCGCCGCCGCGCGCACCACCATGGACCTCGGCGGCCCGGTGGTGGAACAGCTCGCGGCGGCCCACCTGGTCAACGCACTCGCCGAACCGCTCCCGGCGCGCCTGGCCTCCCTGCGGGACAACCGGGACGCCCTGTTGGACCTCATCGCCGGACGGCTGCCGGGCTGGCAGAGCGAACGGCCCGACGGCGGCTTGTCCGTGTGGTGCCGCCTCCCGGCCCCGATCAGCACCGCCCTCGCCGTGGTGGCCCCGGACTTCGGCATCCGGCTGGCGGCCGGGCCCCGGTTCGGCACGGACGGCGCCTTCGAGCACTATCTCCGGGTGCCGTTTACCCTGCCTCCGGAGCAGCTCGAGACCGCGGTGGCGGCGCTGCGTTCCGCCCAGGACAAGCTGGAGGCGTCCCCGCAGTTGCGGCGCAGCCTCGGAGCCCCGCCCGCGGCAGCCATCGCCTGACACCCGCCGCCCAGGGGTCGCGGGCTGCAGGTCCGGGTGGTGCACCGAGGTCGCCGGAAGCCTGCGGGTTCGCCGGTTGCTTCCGGCGAACCCGGAGGTTTCCGGCGATCTCGCGGCGGCCCAACTTTGGCAAAGTAGAATGGACCGGTGATGCAATCCCCCCTGCCCGTGCGCGACGGCGTCAATGCGACCCGCCTCCGCCTCCCGGACGAGGGCCCCTGGGACACCGCGATGGACTACATGATGCACCGCTGGGGCCACATCGACCCCCAGGGCATCGAGGACCGCTTCGACGCCGGCGAGATCGTGGGCGAGGCCGGTATCCCCCTGGACCGCGCCACCCCGCTGCGGAACCACACCTTCATCTGGTACTACCGCACGCTGCCGCCGGAGGTCCGGATCCCGGTGGAATTGGACATTCTGCACCAGGATGAGCACCTCCTTGTGGTGGACAAGCCGCATTTCCTGCCCACCACCCCGGGCGGCACCTACATCCAGGAGTCCGCGCTGGTGCGGCTCCGGAACCAGCTGGACCTGCCGGACCTTATTCCCATGCACCGGCTGGACCGCATGACCGCCGGGATCCTGCTGCTCTCCACGAATCCCGAGACCCGGGGCAGGTACCAGGTGCTCTTTGAGAAGCGCCAGGTCCAGAAGGAATACGAGTGTGTGGCCGCGGCCGAGCCCTCGCCCGGGCACCCCGCCGTCGACTTCCCCGTGGTGGTCAGGAACCGGATGACGAAGTCCCGCAGCTACCTGCTCGCCGAGGTGATCGACGGCGAACCCAACGCCGAGACCCGGATCGCACGGTTGCGGACCTTCCCCGGCCCCGGCCCGGCAACGCCCGCCGGCCAGTCCGCCACGAACGCGGCCGACGGCGACACCGGGCGCCGTGCGCTGTACCGGCTCGAGCCGCACTCGGGCAAGACCCACCAGCTCCGCGTGCACATGGCCTCGCTGGGGCTGGGGATCGTCAACGACGCCTTCTACCCGCAGCTGCTGGACAAGGCGCCGGACGATTACTCGAAGCCGCTGCAGCTGCTCGCGCGCGGGATCCGGTTCGTCGACCCCATCACCGGAAAGCCGGTGGAGTACCGCAGCGGGCTGGAGCTCAGCGAAGCCCGCTAAGGCCTCTCGGGAAACCCAGCCCGCCCCGGAGTCCCGCGGCCGGGCCGGCTGGCGCCACGTCACGGACGGGCACCGGGCCGGAAGTGCGGTAACTTGTGCCCATGGACTTCGGCAGCGCGGACGGCTGGAGGGACGCGATCTATTTCTGGATCATCCCGGTTGTCATGGGCGACGCCATTTTCCCGCCCCTCCCGTCCGAAATGGTGGTGATCACCGGCGGCGCCCTGTCCGCCGTCGGACGCGCCAACGCCCTCCTGGTGGTGCTCCTTGCCGCGGCAGCGTCGTGGCTTGGCGACATCCTGGTGTTCCAGCTTTTCAAACGGCGCCTGAGCCGTACCCTGGACCGCTGGCGGTGGGGCCGCGCGTTCCATCAGGCCGTGCACACCGCGATCGGGAAAGCCGGCCGGTCCACCACGTACGGGGCGATCATCGGCGTCCGCTTCATCCCGGGCGGACGGCTGGCGACGACGGCGGCGGCCGGCATCGCCAACGTCTCCACCCGCGGTTTCAGCCTGTGCGCGGCCCTCGGCGGTCTCCTCTGGGCCGTCTGGTCCGTTGGTCTCGGCTATGTCACCGGGGCAGCCACTGGATTGCCGTTCTGGGCGAGCTCCCTCATCGGGGTCGGCCTCGGGGTCCTGATCGGCGTCGTCCTGGGCGTGATCGTCACGCGGAAGCGCGGAAACCGTTCCCCGGTGGTGGACGGACCCGAAGAGGAACTGGACTTCTGAGGCGGGCCGAACGCCTAGACGGGCGCCCAGCGGCCGCGGTTGCGGCGGAGCACCATCAGGTGGCCGGTTACCGCAACGCGTTCGACGGCGTCGCGCATCATCGCCGCCGACTCCAGCGCCTGGCGGTTCTCGCCGCTGTACGAGGTGGGCTCGACCAGGAAGCGCAGGTTCAGTTGCGGAACCCCGCCGGCCAGGTCCAGCTGGTTCGCCTCGACGTGGTGCCGCGTCTCCAGGGCTTCGACGGCGGCGGCCATCACGGACTCCGGCGGGTTGCCCGGCTTGAGCCCGGTGATCTTCAGTCTGGTCTGGAACGACGGCATGGAACAACCCTAGCGGGACCGGCCGACTCCACCGGATTTAGCCGGTGTTGCGCAGTCCCGCCGCCACCCCGTTGACCGTGATCAGCATGGCGCGCTGGAGACGCTCGTCAATCTCGCCGTTGGGCATGCTCTCCCCGGCGGCCTCGGAACGGATCCGGCGCAGCAGCTCCACCTGGAGGTAGCTGATCGGGTCGAGGTACTGGTCCCGGATCTCCAGGGAGCGCTTCAGGGTGGGCTGCGCGTCGAGCAGCAGGTCCTCGCCGGTCAGCTTCTGGATCTCGGTGACGGTCAGCTCGTATTCGGCCCGGATGGTGCGGAACAGGTGGTGGAGCTCCTCCGGAACCAGGGTGGAGACGTAGTAGCCGGCGATGTCCATGTCCGTCTTCGCCAGCGTCATTTCCACGTTGGAGAGTACCGAGCGGAAGAAGTGCCAGCCGTCCATCATCTCCACCAGCTGCGCCGAGTGGCCGGCCTCGCGGGCGGCTTTGAGCCCGGAGCCGACGCCGAACCAGCCCGGGACGATCTGCCGTGACTGCGTCCAGCCGAACACCCACGGGATGGCCCGCAGACCTTCAAGGCCCGCACCGGAATCGGGCCGCTTGGACGGCCGGGAGCCGATATTGAGGGACCCCAGCTGTTCCACGGGGGTGGACGCCATAAAGTAGGCCGGCAGGTCCGGGTCATCGATCAGCGTCCGGTACCGGGAGAAGGCGGCGTCGGAAATGGTCTCCATCACGTGGCCATAGCGTTCGCGCTGGTCCTCCGAGGTGCGCGGTGTGCGGTGCAGCGCGGAGCCCTGCATGACCGCCGCGAGCGACAGCTCCAGGTTCTCGCGGGCGAGTTCGGGCAGTGAGTACTTGTCCGAAATGACCTCGCCCTGTTCGGTGAACTTGATCTCGCCTTCCAGCACCCCGTTGGGCTGGGCCATGATGGCGTCGTAGGTCGGTCCGCCGCCACGTCCCACGGACCCGCCGCGGCCGTGGAACAGACGCACCCGGACGCCGTGCTTCGCCGCGATGTCCCGGAGTTTGCGCTGGGTCTTGTGGATTTCCCACTGGCTGGTCATCACGCCGGATTCCTTGTTGGAGTCCGAGTAGCCGAGCATGATTTCCTGGACGTCGCCGCGCAGCCGGACCAGCTCGCGGTAGGAGGAATCGGAGAGCAGCTGGTCCACGATCTCGGCCGAGGCCCGGAGTTCCTCCACGGTTTCCAGGAGGGGGGCGAAGCCGATCCTGGCATACGGGGCCGCGCCGAAGAGGCTGACCAGGCCGGCCTCGCGGGCCAGCACCGCCGCGGCCAGGACGTCGTCCGCGCCGCGGGTCATCGAGATGATGTACGTCTCGATCACGTCCGGGCCGTAGGTGCGCAGGGCCCGCCGGATCTCGCGGAACACGTCATAGGTGCCGTCGGCGACTCCGTCGAGCTTGATCGGGTGGCCGGACAGCGGGCGGCGGGAGGCGAGCTCGGACCCGAGCACCTCGAGCCGCTCGGAACGGCTGAGTTCCGCGTACCGGACGCCGGGACCGCCGAGGCGGTCCATCAGCTGCCCGACGGCGTCGTGGTGGTGGTCCGCGTGTTCGCGGATGTCCAGGGTGGCCAGGTGCAGGCCGAACGAGGCGATGGCGCGCCGCACCCGGGCAAGGGCGCCGTCGGCGGCGAGCGCGGCGTGGTGGTTGCGCAGCGAGCGCTCCAGCAAACCCAGTTCGTCGAGGAGCTCCGCGGTGGCGGTGTAGTCGCGGCCCGGCTCGTGCGCCGATCCGGCCGCGACGCGCCGGCCCGTGTTGAGCAGCTTGGCCTTGATGCAGGTGAGTTTGAGCCGGTAGGGCTCCTGGGCGTTCAGTTCGAGGACGCGGCGGTCCAGGCCCGGGAGGTTTTTGAGGTCGACGTCGATCGAGTCCAGCAGCTCCTGGTCCGCCCCGGCGAGCGCTGTCGAGTTGGACAGGATGGAGATCAGCCCGTCGATCAGGCCAATGCTGATCCGCACGGCGTGCTGGTTCTGGATCTGCAGGATTTCGCGGGTGACGGCTGCGGTGACGTTGGGGTTTCCGTCCCGGTCGCCGCCGATCCAGGAGCCGAAACGGATGGGTGCCTTCTCCACGGGGAGGCTGACACCGTGTTCGGCGAGCAGTTCGGAGAGGTCCGAGAGCATCTCCGGCATGGCGTCGCCCAGGATGCCGGTGAGGTAGTAGATCGCGTTCCGGGCCTCATCCACCGGGGTGGGCCGGACCTGGCGGAGTTCGTCCGTCTGCCACATCTGGTCGATCACCTCGGCGAGCTGGCGGTCCTGGCGGCGGCGGGCGGACGTGCCCTCCGCGGTGCTCTCGGCAAGGATGTCGGAGAGCCGGCGGACCTTGTCCAGCACGGAGCGGCGGGAGGCCTCGGTGGGGTGCGCGGTGAAGATGGGCCGGACGTCGAGTTCGTTCACCACTTCCTGCAGCACCGACGGGCCCGCCTGGCCGGCGATGTCGGCGACAGCCTTGGCCAGCCAGCCGTCCTTTTCCTGCCGGGTGCGCAGCCCGCGGACCCGGTGCACCTGCTCGGCGGCGTTGGCCAGGTGGAAGTAGAACGCGAAGGCGCGGACCAGGTCGGTCGCCTGCTCCAGGGGCAGGGAGCCGAGCAGTTCGCGGACCTGGGCGACGACGTCGTACGAGCTCCACGGCCCGGTGGCATCCGCACCGCCACGGGCTGCTTCCTTGGATTCCTTGGTCAGCAGGCGCACCTGCTCCACCAGGTCCAGGAGCTCGGGCCCGTGCTGGCGGACCAGGGATTCGCCGAGGAGGGTGGACACCCTGCGGACGTCGGCGCGCAGTTCGGAGGCGAGATCGGTGCCGGGATTCGTTGCAGTGTCAGCCATGGAATCAATCTTTCGAGAGGACTTGGCTCGTACACTGCGCTGGATACTGTGAGCCGGGTTACTTTCTTCCTAAAAGATGCTACCCGCAGCCACGGCCGGCAGGGAATCCGTCTCAGATAGTGTCAGGCCGCCTACCGGGCGATTTTGAAGTTGAACGCCCCGGTGCCCAGCGCACCCCAGACCCGCAGCCAGATCGGCAGGACCATTTCGGCGCCGCGGGCGGTGGTGATGTCGCCCAGGTCGATGATGTCGCGGTGCCCGAAGCCCGCGAGCAGCCCGGTCACGGTTTCCTTGGCGGCGGCGTCGTTTCCGGAAACGAAGACGGTGTGGTCGCCCCCGGCCACGCTCGCCGGGTCCACCATGACGCTGGCGGTCATCGTGTTGAGCGTCTTGACCACCCTGGCTTCCGGGAAGGCCCGCTGGAGCTGCTCAGCGAGGCTGTCGGTGTTCACCGGGTTCAGCGACGGCGGAAACCCGTGGGAGAAGTCCAGCGGGTTCGCGATGTCCATGAGCACCTTGCCGGCCAGATTTGCAGCCCCGGCCGCGGTGAGCGCCTGGAGGGAGCCTGCGCCGTTGGTGGCGTTAATAATCAGGTCCGCGCGGGCGGCGGCCTCCGTGAACGTGGCGACGTCGATCCGGCTGTGCGCCGCGTGCCAGACGGCAAAGGGTGGGCCGCCCATCGCGCCGGGTTCGGTCCGGGAAAGGGTCGCCTTCGGATCGCGCGTGCCGATCACGACGTCATGCCCGAGCGCGGACAGTGCCCCGGCGATCGTGGGGCCAACGGTTCCAGTTCCCAGTACAGCAATCTTCATGGCGTCCTCAGTTCCGGATGGTTCAGTTCTGGATGGCCGGATTCAGGACATCCAGGGGTAGACAATACCGTCTACCCCTAAGCAGGAAGCTACCAGACAGACCTGTCTAGGACAACCATAGACAGACTTGTCTGTGTACCATGGAGCCATGACCCCGACCGCCGCCAGGACACCACAGGCCGTCCGCCCGTCTGCCGGGCACGCCCGGGACAAAATCCTCGCCACGGCCTTCCGGCTCTTCTACGCCCAGGGGCTCCGGGCCGCCGGCATCGATACGATCATCGCCGAGTCCGGCGTCGCGAAGGCCACGTTCTACAAATACTTTCCCGCCAAGGATGACCTGATCCTGGCCTACCTGGAGAAGGTTGACGGCGTCTGGACCGGGCAGCTCCACGCCGCGGCGGAAGCCGCCGGACCTGATCCCGCGGCCCAGCTCGTCGGGCTGTTCGACGCCCTGGCCAGCGCCTGCCGCCGCGACGGCTACCGCGGCTGCGCCTTCATCAACGCCGCCGCCGAGTCAGCGTCCGGAACCCGTATCCACGAACGGACGGTGACGCACAAGGAACACGTCAGGGCCTGGATCCGTGACCTGGCCGTCCAGGCCGGCGCCCCGGATCCGGACCAGCTCGCCCGCAGCCTGACCCTGGTCCTCGACGGCGGACTGGCCAGCGGGGTGCTCGACGCCGACCCGGCGGCCGCCATCGCCGCCCGCCACACCGCAGCACAACTTGTGTCCGCAAGCCTCGGGAGGAACCCATGAACATGCCGCAGCCCGATCCTGATGCCCAGCTCGCCCGCTGGCAGCGCTTCCGGAACAGCCGCAACGCGGCCCTGGCCAGCGAGTTCGGCTGGCTGACCCTGACCTCCTTCCAGTGGCTGGAGGGCCGGCCGGGCGCCGTCGAGCTGATCCCCGGGCGCTGGTCCACGGACGGCGCGACGGCGCTCCTCACCGCCTCCGCGGACGAGGGACTGACCCTCGTGGAGACCGGCGAGCCAGTGGACGGCACCATCAGCGCGGCGCTGGCCAATGAGGAATCGCTGTGGTGGGTCCAGTACGGCGGCAGGGACGGCCGCCAGGTTGTGGTGGAACTCGCCATGCGCGCCGACAAGTACGCCCTCCGCACCCGGGATTCGGAGTCGCCGGTGTTCACCGGGTTCGACGGCGTTCCCACCTTCGACTACCGGCCGGACCTGGTGGTCGAGGCCAGCTTCCGCCCCTACCCGGAGCCCGTCGACGTCCCGATCGGCACCGCCAACCCCCTGGTCGACGGGATCCACCGGTCCGCCGGCGAACTGGTGTTCCGGCTCCCCGGCAAGGACCACGAGTTCCACCTGCAGGCCGAAGAGGAAAAGCTCGGCGCGCTGACGGTCACATTCCACGACGAGACCAACGGAGCAGCCGCGCCGGGACAAGCAACTGCTGAGTGGCGGAAGGTTTCCACCGCCCGGCCCCGCGTCGATTCGCAGGGAAACCGCACAGTGATCCTGGACTTCAACCGCGCGATCAACTACCCGAGCGCCTTCACCCCGTACGGCACCTGCCCCATGCCGGTGAAGAACAACAGCCTGGACTACCGGATCGAGGCCGGCGAGAAAGAGCCCGCGCTGTTCTAGGCAACCGCGGTCAGACGATCGCGGAGATCCCGGTCACGGCCCGGCCCACGATCAGCGTGTTGATCTCGAACGAGCCCTCGTAGGTGTAAATCGCCTCGGCGTCGGCGAAGATCTTGGCCATCCGGTAGTCGGTGACGATCCCGTTGCCGCCGAGCAGGGACCGGCCCATCCCCACGGTCTCGCGCATCCGGGCGCTGACATAGGACTTCGCCAGCGCCACCTGCGGCATGTCCGCGGCGCCCTGGTCCTGCAGCTGCGCGATCCGGACCATCATGCCCATGCTTGCCACGGAATTGCCGAGCATCGTGACCAGCTGCTGCTGGACCAGCTGGAATTTCGCCAGCGGCCGCCCGAACTGCTGGCGTTCGACGGCGTACTGCCGGGCGACATCGAACGCCGCCAGCTGCTGGCCGACACCCTGCCAGGCGACCATGATCCGTGAGCCGCGCAGCAGTTCATTGGTGTCCTCGAAGCTGCTGATCCCGGCGAAGCGGTCTGACTCGGCCACCTGCACGTTCCGGAAGACGATGTCCGCGTTCTGCACCGTGCGCAGCGCGATCTTGTTCTCGATCCTGCTCCGGCTCACGCCCGGAAGGGTCGCGTCCACGATGAAGCCGCGGATGCTGCCGTCGGCCTCGTCACGGGCCCAGACGAGCAGGTAGTCGCAGAACGTCCCGTTGCCGATCCAGCGCTTGGCGCCGTTGAGCACCCAGCTGTCCCCGCCGCCGGGCGCCCCGCCGGGGACACGCCGGGCCACGGTCTCCATGCCGCCGGCCACGTCGGAGCCATGTTCCGGTTCGGTCAGCGCGAACGCTCCGGTGGTCCGGAGGCTGGCGGCGTCGTCGAGCAGGCGCGCCTTTTGCTCCTCGGATCCGAAGCCGTAGAGCGATTCGACAAAGAGGTCGTGGTGGACCAGGAAGAACGTCGCCAGCGAGGTGTCCACCCGGGTCATCTCGGCAATGACCAGCCCGGCAAACAGGTTGCTGTAGCCGCGCTGGGCCGGGGCGCTGAGCTCCAGGGCCGCGAGTTTGGGCAGGATCTGCGCGGGGAACTCGGCCTCGTTCCACCACTCGCCGGCGAACGGAGCCACCTCGCGGGCCAGGAACTCCCGAAGTTCGGCCAGCTTTGCCTGCTCACGGGGGTTGAGCATCGACTCGAAGTCGAAGAAGTCGGCGGTCGGCAGCCCCGCGACGGATTCCGCGGCAGCGGGGGAAGGGGCGAGCCTGGCCTGCGTCATTTCGGCCCCATCCGGATGGCGCCGTCGAGGCGGATGGTCTCGCCGTTGAGCATGGCGTTTTCCACGATGTGCGCCGCGAGGTTTGCGTACTCGGCCGGCCGGCCCAGCCGGGAGGGGTGCGGCACCTGCGCACCGAGGGAGTCCTGGGCCTCCTGCGGCAGCCCGGCCATCATCGGCGTCTCGAAGATACCCGGCGCGATGGTCACCACGCGGATCAGCGAGCGCGCCAGTTCACGGGCGATCGGCAGCGTCATTGCGTGCACCGCCCCCTTGGAGGCGGCGTAGGCCGGCTGGCCGATCTGGCCGTCAAACGCGGCCACAGAGGCGGTGTTGATGATGACGCCGCGCTCCGGCCCGCCGAGCTCGGTCGCGGCCGGCTCGGTGGCCGCCATCGCGGCCGCCGCAAGGCGGATGACGTTGAAGGTGCCCACGAGGTTGATCTGGATGACCCGGTTGAAGTTTTGCAGCGGCAGCACGCCGTCCCGGCCCAGGACTTTGCCGGGGGTGGCGATGCCGGCACAGTTGACCACGATCCGCAGCGGACCGAGGGCGACGGCGGCGTCGACGGCGGCCTGCACCTCGACTTCGCTGGTGACGTCGGCGGGAACGAAGACTGCCCGGTGGGCCGGCTCCGCCGGGGTTCCGGCCCCGGGGGCCTGCACCTGGACATTGCTCCGGGCATTCAGCCCGGCGGCGAAGTCGGCGCCGGCGGAGCCTGGCAGGTCCACCAGGACCACCGAGGCGCCGGCGTCGAACAGGCGCCGCGCCGTCGCAGCACCCAGACCGGAGGCTCCGCCCGTAATCAGCGCAACTGTACCTTTGATGTCCATGCATCCTCCTTGATGTGGAACCGGAGCCCGAGTCCGTCGCGACACTGTGTGCAGCGTCACGCGCTTACCGCGAACATTAGTTAGTGAATGTTAACTGGAATGCGGGCATTCCGCACCTTTCCCCTGCCGCTACTAGGCTGGCACCATGATCCCGGCTGACAACCCCACCGCCCCCAACTGGTCTTTCCGGGCCGACGAAGCTGCCCGCTCGGTAACCAGGCTGTTCGGGCAGCGGCTCTTTTTCCTGCCGGGAACCCACATCGCCGCGATCGTCCGGCCCTCGGGCCGGCTCAAGAACCTGGCCCGGCCCTGGCACTACTGGTGGCAGGCGCATTACGTGGACTGCCTCGTGGACACCGGGCGCCGCGAACTCGGCACGGACGGCCGGCCCGGAAAGCGTTTCGACGGCGGGGACCGGCCCAGCGCAGGCCGGCTCGCCTCCCGGCTGGTCACCGGGATCCGGCTCCGCAACTTCCTCACCGTCGTTAACAACTACTACGACGACATGGCCTGGCTGGCGCTGTCCACGCTGCGGCTGGAGACCCTCGCCAGGGACAGCCGCAAGGAGGCCGGACGCCGCCGCAACGCCAAGGTCCTGAAGAGCCTCACGCTGCAGTTCGATTCGGCTTCCACGGACGACCTGGGCGGCGGGACCTTCTGGAGCAAGAAACGGGATTTCAAGAACACCCCGGCCACGGCGCCGGTGGCTCTTTATTACGCGCGCACCGGCCAGGCGGCCAAGGCGCAGGCACTGCTGGACTGGCTGGAGGCCCGGCTGCTTGACCCCGAGCAGGGCCTGTACCGGGACGGCCTCCGGATCGCCCCCGGCGGTGACGTGGTCCTGGAAAGCGCCATCTACACCTACAACCAGGGCCCGGTCCTGGGCGCGCTGCTGGAACTCGGCGGCGAGGCAAACCTGGCCCGGGCAGCCCGTCTTGTCGCGTCGGTGGCGCACAGCCTCACCCTCCCCGCACCTTTGACGGCCGGCAGCGCGCTGGTACTGCGCTGCGAGGGCACCGGCGACGGCGGCCTGTTCACCGGCATCCTCGTCCGGTACCTGGCCCTCGCCGCCACCGATGGGCGGCTTCCCGCCGGGACCCGGGCGACGGCAGCGACGCTCGTCAACGACACCGCCGAGGCGTTCTGGGCGGGCCGCCGCCTCCTGCCGCCCGGAGACCCGCTAGCCCGGAAGGGCGGCCGGATCCTGTTCTCCACCCACCCCGAACGGCCGGCGCTGCAGACCTACCCGGCGGGCGCCGCCGTCGACCTATCCACCCAGCTGCAGGCCTGGATGGCATTGGAAGCCGCCGCTTCGATCGCCGGCAATTAAGTCACGCAATAGTTACGTAATTGATGTGATCCTTGTCACTTAAGGCTCCCTCAGCTTGGTTGCTTAGGTTTGGCTAACCTACAGTTTTTCCTAGTGAGCATGCCCTAACTTCCCCCGCTCACAGGGGGCTAGGGTTCCCAAGACCTTCCTTGCAGAAAGCAGCCCCATGAAGATCCGCAACAACGCGCTGGCAGGTATCGCACTTGCCGCCACCGCCGCGCTCGGCCTGTCCGCCTGTGGCTCCGGTACCTCCACCGCACCCAGCAGCAGCGCCGCCGCTGACGGCAAGACTTCCGGTGAAATCACGGTCTACAACGCCCAGCATGAGTCCCTGACCCAGGAATGGGTGGACGCCTTCACCGCGGAGACCGGCATCAAGGTCACCATGCGCCAGGGTTCCGACACCGAGATGTCCAACCAGATCATCCAGGAAGGCCAGGCCTCCCCGGCCGACGTCTTCCTCACCGAAAACTCCCCGGCCATGGCGCAGGTGGAGAACGCCGGCCTGTTCGCCGACGTCGACCAGGCCACCATCGACCAGGTGCCCGCCGAATACCGTCCCTCCACCAACAAGTGGACCGGCATCGCAGCCCGTTCCACCGTGCTGGTGTACGACAAGGCCAAGCTGAGCGAAGACCAGCTGCCCACGTCCATGCTCGACCTGGCCAAGCCGGAGTGGAAGGGCAAGTGGGCTGCATCGCCGTCCGGTGCCGACTTCCAGGCAATCGTCGCCGCCCTGCTGGAACTCAAGGGCGAAGCCGCCACCGAGGAATGGCTGAAGGGCATGAAGGAAAACTCCAAGCCCTACAAGGGCAACAGCACGGCCATGAAGGCAGTCAACGCCGGTGAGGTCGACGCCGCCCTGATCTACCACTACTACTACTACGGCGACCAGGCCAAGACCGGCGAGAACTCCAAGAACGTCACCCCGTACTACTTCAAGAACCAGGATCCGGGCGCGTTTGTGTCCGTCTCCGGCGGCGGCGTGCTGAATTCCTCGAAGAACGCGGCGGCCGCCCAGGCCTTCGTCAAGTTCATCACCGGCAAGAAGGGCCAGGAAGTCCTGCAGAAGGGCACCTCCTTCGAGTACGCCATCGCCTCCGATGTCCCGGCCAACGAGAAGCTCGTCCCGCTGACGGAACTGCAGGCACCCACGGTGGATCCGGCCAAGCTGAACTCCGCCAAGGCTTCCGAGCTGATGACCAAGGCAGGACTGCTCTAACCGCGTGACAACCAAGCTGGCGGCTCCCGGAACCTCCGGGGGCACGACGACGGCGGGCAGGGGCAAGAGCCCCCGCCCGCCTTTCGGCGTTTCTGTTGTAGCGGTCCTGGCGGTCCTGATCGCCCTCTTCGCGCTGATTCCGCTGGGCTACGTCATCGTCATGACGGCAGCCACCGGGTGGGACACCGCCGTGGACCTGATCTTCCGGGCACGCGTCGGCGAGCTGCTGCTCAACACCGTGCTGCTCATGCTGGTCACCGTGCCGCTGTGCCTCATTCTCGGGGTGGGCGGGGCGTGGCTGGTGGAACGCACCCAGCTCAAAGGGCACAAGTGGTGGGCCGTGCTGCTCGCGGCCCCCCTGGCCATCCCGGCCTTCGTCAACAGCTACGCCTGGGTTTCCGCGATACCGTCGCTCGAGGGCCTGTGGTCCGGCGTGCTGATCGCGACGCTGTCGTATTTCCCGCTCGTCTACATCCCGGCCGCCGCAACGCTCAGCCGGCTGGACCCGGCCATTGAACAGTCCGCCGCGTCCCTGGGCCTCGGCGCGTGGCGCACCTTTTTCCGTGTGGTGCTGCCGCAGCTGCGGATCGCGATGACCGGTGGGGCGCTGCTCGTCTCCCTGCACCTGCTGGCGGAGTACGGCGCCTTCGCGATGATCCGTTTCGACACCTTTACCACCGCGATCATGGTGCAGTACCAGTCCACGTTCAACGGCACCGCCGGGAACATGCTGGCCAGTGTGCTCGTGTTCCTGTGCCTGATCCTGCTGCTGGTTGAGGTGCGCAGCCGCGGCAGTGCCCGGTACGCCAAGATCGGCTCCGGCGCCCAGGCCCGCGCCCTGCGCCTTCCGCTGCGTACCTACCAGCTCCCGGCCCAGCTGTTCCTGGTCGCGCTCACCGCGCTGGCTTTCGGGCTGCCCCTGACTTTCGTGCTGCGCTGGATCTTCGCCGGCGGGCCGGACATCTGGGCCGCCGACGAGTTCCTGCCCGCCCTGTTGCAGACCCTGATGTACGGCCTCGCCGGCGCCCTGGCCACCACGGTCGTCGCGTTCCCGATGGCGTACCTGGCCGTACGGCACCCCAGCTGGTTCAGCAAGGCCCTGGAGCTGTCCAACTACATCACCAGTTCCATGCCGGGCATTGTGGTGGGCCTGGCTTTCGTGACGGTCAGCATCAAGGCGGCGCCCACCCTGTACCAGACCTCGGCGCTGCTGGTCGCGGCCTACGTGCTGCTGTTCCTGCCGCGCGCCCTGGTCAACATCCGTTCCGGCCTCGCCCAGGCTCCGAAGGAACTCGACGAGGCTGCCCAGGCGCTCGGCAAGCCGCCGCTGCTGGCCTTCCTCCGGGTCACGCTGCGGCTCACCGCCCCGGCCGCCGCGGGTGGTGCAGCGCTGGTGTTCCTGGCAATCGTGAACGAACTGACCGCAACACTGCTGCTCTCCCCCAACGGCACCCGGACGCTCGCCACCGAGTTCTGGAGCAAGAGCAGCGAAATCGACTACGCCGGCGCCGCCCCGTACGCCCTGCTGATGATCCTGATTTCGGCGCCAATGACCTACCTCCTCTTCCAGCAGTCCAAGAAAGCAGCGGGACAGTGACCCAGAACAGCCCCTCCCGGCTCCCGGAACCGCGGATTGCCGCGTCCGTGGCCCCCAGCACCAACAGCCACCTGCAAATCGACGCCGTCACCAAGAACTTCGGCTCCCAGGCCGTCCTGATGGGTGTTAATCTCTCGGTGGCCAGGGGCGGCACGACGGCGATCGTGGGCCCCTCGGGGTCCGGCAAGACCACGCTGCTGCGGCTGATCGCCGGTTTTGAACACCCGGACACCGGGAGCATCTCACTCAACGGCGCCAAGGTGGCCGGCGACGGCGTCTGGGTGCCCGCACACAAACGCCACGTGGGCTACGTCGCGCAGGACGGCGCCCTCTTCCCGCATCTGAGCGTCGGGCAGAACATCTCCTTCGGCCTCGACGCCGCCAAGCTCCCCGGCGGGCACCGCGGCGTGAAGTCCCGGGTGGCCGAACTGCTGGAAATGGTCTCCCTGGACTCTGCCATGGCCAAGCGGCGGCCGCATCAGCTCTCCGGCGGGCAGCAGCAGCGGGTTGCGCTGGCCCGCGCCCTCGCCCGCGAGCCGGAACTGATGCTGCTGGACGAGCCCTTCTCCGCCTTGGACGCGGGTCTGCGCGTTGCCACGCGCCGCGCGGTGGGCAAGGTGCTCCAGGACGCGGGTGTCACCACCATCCTGGTCACCCACGACCAGGGCGAGGCGCTGTCGTTTGCGGACCAGGTGGCGGTGATGCGCGGGGGACGGCTGGCGCAGATCGGCAACCCGTTCATCGTCTACACGCGCCCCGCTGACCGCGCCACCGCGGAATTCCTGGGCGACGCCGTCATCCTGGACGCCTGGATGGAGGGCTCCCTCGCCACGTGTTCCCTGGGCGGGATCCCTGTGCGCCGGCCCCCGGCGCAGGGACGGGTCCAGCTCATGCTGCGGCCGGAACAGATCCGGATCGCGGAGGACGGCCCCATCCGTGGCGTCGTGGTGGATACGGATTACTTCGGACCCGAAACGACCGTGCGGCTCAAGCTCGCCGTCCCGCCCGTCCTCGCGGAAGGGGCCGTGGCGGACCACCGCTACCCCGGCGGCGGCGAAATCATCACCATCCGGCATTGGAACGCGTCGATCGCCCGCCCGGGTTCGGAACTGTGCCTCCGCGTCGTCGGCGAGGCAGTGGCTTTCCCGGTGGAAGACCTGCCCCCGGCATAGCGCCCACGGGAGCGGCCCGTCCGTGTCCTGTTCCTTCCCCGGTCTCCGCTCCGGCACGTCAGCGCCCCGCGGGGCCCGTTGAGCCGCTCCGGCTCCCGGCATAGGGTGGGGCGCATGACTGTTCAGCCAGCGCTCCACCGCCAGCACTGCTCCGTTGCCGCCCCCACCCAGTTGTGGCTCGATGCCGAGGGGCGGCTCGCCAGCGGCCACGGTGCCACGGACGCCGCCGGCTCCTCCGGCGCCGCGGGCGGCGGCTGGTTCACCGGACTGCTGCACGGGGACACCCGGGTGCTGTCCCGGGCAGAGGTGCGGGTGAACGGCCTCGAACCGGAGCCCGCCACGGTGGAAGCGGAGGCCGGCGGTGTGCTGCGCGTGCGGGGGCTGGTCCGCGGCATCCCGGGGCCCACTGAGGACCCCGCCGTCGAACTTCTGCAGACCTGGACTGTCACGCCCGGCGTCGTCCGGCACTCCCTGCAACTGAGCACGTCCCTCGAGTCGCTCGACGTGGAAATCGAAATCCAGCTCGCCGCGGACTTCACCGATATGGCCGCCATCCGGCTCAGCCGCTTCCGGGAGCCCTCCGAGCCACTCTCCGCAGACGATTCCACGCTGCGCTGGCGCGACGGCGGACGGACGCTGACCGTCGCCGCCCCCGGAAGCGTCGCCTCCGGAGAACGGCTCCTCTGGCGCGGCACGGCAGGACGCGGCCGCCCGTTCGACGTGGAATGGCAGGCCGTGCTGGCCGACAGCGAGGACGCCGTGGTGGCAGCGCCGCCGCCCGCCTCGCGCCGGGTCCGCGCCGAGCCGTCCGGCGCCCTGGGCCTGCTGCTGGACAACGCGCTCGATGAGCTCGCGGGCCTCCGCCTGGCTACCCGGACGCTGCCCGACGCGCCGTTCGCCGCCGCCGGCGCGCCCTGGTACTTCACGCTGTTCGGACGCGATTCACTCTGGACGGCGCGGCTGCTCCTGCCGCTCGATGCCGGGCTCGCCGCCGGAACGCTGCGCACCCTGGCAGCGTTCCAGGGGACGAAGAACGATCCGGGTGCCGCCGAGGAACCCGGCAAGATCCTGCACGAGCTCCGGGCCAAGGAACTCGTACTGGAGAGCCAGGGCCTGCGCCTGCCCCCGGTGTACTACGGCGCCGTGGATTCCACCCCGTTGTGGCTGTGCCTGCTGGCCGAACTGGGCCGGGCCGGACTGGACGACGCCGCCGTCCGCTCGCTCCTGCCCAGTGCGGCCCGGGCGGTGGAATGGCTGCTGGCCGCCGGAGGAGCGCCCGGCAGCACGAACAGCGGGTTCCTCAGCTACCAGGACGCTACCGGCCACGGGCTCAGCAACCAGGGCTGGAAGGACTCCGGGGACGCCATGCAGTTCCGCGACGGCCGGCAGGCCGACGGCCCGATCTCTCTCTCCGAGGTTCAGGGCTACGCCTACCAGGCCGCCGTGGACACCGCCGACCTCTTCGACTCCTACGGCGAGCCCGGGGCACAGGCACTGCGGGACTTCGCCGAGGCGCTGCAACAGAACTTCCGTGAGCGCTTTTGGGTCGAGGACGACGACGGCCCCTTCCCCGCGATGGCCCTCGACGGGCACGGCGAGCCCCTGGATATCCCGGGCTCCAACATGGGACACCTGCTCGGCACCGGAATACTGGACGCCTCGGAAGCCCGGCTCGTGGCGGACCGTCTGCTCAGCCCCGAGCTGTTCTCCGGCTACGGCGTGCACACCATTTCCCGGCGCGCCGCCGGATTCTGGCCGTTCAGCTACCACTGCGGATCGGTCTGGAGCCACGACACCGCGATCGCGGTGCGGGGGCTGCTCGCCGAAGGATTCCTCGCCGAAGCACGGACCATCGCCGAGGGCCTGCTCGCCGCATCCGGTTCCTTCGGACACCGCCTGCCGGAACTGTTCGCCGGCATCACTGTCGAGGAAGCCGGCCACGCGGTGCCCTATCCGGCGTCGTGCCATCCGCAGGCCTGGTCCTCAGCGTCCGCCGTGGTGGTCGCCCAGGCCCTGGGCGTCGGGTTCTAACGACGGGCCGTCGCCGTCACGGGGCCGGCGGTCGTTTGTTCTGCGGATACGGCGTTTCGTGCCGGGCCAGCATCTCGACGAATCCCGCGATCTTCTTCGCCCTGGTGGCGGCTTGCTTGACCCCGTTGGTCCGGTAAATGAGGGCGTACCTGTTCACCGAAGTCAGGACGTCGAACATCGCCTGCGCCCGGGGATCGGCCGCGATGGCGGCGGCCAGGTCCTCGGGCACTTCCGCCGTCGCCGCACCGGAATAGGCCGTTTCCCAGCGGCCGTCCGCTTTGGCGCTGTCGACGGCGTCGCGGCCGGCGGGAGCCATCCTGCCTGCGGCTTCGAGGCGGCCGATCCGCTCCACGTTCCGGGCGGACCACACACTTTTCGGTCCCCGGCGGGTCATCCGCTGGAACGAACTCTCGTCATCCCGCCGCCGGCCCTGGCCGTCAATCCAGCCGAAACACAAGGCCTCCTGCAGCGCGGCCTCATAGTCCAGCTCCGTCACGGCGCCGCCTTTCTTGTGCAGCACCAGCCACACGCCGGGGCTCTCCGCGTGGTGGCGCTCCAGCCACGCACGCCATTCGGCGGCGTCCTTCACCAGCAGTTCCTCAAGTTCAGCAGCCATGGAACCATTCTGCTCCGCACTGACCACGGGCATCGATTTGGTGGGACGATATCCCTGAGAGCCGGAACCCGTCACAACCTCCAGGAGCAACGATGCTGCGAGTCCGCCCGATCCACTTCACCTCCCGCCTTGACGCCTGGGAGCGGCTGCTCACCGGGCTGGGCCTGGTCAAGACCGTCGATGAGCCCACCTGGCGGGAGTTCGACGCCGGCTCCGGCCGGCTCGCCCTCCATTTTGTCGAGCAGGGCTCCGCTGAGGACGGCACCACTTCGTTCGGCGTCGAGGTGGGCGACCTGAAGGAATTCGCCCGGCGGACCAAGGAGGCCGGCGCGGCCGAAGGCGGCACCAATGCCGAACTCATCGACGCGGACCATGGCCCGTCCTGCCGCATCACGGCCGCGGACGGGTTCAGTTTCCTCGCCGACCCGGCCACCCGCGCCGCGGACGGCGGCTGGGGCGGGTCCGCGGAAGCGGACCCGGGCATCGCCGTCGTCGGCGTCTGGTTCTCCGAGGACGCCGTGGCGGCGACCCGGACGTTGCGCGACATCGGCGCCCGGCCCCGCCCGCTTCCGGGCAGCGGCGACGCCGACACCGACACTGCCGAAGCCGAAGCCTTCACGGCGAAGAACGGCGGGATCCTGATGGTCGGCGCGGGAACCGGGTCCGGGCGTGCCGGCCTGGGCTTCGAATACGCCGGCGACCTGACCGTCCTCCGTGAGCGTCTGAGCGAGGCCGGCAACGAGGCCGCGGTGATTGAGGAAGCGGCCATTCCTACCCTGCACGTGGCCAACCCTGATGCCGACGGCGTCGCCGCCCATCCGCCACTCTGGATTTCCGCGGCGCCGGCCGCAGGGTGAGTGCGACCACGCCCCAGCCGCAGGGATGGGGTAGAACTTAACCATGAACGTTCGCACTCCTGACCCGAACCCCGGCTGGCTCTCCGACGAAGACTTGTTCGAGGCGCGTGGCCGGCTGCCCATGGTCTACGTCGAGGCCGTCCCGGTCCGGCTGGATCCGCTCGGGTTTGTCAATGAGGTTGGCACGCTCCTGCAGGCCGACGAGGACGGCACCATGGTCCGCTCCCTGGTTTCCGGCCGCGTGTTGTACCGCGAGACCATCCGCGCGGCCCTGCTGCGCCATATGGAGAAGGACCTCGGCCCGATGGCCTTCCCGCAGCTGCCCATCAGCCCGGTGCCGTTCACGGTGGCCGAATACTTCCCGTCACCGTCCCACACCGGATTCACCGACGACCGCCAGCACGCCGTCGCCCTGGCCTACATCATCCCCGTCACCGGCGAATGCTCGCCGCGGCAGGACGCGCTGGAGCTGACCTGGATGACCCCGCAGGAAGTTATGAGCTCGGATGTCCAGCTGGAATTCAGCGGCGGACGCGGCGCCCTGATCCGCCAGGCTCTGGCCTTCGCCGGCGTCGGGAACTGACCGACGGCGGCTGCGTCCCCGACTTCCGGCGCGCGCCTTTGTAGACTGTAGGGCGGACCGCAAAAGAATTTAAGGACTCCAAATGACTCACCCCCCGGCCGCCCCGAACTATATCGAACAGCAGGCTGGATCTCTGCAGAGCGGCGACCAGCTGCTCCTGCCCGACGGCAACCGCTCCGCCGAAATCCAGCGCGTTGACGTCGAAGCCGACGATTTCGGCACCCCCGCCATGGTCCTGGCGACCCTCACGGGAGGCGGCGGACTCAGGATCGCGGCGTCCTCCACCGTCCTGATCCTTGGCGCTCCCGCCGGGGCCGGGGAACCCACCGTTGAGGAAGCCGGCTCCGCTGCGCAACCCAGCGAACCGGCCGCCGAGGCGGGCAGCGGCCAGGGCAGCGCAGGAGGGCAGGACAGGAACGCGGAGGCCGACAGCGGCGCCGCTCCCGCCGTCGTCGTCCCTCCCCTGCCGCCCGTTCCGCCGGTGGTGAGCGGCCCCAGCGAAGAGGACCTGGCACTGATCCCTGCCCTTGAGGGCACGCCCGAGTCCGTGGTGCAGGCCGTGGCCGAGGCCCACCCGAACTCGGCGGGAGTGCTGCTGCTCAGCGAACGGCTGGCCAAGGGCATCAACACGAAGTCCGGCAGCTGCCTCAAGGACCTCAGCGACCTCGCGCAGGAGCTGTTCATCATCCTCAAGGACGCCGAAAATGCCCTCGCCGTTGCGGACCTGCTCAATGTGCTGCCCTTCGACGGCAACCGCGGCCGCTGGGCATCGGTGGAAGCCTCCCTCGCCCTGTCCAGCTACATCTGCCGCCAGCTCGGCCAGGAAGAACGCGCCGCTGTGTACGAGAAATTCCTGCGCGCCCCCGACGCCATGGAGACGGACCCGTTCAAGGCGCGGATCAACGCCAAGGTCCGCCAGCGCTCGCTCAACGAACCGAACCTGTACGACAAGGAAATCTTCCGTTCGATGGACAACTCGAACCCGGATGCGGAACGCGAATGGCGGCTTCTGCGGCTCGAGGCGCTGCTCTTTTTGCGCGCCCACGGCGGTTCGGAAACCATCGGCGCCCCGGAACTGGAGCGCCGGATCGGCAACGAACTCGAGTCCGTCCGTTCCTGAGGCGTTTGGCCCCTACCCCCTCCCGGCCGGGCGTTGTAGATTCAGCCCATGACGAACAATCTGAGCGTTGTGATCAACTCCGACGCGCAGCAGGTTTGGACAATGCTGCGCGAGCCCGCCAAGGTAGCCCAGTGGCACGGCTGGGAAGCCGACGACCAGGCGGCCGAGATCGATGAGATCTATTTCAGCCCCAATGTCATCGAAGGCGCCGACCACACGTCCCTGGTGGTCGACGGCGGGGACGTGTTCACGTTGAAGCCGGTCCCGGCCGGCACCGAAGTCAGCGTCACGCGGGCCGCGGTGGACCACAATTCCGAGTGGGCCGCCTGGGACGAGGACATCACCCAGGGCTGGCTGACCTTCATCCAGCAGCTCCGCTTCGCCCTCGAACGGCATCCGCACGGCAAACGCCGGACCTTCTTTTTCTCCGTCCCCGGGAACGAAGGGTCCGCGATCGAAAAGCTGGGCCTGTCCGACGTCCCCAAGCCCGGCGAACCGTGCTCTCTGACCCTGGCGACGGGTGAGGAAGTCTCCGGCAAGGTCTGGTTCCGCAGCAACCACCAGGTGGGGCTCACGGTCCACCACTACGCGGAACACGGCGAAGGCCTGGTGATCGTGGCGGACCAGCCGGCCATCAAGGACATCCGGCCCGAGGGCGGATCCCTGGTCATTGTCTCCACCTATGGCCTCGGGGCGCACCAGCTGGAGTCCATCCGCAACTACTGGGACAAGTGGCGGGCTGAGAACTACCCCACATCCGATCCGCTGCACTAAGGGTTGGCGGCTGTTAGCTGGCACACTTGAACGGTGCCAGCCAATCCTGAAACACCCGTGCCATCGCTCCTGCCGGCCCAGCAGTCCGAGTTTTCCTTCCGTGTGGGCAAACGGCTGAGTGAAAGCTGCTCGCCGTCGGAGGCCCAGGTCAGCGCCAACGGCGGGGAGTTCCTCGGGCGCACCGGCACCATCACCACACCGCACGGCGAGATCCAGACCCCGGCGTTCATCGCGGTCGGCACCAAGGCCACGGTTAAGTCGGTCCTCCCCGAGTCAGTCGCCGAGCTGGGCGCGCAGGCGGTGCTCGCCAACGCGTACCATCTGTACCTGCAGCCCGGCGCGGACATCCTGGACGAGGCCGGCGGGCTGGGTGCCTTCATGAACTGGCGTGGTCCCACGTTCACGGACTCCGGCGGGTTCCAGGTGATGAGCCTGGGCTCGGGGTTCAAGAAGGTCATCGACATGAAATCGGTGGACAATTCGGGACCCGACGACGCCGTCGCCCCCGGCAAGGAGCGCCTGGCCCATGTGGACGAGGAGGGCGTGTGGTTCAAGAGCCACCTCAACGGCGACCGGCACCGCTTCAGCCCTGAGATCTCCATGAACGTCCAGCACCAGATCGGCGCGGACATCATGTTCGCGTTCGACGAGCTCACCACGCTGCAGAACTCCCGCGGGTACCAGGAGGAATCCCTGGAGCGCACCCGGCGCTGGGCCGAGCGCTGCATCACCGAGCACTTCCGGCTCACGTCCGGGCGGGCGGGCAAGCCCTACCAGGCGCTCTTCGGGGTCATCCAGGGCGCCCAGTACGAGGACCTGCGCCGGAAGGCCTGCCGCGACCTCGGCGCGATGAACTTCGACGGCTTCGGCATCGGCGGGGCCCTGGAGAAGGAGAACCTGGGCACGATCGTGCGCTGGTGCAACGAGGAACTGCCGGAGAACAAGCCCCGGCACCTCCTCGGCATCTCCGAGCCGGACGACATCTTCACCGCGATCGAAAACGGCGCGGACACCTTTGACTGTGTCTCGCCGACCCGGGTGGCCCGGAACTCGGCGTTCTACCACCCCACCGGCCGGTACAACCTCTCCGGCGCCATGTATAAGCGCGACTTCGGCCCGCTGCAGGAAGGCTGCGACTGCTACGCCTGCCTGAATTACTCCCGGGCCTACATCCACCACCTGTTCAAGGCCAAGGAAATGGTCTCCGCCACGCTGATCTCGATCCACAACGAGCGCTTCGTGGTGAAGATGGTGGACGACGCCCGGCTCGCCATCGAAGCCGGCAACTTCTTCGAGTTCAAGGCCGAGACCCTGGGGCAGTACTACTCCTAGGGGGCGTCCCGCCTCCCGGCACCCGCTCGCCCGCCCCCCGCCCGCCCGTCGCCGCCCGCCCGCCGCCGAATTCGCCGGAAACGTGCCCAGTCGCCGTAACGTTCCGGCGATCCCGCAGCTTTCCGGCGACCTCGCGTGTTTTCTACCGGACGACGGCGGCCGGCCCACCATTGCCTCCGCCGCCGCCGCCGAGATCGCCGGACACTCCCGAATTCGCTGTTTGCTTGCGGCGATCGGGTGGCAAACCGGGGATCTCGCGTTTTCCACATAACGACGGCGGCGCCTGCCGCCCGCGCCTTTGGCAGTTGAATCTGGTCGTATGACGAAGACCCACCTATTTGAGTTGCCGCCGGCGGACAACCTCTGGCGCACCGAACAACTGCTTGACCTCGGTTATGGCCCACGGGCCATCCGCTCATTGCTGGAGTCGGGCGCCCTCGTCCGGCTCCGACACGGCTGCTACATCCGGGCAAGCCTGTGGCTCGCCCAGTCACCGGCCGCCCGGAGCAGGCAGCTCATCTATGCGCATGCCCACGGAACGCGGACGACGTCGACTGGCCGCTTCCTCTATAGCCACACGTCCGCAGCGCGCCTCCGCCGGCTTCACCTGTGGGACGTGGATGACGCCATCCATGTCCTCCAGAAGGTGCGCCCGTCGAACGAGCGCCACGGCAGGGACGTCCGCTGCCACACCCGTCCGTACACCGACCACGACGTCGCCGTTGTCAACGGACTTCAGACGACTTCCCTGGAGCGCGCCGTTGCTGACTGCGCCATGATGCTCCGCTACACGCAGGCATTGATCCTCACGGACCATGCGCTCCGCCTGGGCGCCGACCCATCCGCCCTGCGGGCCATGGCAGATGCGCTGGACGGACGTCGGGGGATCCGGACATTCCGCCGCGTCCTGGCCACGGCCGATCCGCGGTCCGAATCGCCCGGCGAAACGCTGACCCGCGAGCTGATCCTCCGTTTACGGATCAGGCCCCCGGTACCGCAGCTGGAGGTGTCAAGCCGCACCGGGCGGCATCGTCTGGACTTTGCGTGGAAGGAGGAGAAAGTCGCTTTGGAGTTCGACGGCAAAACCAAGTACTTCGACTACAGCCCGACACCCGAGGTGATCTTCGAGGAACGCCGTCGGGAGAAGGCCTTGGAGGAAGAAGGCTGGCGGTTTGTACGCGTTGAGTGGAAGGACCTCTTCCGGGAGCAGGAATTCAAGAGCCGCCTTCTACGCGCGTTGGCAGGCCGCCCAGGGCCCTGAGCCGCGAACTCGCCGGTACGCTGCCGGGTCGCCGGGTGGTAACGGCGAACCCGCAGCGTACCGGCGACCTCGGTCCAGAGCCCTGCAACTTACCGGCGACCCGGGTCCAGAACCCGCAACTTACCGGCGACCCGGGTCCAGAACCCGCAACTTACCGGCGACCCGGGTCTGGAGCCCGGCGGCGTACCGGCGACCGGGCCCAGGGCCAACGGCCTTGCACCCGCTCTACGCGCCGTAGCTCGGTTCGCGCTTCTTGATCCAGCCGATCGCGGCGGCGGTGACCGGGACGAAGAGAAACTCCACGAGGGTCTTGTAGAGGAAGCCCACGACCAAGTAGTTCACAAATGTGCCGACGTCGGTAATCCCAATTACGGAGGCGGCGATGCTGCAGAAGATCAGGGTGTCCACGAACTCGCCGGCGACGGAGGACCCCATGATGCGCGCCCAGAGGGACTTCTCCCCCGTGCGCGCCTTCATTTTCACGAGGATCCACGCGTTGATGGTCTGCCCGGCCAGGAACGCCAGCAGGGAGGCCAGCACTATCTGCGGAACCGGGCCCAGGGCGCCTTCCAGCGCGGCCTGCTTGGCGAGACCGAAGTCGTCGTTGAAGCCGGGCAAGGCGATGATGATCCAGTAGCAGAGCGACGCAAAGACGGACAGCGCGAAGGCGGTGATGATGGCTTTGCGGGCCACCCTGAACCCGTAAACCTCGCTGATGACATCCCCTAGGATGTAGGCGAGCGGGAAAAGGAAGAAGCCACCGTCGGTGATGACCGGGCCGATCGCGACGCCCTTCGATGCCCCGATGTTGGACAGAATCAGCACCACGGCCATAACGGCGAGCAGGATCCCGAAGTAGGAGGATCCAATGGAGGCGAACTTTGGCGGCGCGGCGGCCGGTAACGTGTGGGCGGAAGCCATGGGTGTTCCATTCATAGTGGTTCGCTCGGCGTCCCGGATCCTCGAGGAGGACCACGCTGGGCTGCCGGCTGTATTAGCACTGGACGGTTCCGGAAATCCAGCTGCCGGAACCGTCTACCATTCTCTCACCCGTTGCCTGGGCTGTTGTTGGCCTGCGGGCCGCGAGGGCCTGCCTCCCAGCCGCAGGCACGCTGCCCGCTAGGATTCGGGCATGGCTTCCGATTTCCCCAAGGACAGCGGGCCCGCCCGGCAAGGCGACGATCTGGTGATGACGGTCGCCTCCGAACGCAGCGCCGGGGTACCGGCAGGCACGGGGGAAGACTTGGGCTGGCGGAGGATCAGCCTGTGGCGGTCTTTCACCTACCTGATGATTCCGGTGGCCATTTTGAGCCTGATGAGCGGCTCGCTGGCGTTGGCCACGCAATGGTCACCCCCGGAGACCGTTGAAACCGCCCGGTTTTGGTTCTACTTTTTCGACGTCGGGCGCGAAATCAATCTGCCGACCTGGTTCAGCGCCGGGCTGTGGATAACCGCGGGAATCCTTGCCGGATACTTCGCCCGCCGCGCTTCCCGGCACCGCCGCTCCTGGGCGCTGTTCTGCGTTGTCTGCGTGGTCTTCTCCATCGACGAGACCCTGGAACTGCACGAGCGCCTCGATGCGATTGGAAACGAGCTGGGCAGGTACCTTCCCCTGCAGCTGGGCTTCACCTGGGTGATACCCGGCGTTCTCATTGCCGGTTTGATCGTCCTGTCCCTGCTGAGGATGGTCCTCGCACTCCCCCGGACCCCCCGGGCGGGACTTCTGGCTGCCGGAATCATTTTTGTCGGGGGCGGTGTCGGGGTCGAGACCCTGTCCGGACTTTTCGTCCAGGGCGACACCCTGCCCTGGCAGTTCTTCCTGCTCACGCTGGTTGAAGAAACCCTGGAAATGACCGGGATCGCGCTGGGTGTCGCCGCGCTGGCACACCTCATCGCCTACCGTCATTCGGCTGACCGTTCCACCGCCTTCATGGTCGCTGACCGCCCCCTTCCGGAGATCGAACCGGCTGCCGGACCCTGACCGACGACGGCGGGCTGCCGGCTGCCGGACCGAAGCCCAGGAGCCGGCAACCCGCCGTCGTCGTTCTCACCGCCCGTTCGGCGGCGCACAATGCTAGCGGCGCGAGGCGTCGACGAGGTTCTTGTCGTCGTCCTTGCGGCCGTCGACCGGCACAGCCGGGGCGGCAGCGGGCTCCCACGCGTGGCCCTGTTCGTGGTCCAGGTGCGTGGACTTCTTGTTCTTCAGCGCGAAGATGTAGACCACCAGCGAGATGGCGATGGCCACGGTGACGTAGGTGAAGAAGAGGTCCACCCGCTCGGCCTTCTGGAACGCCGCACCCAGCAGCGGAACCGTGCCGCCGAAGAGCGAGTTCGCGATCGCGTAGCCGAGGCCGACGCCGAGGGCCCGGATGGAAGCCGGGAACAGCTCCGCCTTCACGAGTGCGTTGATCGAGGTGTAGCCGCCGACGATCAGCAGGCCACCCATCATCAGCAGGAATGCGGTGAGGGGATCCTTGGTGCCGGCCAGGGTGGAGAGCAACGGCCAGGTGAACAGGACACCGGTGATGCCGAACCAGAGCAGCAGCGGCTTGCGCCCGACCTTGTCGGAAATGAGGCCGTAAACCGGCTGCAGCAGCATGAAGATCAGCAGCGCCCAGAAATTGATCACCGAGGTGTCGGTCTTGGCGATGCCGGAGGTATCGTTCATGAACTTCAGGATGAAGTTGGTGTACGTGTAGAAAGCCACGGTGCCGCCGAGGGTGACGCCGATGCAGATCAGCAGCGGCTTCCAGTACTGGGTCAACAGCAGTTTCATGGTGCCCGGCTGGGCAACGCCTGCCACGGCCGGGACTTTGGCGGCCTCGACCTGCTCCGCAGACACGGTTTCCTCCATCGAGCGCCGCAGCCACAGGACCACCAGCGCGGCCACGCCGCCGATAGCGAACGGAATCCGCCAGCCCCACTCGGTCAGGGTGGACTTGTCCATGGTGTTCTGCAGGATGACCAGGACCAGCAGGGCAAGCATCTGGCCACCGATCAGCGTGACGTATTGGAAGCTGGAGAAGAAGCCACGGCGCTTGGAGGTGGCGGCCTCTGACATGTAGGTGGCGCTCGTGCCGTATTCGCCGCCGACGGAGAAGCCCTGGATCAGCCGGACCAGGATCAGGAGAAGCAGAGCCCAGACGCCGATCTGCTGCGTCGTGGGCAGGATGGCGATGGCGAAGGAACCGGCAGACATCATCGTCACGCTCAGGGTCAGCGCGGCCTTGCGTCCCCTGCGGTCGGCGTAGCGGCCGAAGAACCAGGCCCCAACCGGGCGCATCAGGAACGACGTCGAGAAGACGGCCATGGCCTCAAGGCCCGCCTGGAGCTCGTCCTTGGAATTGAAGAAATGCGACTGGAAATACGCCGCGAAGACTGTGTAAACGTAGAGGTCGTACCACTCGACGAGGTTGCCGGCAGAGCCTTTGAGAATATTGCTGACGGCTCTTCTCGTCTGCGCCGATTCGGACAGCTGGGTGCTCATCAATGAACCTTCCTGGATCCGGCGCCGCAAGTTAGCAACACCGCCCGCCACCATATTCGCGATGATCCGGGACACGCGGGTTCTGTTCATATTGGTCATCCGCACAATGCGGCGGGTTTTCCCGGAATGGCAGGATAGATCCATGACTTCCACCGCCTTTGACTCCGCCTCCCCGGCTGAATCCGATACCGCCTCCGATGCCGCCGCGGCCACGCCCGCCGTCGCCCTGACCATCGCAGGATCCGAAGCGACCGGCGGCGCCGGCGCGCAGGCTGATCTGAAGACCTTCCAGGAACTCGGAGTCTTCGGCATCGCCAACCTGACGTGCATCGTTTCCTTCGATCCGCAGGACAACTGGAACCACCGTTTCGTCCCGATCGACCAGCAGGTCATCGCCGACCAGCTCGAGGCGACGACGGCGGCCTACGGTGCCGCGTCCGGCGCACCGTCATTGCTGGATACCGTGAAGATCGGCATGCTGGGCAGCCCGGCCACGATTTCGACGGTCGCCACGGCGCTGGCCGGCGCTGCGTTCACCAACGTGGTGCTGGATCCGGTGCTGATCTGCAAGGGCCAGGAGCCGGGCCATGCGCTGGATACGGACCAGGCCCTCAAGGCGCAGATCCTGCCGCTGGCCACGTTTGTCACACCGAACCACTTCGAGGCCGAGTCCCTCTCCGGCCTGGAGATCACCGACCTCGAGTCGCTCAAGGCCGCCGCCGTCCGGATCCACGAGCTCAGCGGCGCCGCGGTGCTCGCCAAGGGCGGTGTGCGCCTGGCCGGACCGGACGCCGTCGACGTCTACTACGACGGCGAGACGCTGGAAGTCCTGTCTGCCCCGAAGGTGGGCGACGTGGCGGTCTCCGGTGCCGGCTGCTCGCTGGCCGCCGCCGTGACGGCGGAACTGGCCAAGGGTGCGGCGCCGCTTGAGGCAGCCCGGACAGCCAAGGATTTTGTGACCGCGGGGATCCGGAACCGGGTGGCCTCGGGCGCGCCATTCGATGCGCTCTGGCAGGGCGGCCCGCGGTAACACCAACGTCGGCAGCGACCCAAGGGACCGGGATGGCACAGCACTTTGACACCGTCGACGAGTACATCGGCTCATTCCCGGCCGAGGCGCAGCACGCCGTAGACCGCGCGGTTCGCCGGTAACTCTCGAGTTCGCCGGAGACTTCCGGCGAACTCGAGAGTTACCGGCGACTTGGGTCCGTACTTGGGTCCGTACCCGCCGGGAGCACCGGCCGCGTCAGCTCCCGGAGTGCGCCTGCAGGAACGAGTAGACCTCTGTCTCATCGACGCCGGGGAAGGCGCCCGGCGGCATTGCGGCGAGCAGGTGCGAGTGGGCCCGCGCCGAGGGCCAGGCGTTGCCGGCCCATTCCGAGGTCAGGGCCGCCGGCGGGCGCCGGCAGCAGCTTTCGTCCGGGCAGGTCGACTTGGACCGCTCCGTGGTCTCGCGGCCTCGGAACCACTTCACCTGCGCATAGGGAACCCCCACGGACAAGGAAAATTCGCCGTTGGCGGAGCGCTCGGTCCGCGCCGTGCACCAAAACGTGCCGGCCGGGGTATCGGTGTACTGGTTGTACGCGGAGAACTTGTCCGGCACGTCGAAGACCACCCGGGACGTCCAGTTCTTGCAGGACGGCTGGCCCTCGATGGCCCCGGTGTGGTCCTGCGGGAATGTCACGCCGTCGTTCTCATAGGCCTTGTAGATGATGCCGCTCTTGTGGGTCTTCTGGAAGTGCGTCCGCAGGTCCAGGTGCTGGGTGGCGAGGTTGGTGAAGCGGTGCGCGGCGGTCTCGTACGACACCGCGAAGGCATCCCGGATGTCCTCGACAGCGATCTCCTTGGCCTGCTTGGCTTTCTGCAGGAACTCCACGGTGGCCTGCTCCGGGAGCAGGAGCGCGGCGGCGAAGTAGTTCGTGGCCACCCGCTGCATCAGGAAGTCACCGTAATTAGTGGGCGTCTGGTGCCCCAGCACGTAGTGGCCCAGCGCCTGCAGCAGCACCGAACGCGGGTCGTGGTCGCTGCGCGCATTGTGCGTGAGATAAATCCGGCGGTTCTTAAGGTCGGTCACCGACCGCGTGGAGTGCGGCAGATCGCCCACGTGGTGGAGGCTGAACCCGAGGTGCCCGGCGATGTCCGCGATGACGTGATGGGACAGCGGGCCGCTCGTGTGCCCGACGGAGGCCAGGACCTTCTGCGCTTCGGCCTCGTACTCCGGGAAGTAGTTGTTCCGCTCGCGCATCATGGCGCGCAGTTCCCCGTTCGCGCGGCGGGCCTCTTCCGGCGTCGCGACCTGCTCGTTGAGCCGGCGTTCCAGCTCGTGCTGCAGCCCCACCATGGATTCCAGCACATCCATCGGGAGCCGTGAGCTGATGCGGATCTTGGGCAGTTTGAGGGACTCGTAGATGGGGCTGCGCTGGTAGCGTTCCAGCTCGATCTCAAGGGCGGCGCGGCGGTTGGGCGGCTCCGCGCCCAGCAGCTCATCGATGCTGACGCCCAGTGCCGCGGCGAGCTGCTGGAGCAGGCCAAGTTTGGGCTCGCGCTTGCCGTTCTCGATCAGGCTCAGCTGGCTGGGGGCCGTTCCCACCGTGGCGCTGAGGTCATCGAGCGTGAGTCCGGCGGCCTTGCGGAGGTGGCGGACGCGGCGGCCCATGCTGATGACGTCCACCTCCGGGACGGCGGGCGAGGCGGCGGAGGCGGGTCTATTCCAACTGGCGGGGTGCATTTATTGAGAATACGCGAAGAAGTGCATTTCTTTCCACTGTTTTCATCTAGAAAGACACTTGAAAGTACAGAAAAGTAGGTCTTACGGAAAAGTTACACCGCACCGGATCATCCAGTCGCACTGCGAGGAAGCAGTACGGCCGGCCCGGGGCCCCACTAAGGAGACAAAGATGACTGCAGCATTTGAGCCCACCCAGACGCCCGAACAGCAGGCCACCGCGCTGGAGCTCGAGTGGGCTGCCAACCCGCGCTGGGCAGGTGTCACCCGGGACTACAAGGCTTCCGACGTCGTCCGCCTCCGCGGCCGCGTCTCCGAAGAGCACACCCTGGCCCGCCGCGGCTCGGAGAAGCTGTGGGAGCAGCTGACCACGGAGCACAAGGAGGGCAAGTACACCAACGCCCTGGGCGCACTGACCGGCAACCAGGCCGTGCAGCAGGTCAAGGCCGGCCTCCGCGCCATCTACCTCTCCGGCTGGCAGGTTGCCGCCGATGCCAACAACTCCGGCCACACCTACCCGGACCAGTCCCTTTACCCGGCCAACTCTGTTCCGACCGTGGTCCGCCGCATCAACAACGCCCTGCTCCGCGCCGACCAGATTGAGTTCTCCGAGGGCATCCAGACCGTCGAGGACTGGATGGTCCCGATTGTCGCCGACGCCGAGGCCGGTTTCGGTGGCCCGCTGAACGCCTACGAGCTGATGAAGTCCATGATCCAGGCCGGCGCCTCGGGCGTGCACTGGGAAGACCAGCTCGCCTCGGAAAAGAAGTGCGGCCACCTCGGCGGCAAGGTCCTGATCCCCAGCCAGCAGCACGTCCGCACCCTGAACGCCGCCCGCCTGGCCGCCGACGTCGCGGGCACCCCGTCCGTCATCATCGCCCGCACCGACGCCGAGGCAGCCACCCTGATCACCTCCGACGTCGATCCGCGCGACCAGGAATTCGTCACGGGAGAGCGTACCGCGGAGGGCTTCTACAAGGTCCGCAACGGGATCGAACCCTGCATCGCCCGCGCCAAGGCCTACGCCCCGTACTCCGACCTCATCTGGATGGAGACGGGCACCCCGGACCTGGAGCTGGCCCGCAAGTTCGCCGAAGCCGTCAAGGCAGACTTCCCGGACCAGATGCTTTCCTACAACTGCTCCCCGTCGTTCAACTGGAAGAAGCACCTCGACGACGCCACGATCGCCAAGTTCCAGCGCGAACTCGGCGCCATGGGCTTCACCTTCCAGTTCATCACCCTGGCCGGCTTCCACGCCCTGAACTACTCGATGTTCGATCTCGCCCACGGTTACGCCCGTGAAGGCATGAGCGCCTACGTCGAGCTGCAGGAGAAGGAATTCGCCTCCGAATCCCGCGGCTACACCGCGACCAAACACCAGCGCGAAGTCGGCACCGGCTACTTCGACGACATCGCAACCGCGCTCAACCCGAACGCATCCACCCTGGCTCTGGTGGGATCCACCGAAGAAGGCCAGTTCCACTAACGATTCCGCCCACGGTGAGCTGTTGATTCTGCTCACCCGAAGGCACGACGGCGGCCGGCCCCCAGGGTGCCGATGCCACCGGGGGCCGGAAAAGGTGATCCGGAAGCGTGCGTAAAAGGGGCCCCGTCCCCGCCCGGCCGAGCTCTGCGAGGCCCCGGCGGGGATGGGGAACAGCACGCGGAGGATTGCCTTTTTCGGCCCCAACCCGCACCCGCCGTCGAACATTTGCTTTTCCGAGGAGAGATTGAGATGAACAGCTTCACTGACAACTTCACCATCAACGGGGTTACGTTGACCGCACAGCCGATCTGCCGGCAGAGCGAGGTCCTGACTCCTGATGCCTTGGCATTTGTTGCCAAACTGCACAAGGCAACCAAGGGACGGCGGCTGGAGCTGTTGCAGGCCCGCCGGGACCGCCGCCAGCAGATCGGCAAGGGCCAGGACCCGCGGTTCCTCCGCGAGACCGAGTCCGTCCGGAACGATCCGAACTGGCGCGTCGCTCCCCCGGCTCCGGGCCTGGAGGACCGCCGCGTCGAGATCACCGGCCCGGTGGACAAGAAGATGACCATCAACGCGCTGAACTCCGGCGCCAAGGTGTGGCTCGCGGACATGGAGGACTCCTCCACCCCGTCGTGGCGCAACGTCATCCAGGGCCAGCTCAACCTCACCGATGCCCTGGAGCGCCGGATCGACTTCACCTCCCCGGAGGGCAAGGAGTACAAGCTCCGCTCCGCCGAGGAGCTGCCCACCATCGTGGTCCGGCCCCGCGGCTGGCACCTGCCGGAAAAGCACATGCTCATTGACGGGACACCGATCGCCGGCGGCATCGTCGACTTCGGCCTGTACTTCTTCCACAACGCCCGCCGGCTGATCGCCCAGGGCAAGGGCCCGTACTTCTACCTGCCGAAGATCGAGAACCACCTCGAGGCCCGCCTGTGGAACGACATCTTCATCCTCGCCCAGGACCTGCTCGGCATCCCGCAGGGCACCATCCGCGCCACCGTGCTGATCGAGACCATCACGGCCGCGTTCGAAATGGAGGAAATCCTCTACGAACTGCGCGACCACGCCGCAGGCCTGAACGCCGGCCGCTGGGACTACATCTTCTCGCTGATCAAGAACTTCCGCACCCGCGGCCCGCGCTTCGTCCTGCCGGACCGCAGCCAGGTGACCATGACCCAGCCGTTCATGCGTGCCTACACCGAACAGCTGGTCCGGGCGTGCCACAAGCGCGGCGCCATGGCCATCGGCGGCATGGCCGCAGCCGTCCCCAACCGCAAGGACGCGGAAGCCAACGCCATTGCCATCGAGAAGGTCCGCGCCGACAAGACCCGCGAGGCCGCCGACGGCTTCGACGGCTCCTGGGTAGCCCACCCTGACCTCGTTCCGGTCTGCCGCGAGGTGTTCGACGGCGTCCTCGGCGACCGCCCGAACCAGCTGGACCGGCTCCGCGAGGACGTCACCCCGGACGACCGCGCCCTGCTCGATATCGCCTCCACCACCGGCAACATCACCGAACAGGGCATCCGGAACAACATCGAGGTCGGCATCCGCTACATCGAGTCCTGGCTGCGCGGCAACGGCGCCGTGGCCATCCATAACCTGATGGAGGACGCCGCCACCGCGGAGATCTCCCGCTCGCAGCTGTGGCAGTGGATCTTCTCCCGGGCCATCACGGACCAGGGCGACGTCATCACCCGCGAATGGGTCGAGGACATGCTGGACGAGGAGTTCGCCAAGCTCGAACGCTTCGAAGGCGACCGCTTCGCCGACGCCCGGGACATCTTCGAGGAAGTCACGCTCACCCCGGCGTTCCCGGCCTTCCTGACGCTTCCGGCCTACGACCGGTTCCTGCATGAAGCGCGCGACGGCGGCGACGTCCCCAGCGACGATCCCACCCTCGTTCCCGCCTAAGGTCGGTACCGGAGGACACCGGAAGGTACAGATTTCCGTCTGCTGGGCTGCCATGCCCTTCGCAACAGGCACCCCCGAAATCCGGGGCGGTGGCCCAGCGACGGAAGACCCCCTCGGGGACCCGACAACGGCGTCGGGATAACAGTGAAGGCCCATGTTCCTCGTGAACATGGGCCTCAGCTGTTCCCGCGGCTGTTCCCGCGGCTGTTGCCGCGGAGCCGCGGAGCCGCGGTCCGGCTCAGTGCGCCTTGGGGACGTGGCGGAGGGAAAGCGCGGTCCCGAGGATGAACATCGCCACCGACCCGAACACCATCAGCAGCGGCCCGGTCCACGATCCCGAGGCCCCGTTGACATAGCCCAACAGGGTTGGCGCCAGGGCGCCGAAGGAGTAACCCACGCCCTGGACAACGGCGGACATCCGGCCGGCCGAGGCCTGGTCCCGGGCCAGCCGGATGATGGCGATGAAGATGAGCGTGATACCGCCGCCCTGGGCGACGCCGCCGAACGAGGACCACAGCCACCACAGCTCCGGTGCCAGCAGCAGGCCCACCGGAACGGTCAACCACATCAGCCCCACGGTGAGTCCCACCGTCGTCGTGCTGGCGAAACGGGCCGCGAGCGGAACGCCCAGGCCGCCCACAATGGCGAGGATCTGGAACAGCGAGGAGCCGGCGCCCGCCTCCGCGGCCGTCATGCCGAGTTCGTCCGCGAGGATGCTGGGCAGCCAGGCGGTGACCCCGTAGTAGGAGAAGGCCTGCCCGGCGAATCCTGCGGTCAGCCCGACCGTGATCCAGCGCGACGACCGCTTGATCCCGGCACGGGCCGGCTCCGGGGCAGGAACCGGTTCGGGCCGGAACGCCCGGCTGCCGAAGGCGAGCACCCAGGCAGTCAGCGCCGCGACGGCGAAGAGCCCGCAGGCGGCGAGGGCCAGCCGCCAGCCGAACAGGTCGGCCAGCGGCGCCATCACCATGGCCGTGATGAAGGAGCCGATGTTCAGGGCGGCGGTGTAGATGCCCATCGCCGTGCCCTGCCGGGCGGGAGCGAAATCACGCCGGATGATCAGCGGTACGACGATATTGCCGATCGTGATGGCAACACCGAGAATCACCGTGCCGAGCATCACGACGGCGCCGTTGCCCGCCGATCGGACAATCACGCCCAGCAGGACGCCCAGGAGGGTGAGCGTGATGGCGACTTCCGCGCCGAGCTTGCGTCCGGTCAGCGCGGCGAGCGGCGCGGCAAGGGCGAAGCAGAGCACCGGGATGCCGGTCAGGAGGCCAAGTTCCACCGGGGAGAAGCCGAGTTCCGCCTGCATCGGGCCGACCACCGGCGCCACGGCCACGAACGGGCCGCGCATGTTCAGGGCGATGAGCCCGATGGCCGCCAGCAGGATCCAGCTGCGCGGCACCTTCGCCAGGACGGTGGCGCTCATGGGTGCCGCGGCTCGGCCTGCAGGCAGAAATATGCTTTCATCAATCCCATTGCTATCACGTGCCCCCGCCGGACCCTGTGATTATGACACCCGCGCAATTTCCCGGCGTCAGCCCGCCGCCTGCAGGGTCGCCTCGATCACGGCAGGCGAGAGCACATACTGGGTGACCATCTGGCTGGCACCCAGGATCGCGGCCTGGTCCCCCGCCATGGACAGGCCGATCCGCAGATGGGTGGTGGCCAGCGGCAGCGAGCGCCGGTAGACGACCTCGCGGACCCCCGCCATGAGGTGTTCGCCGGCCTGGCCGAGGCTGCCGCCGATCACGATGACGGACGGATTGAGCAGGTTCACCACGGTGGCCAGCACGTCCCCCAGGTCCCGGCCTGCCTGGCGCAGGGCCTGGATCGCCTGCAGGTTTCCCGCGGACACGAGCCGCAGCACGTCCCCGCCGTTGTCGGCCTGCAGCCCCTGCAGCGTCAGGGCATGCGCGACTGCGGGGCCGGAGGCGAGCGCCTCAAGGCAGCCGTAGTTGCCGCAGCGGCAGAGCACGGCGTCGCCGCGCGGTACGCGGACGTGGCCGAGGTCGCCGGCCGTGCCGTTGGCTCCGCGCTGGAGCTGGCCGCTGCTGATGATGCCGGCGCCGATTCCCGTGGCGACCTTGATAAAGAGGAAGTTCTCGTGTTCCGGCCAGTGGGCGGTCCGCTCCCCCAGAGCCATGATGTTGACGTCGTTGTCCACCAGCACCGGGACCGGCAGCGAGCGCTGGACGTGCCGGACGACGTCGAACCCGTCCCAGCCGGGCATGATCGGCGGCTTCACCGGCATCCCGGTGGCATGTTCCACCGGGCCGGGCAGGCCGATGCCGATGCCCGCGAGGTCGTCCTTGCCGCGGCCGGCCTGGCTCAGCACTTCGAAGCCCTCCGCCACCACCCGGTCCAGCACGGCGTCCGGGCCGTCGGCGACGTCCTGCGCCAGCCGGCGCTCCGCCAGCACCGTTCCCCTCAGGTCCGTGACGGCGATGATGACGTGGGTTGCCCCGACGTCGACCGCCAGCACGACGCGGGCGGCGGGATTAAAGGCAAAGCGCGACGGCGGCCGGCCGCCGCTGGAGCTCGCCTCGCCTGCCGGTCCAACCAGTCCGGAGTGCATCAGCGCGTCGATGCGGGAGGCGACGGTGGAACGGGCCAGGCCGGTGGTGAGAGCCAGTTCGGCGCGGGTGCGGGCCTTGCCGTCGCGCAGGAGCTGGAACAGGTCCCCGGCACGGGACAGACTGCCGGCGGCCTCGGGGGCGGCGGGTTCAATGCCGGTGGGCGTGCTCATGAGTAAGTGATAGCACGAAGTTCTTATGCCTGTCACACTTCAGAAAGTTTGACACCAATTTGGCAACTTTTGCTTGACGATCGACAAAAGTCGTCCTAGCTTTGGTGTGAGGCAGATCACCGGACGCTGTGGCCTGGCCAGTGAGTCCCGTTTCAGCGAATACAAGGGGGTATTGAAGTTGTCGAGCCATTCACAAGCAGCGCCGTCGCCGCTGGGCGTCGGGATCCTGGGATCGGGTCCCGTGACACAGGCGATCCACTTGCCCTCCCTGGCGCGGCTCCGGGACATCCTCGAGGTACGCCACGTCATGGACGTGGACCCGGGCGTTGCCGAATCCGTGGCGGCCCGGGTGGGGGCGCGGTACAGCACCACTATGGAGGAACTGCTGGCAGACCCCGACGTTGACGTCGTCGCCATCTGCAGCCCGCACCAGTTCCACGCCGCACAGGTGATTGAGGCCTGCCGGGCGGGCAAAAAAGCCGTCCTGTGCGAGAAGCCCTTCGCCACGACTGGAGAAGAAGCCGCGGCCATCGCGGCGGTGTCCGCCGAAACCGGCGTGCCCATCATTGTGGGCGCCATGCACACCTTCGACCCGGGCTGGCTGGCTGCAGAAGCCGCCTGGGGGGACTTGCCCGGCCAGGTCCACACCGTCCGGTCCTCGATCGTCCTGCCGCCGAACCCGCGCTTCGAGGACTTCGCCACCGAAATCGTCGGCCGCGTTCCCGCCCCGTCCCGCGGCCCCTTGGACGACGCGGCAATCCGGGCCATGATCACCGGCGGCGTGATGGGACTGGCAATTCACGATCTGCCCCTGGTCCGCAGGTTCACACCGGACTTCGCGTCCGTTGAGGTCCTGCACGCGGAGACCGTGAGGCCCTTCGGCTACCTGATTTCACTCCGCGCCGGAGCAGTGACCGTTGAACTCCGGGCCGCGATGAACAGCACCTGGGAACCAGCCTGGACCTTCGAGGCGATCGGGGACGACGCCAGCCTCAGCATCTCCTTCACCCCGTCCTACGTGCATGCCGGATCCGCCACCGCGCGGATCCGGAGGCCCGGCACGACGACGGTGCTCGGCCCGTTCGGCCACAACGGCTATGAGGGCGAATGGCGCAAACTCGCCGACATCGCCCGCGGCGCCGGGTCGGCGCCCAGCGCGGAAACACTGATCCACGACCTTGAGTTTGCCCTCGCCATTGCCGGTAGCGCCGCCGACAGCGCCGCCAGCGACGTTCCCGCACCCGAGGAGTCCCTGGCATGAGCACCGTACTCACCGTCCACACCACCTCCGGCGCTGAAACCGCCGGCGCCATCGCCGCTGTCATCGCGTCGCTTCCCGTTTCCTTTGCCCCGGCATCAGGGGCCCCGGATGTCACCGCCGTCGCCGGCCACGCCGGCTGGACCGGTCGCGCCGCCGAGGCGATCCTGGCCGGTTCCCGCGGGGTCGTGGTCTCAGGCCCTGTCGCCGAGGACCCCGCAGCCCTGGCGGGCACGGCGGCCAGGCGCGGCGCCGTGATCGTTTTGGACCAGCGCTGGGCGGGAAACCCGGCCCTCGCTGCCTCCCACGACGCCGCCCGGGCGGTGATCTCGGCCGCCCTGGCGGACTGCGTGCTGCTGGACTCTGTTGCCTACGGCGCGCCGGACGATGACCCCATTGTGTTGCTAACCGAGCATCTCGCCGCCGTCCTGCAGTCCGGCGTCGCCGTTGACGGGCTCAAGGTGGTCCAGCGCAGCGCCAACGGCTACACCGTGGTCGGGAAGCTGGCCAATGGTGCCCCCGCGGCCCTGCAGGGGATTACTACCGCGTCTGTCCCGGCAACGGCGACCATCTCGCTCCTCAACTCCACCGGCCGGGCGGACATTACCTTGCCGGACCCCTCCGCGGCCTGGCCGGCGGAGATTTGCTCGGTCACGGCGGCCGGGGCCACCACCCTTCCAACGATCTACGAATCCGCGCACCGCCACAGCTGGCGGCGGATCCGCCGCCTGCTCGAGGCGGGCGGACCGTCCACCGACCTGCAGCAATTCGCCGCCCTCACCTCGCTCATCGACCGACTCAACGACTAGCCAGTTCCACCCGCAGCACCAGCACAAGATTCCGCATCACCTCAATGTCGAGACGGACCGGCTAGCAACGGCCGGATCCTGAAAGGAACTAATCGTGACCATCAAGTCCTCCGCAACATCCACCGCTTTCTCCCGCCGGGGGTTCCTGGGCTTCGCCGCAGCGGCGGCTTCCGCGCCGCTGCTCGCCGCCTGCGGCGGCGGCTCCGCCACCCAGGGCGGGGAAACCGGCGTCGTCAAGTTCTGGGACATGCCCTGGGCCACTCCCGCCTACAACGAGGCCGCCAAGAAGATCACGGAGGGCTACGCGCCGTCCTCGGGGAACCTCAAGGCCAGCTACCAGACCATCCAGTGGAGCAACTTCTACCAGACGTTCTCTTCGGCCATCGCGTCCAAGACCGGGCCCGCAGTGTCCACCGGCGGCGGGTTCCAGGCCTTCCAGTTTGAGCAGCAGGGGCAGATCGCATACGCCGACAAGGTCATTGACACGCTGAAGGAGAACGGCCAGTTCGACGATTTCCTGCCCGGCGTCCTGGAGCCTTTCAAGTCCGACAAGGGCTATGTGGCGGTTCCGTGGCAGCTGGACATGCGGGTGTTCTGGTACCGCAAGTCGCTCTTCGAACAGGCTGGCGTCGGCCTCCCCACCGACTGGCCATCCCTCCTGGAAGCCGGCAAAGCACTTAAGAAGATCGGCGCCTTCGGCTTCACCACCGGCGCGGGCGCAGGCAACAACTACGGCAACCACTCCATGATCATGATGATGGTCAACAACGGCGGCGGCGTCTTCACCAAGGACGGCGAGCTGGACCTGATGAACGACCGCAACGTGGAAGCCATTGAATTCATCCTTGAATTGGTCTCCAACGGAATCGTCGATCCCGCGGCGGTCAGCTACACCACCGACAACATGTCGGCCCAATGGAAGGACAAAAAGGCCGGGTATGGCCTGTTCCAGGTCAATGTTCCGCAGCGCGTGGGTGACACGTCCGGAGACTTGCTCGTCGCTGACCCGATCACCGGCCCGCACGGCGACAAGGCCACCATCGTCTTCCCGAACAACATCATGATGTACACGAACACTCCGTCCCAGGAAGCATCCGAAGCTTTCCTGGTGTACTACCTGGGGCAGCTTAAGGAACTGTGGCGCCAGAAGCTGATGTCTGCCCTGCCTGTCTTCAAATCGATCACGGAAATCCCCGAGTTTGCCGATGATCCCAATAACGTCAAGATCGTCAAGGACTGGCAGCCCATCGCCAAGACCTTCGCGGCCCAAGGCAACACCCTTAACGCCGACCTCGCAGCCCTTGACGGCGGCCAGGCCCTGAACCAGTTCACCCAGACCATCCTGACCGGCCAGTCTGACGCCAAGTCCGCCCTGCAGGCCTTCGAGTCCGGGCTTAAGTCCACTATTAAGAAGTAAGCGGCCCTTTCCATGGCACTGACTACAGTTCAATCCGGCCTCAGCCGGGCCCGCCAGGGAGTTGCCCCCGGCGGGTCCGGAGGCACCGCAAACCGCAAGAGCAAGCTCAGCGCACAGACCAGCCGGACATTCTTCTGGCTCCTGCTGCCCTCAGTCATCCTGCTCGTCCTTATCCACGGCTACCCGCTCATCCACGCCGGTGTGCAGGCCACACACGACGGTTCCCTGATCGAGACGGGCAACTTCGTCGGCGCGGAGAACTTCGCCACCGTCCTGTCCTCACCGGCGTTCTGGAAAGCGGCACAGTTCACCCTGCTCTTCACCATCGTCGGGGTGTTCGGTTCGTGGCTTGTCGGCCTGGGCCTGGCACTGATGCTCCGGACGAAGATCCCTGCGGGCAGCACCTTCAAAGTCCTGCTGCTCCTGCCGTGGGTCGTACCCATCGTGGTCTCCTCCACAGCGTGGAACTGGCTGGTCGCCACCCCGGACAGCCTGATCCCGTCTCTCTTCCGGAACCTCGGATTGGGAACGCCCCTGTTCCTCGCCGATCCCACCCTCGCTGCCGTCACCGTCATGGTGTTCAAAGTCTGGGTCAGCTTCCCTTTTATGATGATGATGATTTCCGCCGCCCTGGCCTCGGTGGACACCACGGTCTACGAGGCGGCGAGCATGGACGGCGCCACCCGCTGGCAGCAGTTCAGCCAGATCACCCTCCCGCTGATCGCCCGCTCCACCTACATCAGCTGGATCCTCATGACCATCTTCTGTGTCAACGACTTCCCCACCATCTACCTGCTCACCGGCGGCGGGCCGGTCAGCGCCACCACGTCCCTGGTAGTCCTGGCCTACCGCACCGTCTTCCAGGACTTCGCCACCGGCCCCGGCGTGGCCATCGCCTTCCTCATGACCATGACCCTGGTGGTCATCTCCGTCCTCCTGTACCGCCAGATCCGAAAGTCGAGCGTCGAATAATGAGCGCAGCAGTCCACGCCCATCCCGAGTCCGGCCCCGTCCTCGGCGTCGCCGGCCCAGCCAAGAACCGCCGCGTCCTGTCCGAAGCCGGCCACCGCGGCCAATGGTGGAGATTCGTTGCGATTCTGGCGATCACCGCGGTCGTCCTCGTCCCGATCCTGGTCACCGTGGTGCTGGCCTTCACCCCCGGCCCCACGAGCACCGCCACGGGCCCGACTTTCGAGAACCTCGCCAACGTGTTCTCCGGAACCCTCGCTGCCACGTGGCTGCAAAACAGCCTCATCACCACCCTCGCCACTGTGGTGGTCTCCGTGGCGGTCGCCGCCCCCGCTGGTTACGTCCTCTCCCGAGGCCGCAGCAAGGCGGTCTCCGGCTACTCCCTGCTGCTGTTCGTCATGCAGTCCCTGCCCATCATCACCTCGGTGGTCCCGCTGTTCATCCTCTTCGCCGGCATGGGCCTGGTGGACAACCTGCTGGGCATCACCATCATCTATGTGGGCTCCACGATGACCGTGGCCACCTGGATGATGGCTGCCTACTTCGACTCAATCCCCATCAGCCTCGAAGAGGCCTCCTGGATCGACGGCTGCTCGGTGTTCGGATCCTTCACCAAAGTGGTCCTCCGCAACAGCCTGCCTGGCATCCTGTCCACCGCGATCTTCGCTTTCCTGCTGGCCTGGAACGACTACCTCGTGGCCATCGTTTTCCTGCGCTCCAACGAGATCTTCACCCTCCCCATGGGCGTCCAGTCCTTTTTCCAGCAGAACGCCACCGACTGGACCTCTGTCATGGCCCTCGCCGTGATCATGATGCTCCCGCCCATCATCGTCTTCGCCACCCTGAACAAGTACTTCAGCGTCGGCGGCATCGGCGGATCCCTTGCCGGCCGCTAGCCAACCCTGGACCATTTTCGAAACAAAACTCCCGCAAAGGAACGAAATGTCTTACTCTCTTCAGCTTTACACCCTGCGCAATGCCATTCAGCAGGACCTGCCCGGCACCATTAAGAAGGTCGCTGAGATCGGCTTCACCCAGGTTGAGCCCTACAACTTCGTGGCCACGGCCAAGGAACTCGGCGCCGCGCTGAGGGATAACGGCCTCACCGCACCGTCCGGCCATGCTCCGCTGCTGGGCCAGGACCAGGACGAGATCTTCGCCGCCGCCAAAGAACTGGGCATCAGCACCGTCATCGATCCGTACCTGCCGGCCGAGCACTGGCAGAAGGCCGAGGATATCCAGGCCACCGCCGCGAAGCTCAACGAAGCTGCCCGGAAGGGCGCCGAGTATGGCATCCGCGTCGGTTACCACAACCACGCCTGGGAACTGGAGTCCACCATCGAGGGCCGCACGGCACTGGAATACTTCGCCGATCTCCTGGACCCCGATCTGGTCCTCGAAGTGGACACCTACTGGGTTGCCGTCGGCGGCCAGGACCCCGTCGAGATCCTGACCAAGCTCGGCGACCGGGTGAAGTTCATCCACATCAAGGACGGCCCGCTCAACACCGACACCAAGGCGCAGCAGCCCGCCGGCCAGGGGAAGATCGCCGTGTGGGACGTCATCGGCGCCGCCAGGTCCCTGGAAGTAGGCGTTGTGGAGTTTGACGACTTCTCGGGCGACATCTTTGACGGCATCGCCCAGAGCCTCGCATACCTGCAGAGCGGTTCCGCCAGCGCCCAGGGCGTGAACGCATGAGCGCCGCCCAGCGAAGTGGCCCTGTGGGCGTCGCCGTCATCGGTGCCGGCAACATCAGCAAGCAGTACCTGGACAACCTGACGGTCTTCCCGGACCTCAAGGTCCACGTCATCGCAGACCTCTTCGAGGACGCCGCCGAGGCGCGCGCCAAGGAATACGGCATCGCCGAGTGGGGCGGGGTGGATGCGGCACTGAACCACCCCGACGTCGAAATCATCGTGAACCTGACCATCCCCGCGGCCCACGTCGAGGTGGCCACGGCCGCCGTCAATGCGGGCAAACACGTCTGGACCGAAAAGCCGTTCTCGCTGGACCGCGACTCCGGGCTCGGGCTGCTCAAGGCAGCCGACGCCGCCGGAATCCGGCTGGGCTGCGCTCCCGACACCTTCCTCGGCGCGGGGCTCCAGACCGCGCGGCGGCTGATCGAACGCGGCGACATCGGCACTCCGCTGACGGCCATGACCACGTTCCAGACCCCCGGACCGGAATCCTGGCACCCCAACCCCGCGTTCCTTTTCCAGTACGGGGCCGGGCCCCTGTTCGACATGGGACCGTACTACCTCACCGCCCTGGTGCAGACCTTCGGTTCCATCCGGAAGGTGGCCGCCGTCGGCTCCAAGGCCAAACAGATCCGCGTTATCGGGTCCGGGCCGAAGGCCGGTGAGGAATTCACCGTCGAGGTTCCCACCCATGTGTCCGCCATGGCCCAGTTCGAGAACGGCCAGTCCTCCCACAGCGTCTTCAGCTTCGAATCCCCCCGGCAGCGGATGGGGTTCGTCGAGATCACCGGCACCGAAGCGACCATCTCCCTCCCCGACCCCAACCACTTCGACGGCGAGGTGCGCCTTTGGCGTGCCGGCGACGAAGAGTGGACCGTCATCCCGGCAACCGGCCCGAGCCAGGGCCGCGGCATGGGAGTGCTGGACATGGCACGCTCCATCCGCGCCGGGGTCCCGCATCGCGCCACCGGCAACCTCGCCTACCACGTCCTGGACACCATGGTCTCGATCTCCGAATCCATGGAATCCGGAAACTTCATCGACGTCGAAAGCTCCGCCCCCGCGTCCGCAGTCCTCCCCGAGGACTGGGACCCCACCGCCTCCACCCTCTAGGAAAGCAATCATGACTTCCCAAGATTCCACGGCCAGCCTCACCCCGCCCGGCGCTGCCGCCGGCACCGGTTCACTGCTGGGCGTGGCCATGATCGGCTACGCGTTTATGGGCAAGGCCCACTCGAACGCCTGGCGCAATGTGGCCAGCTACTTCGACGTCCCGGCCTTCGAACAGCGCGTCCTGGTCGGGCGAGACGCTGCCGGGGTCGCCGAAGCCGCCTCGAAGTACGGCTGGGCGGAGTCCTCCACGGACTGGCGCTCGGTGATCGCCCGCGACGACATCCAGATCGTGGATATCTGCGCCCCCGGCTGGATGCATGCCGAGATCGCGGTCGCCGCGCTTGAAGCCGGGAAACACGTGCTCGTGGAGAAGCCGCTCGCCAACACCCTGGCCGAGGCTGAGGCCATGACCGCGGCGGCCCAGTCGGCCCGCAGCCAAGGTGTCCAGTCCATGATCGGCTTCAATTACCGGCGCATCCCCGCCCTGGCCCTGGCCCGGGAACTGATCGACGAGGGCCGGCTGGGCGCGATTCGGCATGTCCGGGCGGCCTACCTGCAGGACTGGCTCGTGGACCCGGAGTCGCCCATGACGTGGCGGCTGAACAGGGAAACAGCAGGCTCCGGGGCGCTGGGCGACATTGCGTCCCACGCCATCGACCAGGTGCTGTTCCTGCTCGGCGACCAGGTCACCGAAGTCTCCGGGCGGCTCCACACCTTCACCTCGCACCGGCCCGGCCGTAACGGCCCGGAAGAGGTGACGGTCGACGACGCCGCCTGGGCGACGCTCTCGCTCGCGTCCGGGGCTGTCGCCTCGGTGGAGGTCTCCCGCATGGCCACCGGCCAGAAGAACTCGCTCAAACTGGAGATCTACGGCGAGAAGGGATCCATCCTGTTTGACCTCGAGGACCTGAACGAGCTGGGCTTCCTGGACGCCACCGTCCCCGTCCGGGAACAAGGCTTTCGGCGCATCCTGGTCAACGAACCGGAACACCCCTACGCCGCCGCCTGGTGGCCGCAGGGCCACGTGATCGGCTGGGAACACACCTTCACCCATGAAATCCGCGATTTCCTCGTCGCGATTGGCACCGGAGCCCAGCCCTCGCCGTCGTTCGAGGACGGCCTGACCGTCCAGCGTATTCTGGCCGCAGTCGAGGAAAGCGCGGCCGCCAAGAGCGCCATCATCCAACTGGCCTCCGGCCCCGCCACCGTTCCGCTAACCGAAGGAGCCTGACATGGCCCGCCCGTACACCCTGTTCACCGGCCAGTGGGCCGACCTCTCGTTCGAGGAAGTCGCGCGCCTGGCCTCGGGCTGGGGCTACGACGGCCTGGAAATCGCCGTCTCCGGAGACCACGTGGACGCCTGGCGCTGGGACGAACCCGGCTACGTCGAGTCCAAACTCGCCGTGCTGGAGAAGTACAACCTCAAGGTCTGGGCGATCTCCAACCACCTCAAGGGCCAGGCCGTCTGTGATGACCCGATCGACTTCCGCCACGAGGCCATCGTCGGGGCCAGGGTCTGGGGCGACGGCGACCCCGAAGGCGTCCGGCAGCGCGCCGCCGAGGAAATGCAGCACACCGCCCGGCTCGCCAAGGCTCTGGGCGTGGACACCGTCGTCGGGTTCACCGGCTCCTCCATCTGGCAGTACGTCGCCATGTTCCCGCCCGTCCCGGAGAAAGTGATCGAGGCCGGCTACCAGGACTTCGCCGACCGCTGGAACCCGATCCTGGACGTCTTCGACGAATGCGGCGTCCGCTTCGCCCACGAGGTCCACCCCTCCGAGATCGCCTATGACTACTGGACCACGGTCCGGACGCTCGAAGCGATCGGCCACCGCGAAGCCTTCGGACTGAACTGGGACCCCTCCCACTTCATGTGGCAGGGCATCGATCCGGTCTCCTTCATCTGGGACTTCAAGGACCGGATCTACCACGTGGACTGCAAGGACACGAAGCTGCGCCCCACCGGCCGGAACACCGTCATGGGCTCACACCTGCCCTGGGGCGACCCCCGCCGGGGCTGGGACTTCGTCTCCGCCGGCCGCGGCGACGTGCCCTGGGAATCGTCCTTCCGCGCCCTGACCGCGATCGGCTACACCGGGCCCATCTCGATCGAATGGGAGGACGCCGGCATGGACCGCCTCCACGGCGCCCCCGAAGCCCTCGCCGCCCTCAAAAAGTACGACTTCCCGGCGTCGAACACGTCCTTCGACGCCGCCTTCAAGCAGTAAAGAACCCGTGCCCCGCGCGCTAATATCCGGCCAGCGCTGTGAAGTCTGGGTCGCGTCCGTCCCCACCGGTTCGCGCGAGCTTATCTTCGCCAGCGACGACGTGCTCCTGGAGGCCCCCAACTGGACACTCGACAATTCCGCGCTCATCCTCAACGGCGCCGGCCGCCTGTGGCGGCTGGACCTTGCCAGCCGCTCGCTCGCCGAGGTCCCGCTCGCGGGGGTCCCGGATCTCAACAACGATCATGTGCTCGCACCCGTGGGCAGCCGGATCTACCTCTCCGCGGATGACGGCCACATTTACCGGGCAGACATCCAGGGCGGGGACGCGGCCCGGATCACGGCCGAGGACGGATTCTTCCACTTCCTGCACGGCGTGAGCCCGGACGGACACGAACTCGCTTACGTGGGGATGGAATCCGGCGATGTCACGAAGCCGGGACGCCTCATGACGATGCCCTCGGCAGGCGGGCCTTCGGCCTCGGTCGACACGGGGGCCGGGCACTGTGACGGCCCGGAGTATTCACCGGACGGCACATGGATCTACTTCAATACCGAGACCTTCAGCAGCCGGCCCGGGCACGCACAGATCGCCCGCGTGCGCGTTGACGGATCGGGACTGGAGCGGTTGATTCACAGCGGGACAGTCGACTGGTTCCCGCACATCTCACCCGACGGGCACCACGCCAGCTACCTCCGGTTCCCCGCAGGAACCATAGGCCATCCCGCCGACCTGCCCGTCGAAATCGTCACCGTACGGCTCGACGACTGGACTACACCGCTGCACACCTGGGCGCTGTCCGGTGGCCAGGGATCTCTCAACGTCAACAGCTGGTCACCCGATTCCAGACGCGTCGCATATGTGGCCTACCCGGTCCGCTGACTTCCCGCCGTCGAGCCCCTCCTTCGACGCCGCTCTGGACCGGCAGCTTGCCGCAACAACGCTTCACGAAGCGAACGCGGCGCCCACCGCGGACTAGTGTTTTTGCATGACGCACGCAATCCGAACGGCAACCGCGGACGACGCCGGCAGGCTGGCCGCGCTGGCGGCCGTGACCTTCCCGCTGGCCTGCCCGCCGGGCTCGTCCCCGGCAGACATCGCTGCGCACCTCGCGAACACGCTCAGCGAGGCCAACTTCCGCGCCTATCTCGCCGACCCTGACATCACCGTCCTGGTGATCGACGCGGGCGGCGAACTGCGGGGCTACAGCCTCCTGGTCGCCCGGGCCACCCGGGACCCGGACGTGGCCGCGGTCCTGACGGAACTGCCGTGCACGGAACTCAGCAAGTGCTACGTCCACCCCGACCACCACGGGCTGGGCGCTGCAGCCGAACTGATGCACGCGAGCATCGACGCGGCCGCGGCGGCCGGCGCCCGCGGGCTCTGGCTGGGCGTAAACAACCAGAACGGCCGGGCCGTCCGGTTCTACGAGAAGTCAGGCTTCCGCCAGGTCGGCACCAAGTCCTTTACGCTCGGGAACACCGTGGAGCACGACTTCGTCATGGAACGACCGCTCACCCGGACCCCGTGACCAAGCCGACAGTCCCCCGGGGAATGGAGCCGGCCGCCCCGGGGTTGTGGCCAGCATGAAGATTGAGATCTGGTCCGACGTCGCCTGCCCCTGGTGCTACATCGGCAAACGCCGCTTTGAAACCGCGCTGGCGGCCTTCCCGCACCGCGAGGCTGTGCAGGTGAAGTGGCGCAGCTACCAGCTGGACCCGTCGCTGCCCGAGCACTATGACGGCACCGAGCTGGACTACCTGAGCACCCGCAAGGGCATGGCCCCGGCCCAGGTCGCGGGGATGTTCGCGCACGTGGCGGAGCAGGCCAGGGGCGAGGGCCTCAACTACCGTTTCGACGACGTCGTGGTCGCCAACAGCTTCACCGCCCACCGGCTGATCCACCTCGCCGCCTCGCACGGGCAGCAGGACGCCGCAAAGGAACGCCTGCTCAGCGACCACTTCGAGCACGGTAAGGACATCGGCAGCCGGGACTACCTGACCTCGCTCGGGCTGGACCTGGGGATCGGCGCGGCCGAGCTGGACGAGCTGTTCACCACCGACAAATACGCCGACGACGTCCGGCTCGACTTCGAAGAAGGCCGCGCGCTGGGCATCTCCGGCGTCCCGTTCTTCGTGATCGACCGGAAATTCGGGCTTTCCGGCGCCCAGCCCGCCGAGACGTTCACCGCAGCCCTCGAGCAGGCGTGGCAGGACAGCCGCCCGCTGGAAATGGTCAGCGCCCCCGGCGGCGGGGCCGCCGACGCCTGTGGCCCGGAGGGCTGCAGCACCTGACGGCCTCCCGACGCCGAACTCGCCGGAAGCGGGGGGGGGGGGGGGGGGCGGGGGGGCGGGGGGGGGGGGGGCCCCCCCCCCCCCCCCCGCTCCCGGCGACCCCGGACCTTGGCCGCCGCCGAAGGCCGGTTTGCTGACAGATCAGGCTAAAGTGTCCGTATGCCCAGGATTTCGGCCGCGAGCAACGCCGCCCAACGAGCCGAGACCCAACACCGCATCCTGACCGCTTTCGGCGAGCTCCTGTTCACCCACGGGCTCCCGGGGCTGACCATGACCGACGTCGCCCGGCATGCCAGGATCGGCCGCACCGCCGTGTACAACTACTACGCGGACATCGAAGAGCTTCTCATCGCCTACGCGCTGGACGAGACGGAGCGTTTCCTGATCGACCTGCGCGAATCCCTGGCGGCGCTGGAGAACCCGGTGGACCGCCTTGCCCTGTACGTCCGCGCCCAGGTCGAGGACCTCAGCCGGCGGCATCTGCCGCCCGGCCCCGCGATGGGTGCTGTGCTCTCGCCGGCGTCGTTCGCGAAGCTTGCGGACCACGTCGGGGAGCTCAGCGTGCTCCTGCAGGGCATCCTTCGGGACGGCATCGCCCAGGGCTACCTGCCCGAGGCGGACATCACCCAACTGGCGCAGCTCATCCACGGCACCCTGTCTTCCAGCGCCGCCCGCGGTGACGGTGCCGGGCAGGACGCCGAGGCCGAGTCCCGGATTGCGCGCACCGTGCGGTTCGTCCAGCTCGGCGCCGGAGCCCGGTTCGACGACGGCGGCCGTCCTCTCCGCGTGTCCCCCTGACATCCCGTGCCGGCGGACACGGCCTAGCCGACGGGGGCGGGCGCAACCGTCGGCGTCATGGGCCGCCCGGATTCCTCCACGATCCGCCGGTCCTCGCGCGGGCAGCTGAGTTGGCCCGGCGTCTGGTCAACAAGTTCCGGTTTCGCCAGCTCCTTGAAGTCTCCGGTGAGGATGACGTCCACGCTCGGGTCCGTCCGGCCGTCCTGGAAATAGTCCGAGCCCGGCAGGTTCCGCTGGACACTGAACGCGGCGGACTGGCCCGCGGCGCCGGAGACGACCAACGCGACCCCGCGGTAGCTCGACGTTGTGTTGGCAACGGCCCCGACGATGAACTTGCGGGCAGCGAACTCGTCCGCCACGGACCGGGCCAGGCCCGGGCGGGAGGTCGAGTTGTAGACGTTGAGGTTGATCTTTTCCGGCGGCGTGTAGTCGAAGCGCGCTTCCGGGCAGACGGACGCGGCCGCCTGGCTGCGCTCCGCCGCCGGAATCTTGATCTGGCCGTTCATGATCGCCAGCGCCACCACAACCGCGGCGGCCACCAGCCCGACCAGCAGCACCAAGACCACACCGTGCAGGATGCGTCGTCGCTTCCGGACGGGGTTGTGGTGCAGCTCGTCGTCCTCCACGAACGTGGCCCGCAGGTCCGAGCCGGTGATGACCTGGTGTCCGTGCAGGACGGTGACGTCCTTTGGCTTTCTAGCCATTTATCACCAGCACACGCGCGTGGATCGCTGTGCGCTGGTGCAGCGCGGTCCGGACGGCCCGGTGCAGACCGTCCTCCAGGTACAGGACGCCGCGGTATTCCACGACGTGCGGGAACAGATCGCCGAAGAACGTCGAGTCTTCTGCCAGCAGCGCCTCGAGGTCGAGCGTGCGCTTGGTGGTCACCAGATCGTCCAGCCGGACCGGTCGCGGCGGCAGCGCCGCCCAGTCCTTGGGCGTGCTGTAACCATGGTCGGGGTACGGGCGTCCCTCGCCCACGGCTTTGAATATCACCCTGCAAGCCTAGGGAACTTGGACGGGCAAAGGAATCCACGACTCCCGGTGCCGGGAGGTTGTAGCCAAACAGTAACCATTTCTCCTACCATCCGCCCGTGCTGTCACAGTCAAGACCCTGCCGGAGGCACGGTCCACAGCACATGCAAAGATGCCTGGCTGCTGGGAGAATGGGGTCATGACACCTCCCGAGACCTCAGCTTCCCTCTCGCCGTCGGCTCCTCCGCTGGCACTGTTGCTCGACGTCGACGGTCCCGTGGCGAGCCCCGTCACCCGCGCGGTACAGCCGGTGATCATCGAGGACCTGCTGGCGCTGGCCGCGGCGGGGATCCCGGTCATCTTCAACACCGGCCGATCCGCTGACTTCATCCGCGAACAGGTGATGGAACCGATGATCGCCGCGGGGATGCCGGCCGGGACCCTCATCCACGCCGTCTGCGAGAAGGGCGCCGTCTGGTTCAGCTACACCTCCGCGGGCCCCGGGCCGGTCCACGTCGATCACGATCTGGCCATCCCGCGGTCCTTCGGCGACGACGTCCGCCGGCTGGTCGCCGAGGATTACGCGGAGCACATGTTCTTCGACGAGACCAAGCTAGCCATGGTCTCCGTGGAGCAGCACATCGCCGTCGAGAACTCCGACTACCGGGCCGAGCAGCAACTGTTCGACGCCGATGCCATGGATCTGATGGGCCGGCACGGGCTCGGGGTGGTACGGCTGGACCACCACGCCCCGGATTCCGATGACCGGGTCGACTACCGGGTGGATCCGACGATCATCTCCACCGACATCGAGTCGGTCAGGCTGGGCAAAGACCTCGGCGCGAGCCGGGCCGTGGAGCTGCTGGCAACGCAGGGCGTCACCCCGCAGGCCTGGCGGACGGTGGGCGATTCCCGCACCGACTACGCTATGGCCGACTGGCTGCACCACAACGACCACCCGGTGAAACACGTCGACGTCCGGCCGGCCGACGGCGTCCCGGTGAAACCCTACGACGTACTCACCGCGGCGGATCTGGGGCTTGGCGAGGACGTCATCCACGACGACGCCGGGGCGGCTTTCCTGCGCAGCTGGCGCCGGGCCCTCCTGGGCTGAACCGGCGGGCTGAACCGGTGGGCTGAAACATCCCGGGCCCAGGGTTTCCGGGGGGACGAGGGGCTCTCGCAGCCCACACTGGCGGCGTTCAGCCGCGGATTTTCGGGGCGATTTTGGGGTGGGCGATATCATGCAACTAGGGACACATTCACGCAAAGAATCACGGAGAATCGAAATTACAGACGCATTGGTCCAGGACGAGATCTACTACGGCAGCCAGGCATCGGTAGACGCCCATGATGAGGTCACCTCCGCGGCTGCCGTCGCGAGATTCCGGGCGCGCCAGGACGTTGTACGCCGCCGGGGCCGCTACGGCCTGATCAACGAGAACCGGACGCCGTACCAGGCCATGGTCGAGGATTTGATGTTCATCCGCTCGGTGCTGGACGGCGCCGGCCTGGACTACCTCCTGGTCCGCGGCAACAACGACAGGCCCGTCATCGCCGTCGACTGGAAGGACCGTAAGGAACTCCGCGACGCGCTCGTGGAGGCCTGCCACGATGAGCCCTTCTACTCGATGAGTGTCGATGCCAAGAAGAAGTCCTCGGTGCTGGTCGCCGACGGCGAGCTCTCCCCCAACCGGCAGTCCCGGATCTTCCGGCTGTACCGTCCCCGGGTCGAACCGGAAGGCGGCTTCGAGTTCGGCGCCTCGGCCGGGGTGCAGCTGGAACTGTGGAGTTTCGAAGGCGACGAGCTGATCCTCCCGATCGAGAACTCGCTGACCCGCCGGACGCTGCTGGCCCAGGATGCCGTCCGCGGCACGGTGGAGCGGTACGGCCACACCTGGCCCACCATCGAGAACATGTTCGCGGACCACGCCAGTGACATCAGCTTCGACATCGACCTCGTGTTTTCCTGGGTGGATGGCAGCTCCCCGGAGTACATCGCAGCTCGGCGTGCGCGGATGGCCGGTGTGGTGCTGGGCGAGGGCGACGACCACGAAGCCCGCTTCCGCCAGATCGACGAACTCAAGTACGCGCTGCGCTCGGTCTATATGTTCGCGCCCTGGATCCGACGCATCTTCATTGCCACGGACTCCCCCACGCCTTCATGGCTGGCGGATCATCCGGGGGTGACGATCGTCCGCAGCGAGGAGTTCTTCGCGGACCCCACCGTGCTGCCAACGCACAACTCACAAGCGGTGGAGTGCCAGCTCCACCACATCGACGGGCTGTCCGAGCACTTCCTGTACTCGAATGACGACATGTTCTTCGGACGCGCCGTCGGACCGGACTTGTTCTTCACACCCGGCGGCATCACGAAGTTCATCGAAGCGGAAACCCGGATCGGGCTCGGCGACAACGACGCGGAGCGCAGCGGGTTCGAGAACGCGGCCCGGGTGAACCGGAAGCTGCTCTGGGACCGCTTCGGCCGGATCACCACCCGGCACCTGGAGCACACGGCTGCCCCGCTGCGGCGCAGCGTCGTGGCCCAGATGGAGCAGGAGTTTCCGGCGGAGTTCGCCAAGACGGCGGCGAGCACGTTCCGCGCGGCCGACAACATCTCGGTGACCAACTCGTTCTACCACTACTACGCGCTGCTCACCGGCCGGGCCGTTACCCAGACGGCGGCCAAGGTGCGCTACGTGGACACCACCGCACGGGCTGGACTCAATTACCTGCCCAAGCTGCTCTCCAAGCGGAACATGGATTTCTTCTGCCTCAACGACGGAAGCTTTCCGGAGGTCGCGGCCGAGGAGCGGGCAGAACTCGTAACGGATTTCCTGGAGAAGTACTACCCCATCAAGGCCCCCTGGGAGAAGTAGGGGTTAGTTGCTGGCGGTCAGCCGGCGGTGGCCGGGCGTCCTGGCCGGGTCCTCGATTTTCGCTTTGCTGGGGATGCGGATCCCTGCCGCGGTGATCCGCCGCTGGGCTTCTTGGGCGGAGACGAGCTCGCCGACCGCCGGGGTGTCGCCGAGCAGGACCACGGAGTGCACGATGGTGTGCTCGTAAACGTGGACCAGGTTGAACGCCTGTCCGCCGTCACGTCCGCGGGTTCCGCCGACCGGAACATTGAGGTCCTGCGTGTAGCAGGTGGCCGATGCCACCGAGACCGGGATCCCCGCGAAGGTAGCCGTCGTCGAATAGTGCAGGTGGCCGCCCAAAATAGAACGGACATCGGAGTTCCGCAGAACTCCAGCCAGCGCCGTCTGGTCCCGAAGCTCCACCAGGACGGCGAGGTCCAGGACCGAGGGCACCGGCGGGTGGTGCAGGGCAAGGATGGTTCCGTCCGGGGCGGGTGTAGCGAGTTCCGCCGCGAGCCACTCCAGCTGATCCGGGCTCAGTTCTCCGTGGTGGTAGCCGGGGACTGAGGTGTCCATGGTGATGATCCGCAGCCCGTTGATGTAGTACGTATGGTCCACGGGGGCGTCGTCCGCCGGCTGGTCCAGCAGGCCGGTGCGGAAGTGCGCGCGGTTGTCGTGGTTGCCCATCGCCCAGATGACTTTCGCACCCATGGCCCTGCAGGCGGGCTCTACGATGGCCCGCAACTTGGCGTAGGCCTCTGGTTCGCCCCGGTCAGCGAGGTCGCCGGTGAAAATCACGGCTTCGGGGCGCGCGCCGGAGGCCCGCACTTCGTCAAAGAGTTGCTGGAGCATGGCGTCGCTGTCGACCACACCATGCAACGGTGCCGAACCTCCCAGCAGATGGGGGTCACTCAGATGGAGTAGAAAATGACGTGGCCGGGGGTGCTCGGCCTCGATGAGCTCCATTGCTACCTTCCTGGTTGGGTGGAAGCGGTTGCCTCCAGCGTCCCTCTCAGTAATGTCTATCCAATCAGACATTCGGCCAACAATGTGCAAACTCCAGTAGGCATGTTCGAAAAGAGGCAATAACCGAGTATTCCGGCGGACACATACCTGCCCTGGTCAGGGCCGGCTGCGCCCGCCGGAATATCACTACTCGAGTGCCTGGCAGTTAGCTCAGGTACCCGTTCGGGTTCAGCACGTACTTCGTGGCAGCGCCGGCGTCGAACTCGGCGTAACCCTTCGGTGCGTCCTCGAGCGGGATCGCCTTGGCGTTGACGTTCTTGGCGATGTGGACCTTGTCATGCAGGATCGCCATCATGAGCTGGCGGTTGTACTTCATCACCGGACACTGGCCCGTGGTGAAGCTCAGCGACTTGGCCCAGCCGGTGCCGAGGCTGAGCGAGAGCGCGCCCTTCTTGGCGGCCTCGTCGATGCCGCCCGGGTCCCCGGTGACGTAAAGTCCCGGAATACCCAGCGCACCGCCGGCGGCCGTGATCTCCATCAGCGAGTTGAGCACCGTCGCCGGAGCTTCCTTGGCATCGTGGCCGTGCCCCCGAGCTTCGAAACCGACGGCGTCGACACCGCAGTCGACTTCGGGTACACCGAGGATCTGCTCGATCTGCTCGGCGGGCCCGCCCTCGGACAGGTCAATGGTCTCGCAGCCGAAGCTGCGCGCTTGCGCCAGGCGCCCGGCGTTCAGGTCGCCGACAATCACAACGGCGGCGCCCAGCAGTTGCGCGCTGGTGGCCGCAGCCAGCCCGACAGGACCGGCCCCCGCGATGTAGACCGTCGAGCCAACGCCCACGCCGGCGCTGACGGCGCCGTGGAAGCCGGTCGGGAAGATATCTGACAGCATCGTCAGGTCCATCATCTTCTCGAGGGCCTGATCCTTGTCCGGGAACTTCAGCAGGTTCCAGTCTGCATACGGCACCAGGACATAGTTGGCCTGGCCGCCAACCCAGCCTCCCATGTCCACGTACCCGTAAGCGGCGCCCGGGCGGGCGGGGTTGACGTTGAGGCAGATGCCGGTCTTGCGCTCCTTGCAGTTGCGGCAGCGGCCGCAGGCGATGTTGAAGGGGACCGAGCAGATGTCCCCCACTTTGATGAACTCGACGTCCGGTCCAACTTCCACGACTTCGCCGGTGATTTCGTGGCCCAGCACCAGGTCCGAGGGGGCTGTGGTGCGGCCCCGAACCATGTGCTGGTCGGAGCCGCAAATGTTCGTGGCAACGGTTTTGAGGATCACGCCATGGCGCACCGAACGGCCCACGTTGGCGGGGTTGACCCCCGGGCCGTCTTTGAGTTCGAAGCTGGGGTAGTCAATGTCGATCAGTTCGACCTTGCCCGGCCCCTTGTAGGCAACGGCTTTGTTCCCTGTCATCACTTTCCTCCTGGTTTCACGGACCCCAATATGAGTGTCCAGTTGTGATTCACGAAGCGTGCTGATGCACCGTCCCCCGGGCTGGTGGCGGCTGTACCGACTCCTCACACACGCGCGTCTGCGCCGCGGGTGTGCCCGGCTAATTTGGAAGGTCCGGCCAGTCTAAGCCGCAAGCATGCTTAGGGATAGGGGCCGTTGTCCCCTTGTTTGCTGGGAGCCGAATCTCAGCTGAGGGCGGACTGCACGGCTTCGATAACTTCCGGTGAATCCGGCTCGACGGTGGGGGCAAAACGTGCCACCACGTCGCCGTCGCGGTTCACCAGGAACTTCTCAAAGTTCCATTTCACCAGCCCCGGCAGGAAGCCGTTCTTGAATTTCGTGAGCTCGGCGTAGAGCGGGTGCTGGTTCTTGCCGCGGACGTCGGCTTTCGTAGTGAGCGGGAAGGTCACGCCAAAGTTCCGTTCGCAGAATTCGGCGATTTCCGCGTCGGCGGCGGGTTCCTGGCCCGCGAACTGGTTGCAGGGAACACCGAGCACCTCGAAGCCCTGCCCGTGGAACTTGTTGTGCAGCGCTTCGAGTCCGGCGTACTGGGGCGTGAACCCGCACTGCGAAGCCACGTTCACTACCAGCACCACCTCCCCCTTAAAGCGGCCAAAGTCGGTGTCCGTGCCGTCGATGAGGGTGAGCGGAATGCTGTGCAGAGAGGTCATGGGAGGGTTCCTCGCGAAGTCGGTCATGAAGTTCGTGTCCGGAGCTGTGTTCCGGATGTGGTCACGACTGTCATTCGATACCAACGCGTGGAGGTATGGGTTTGTGCCGCCTACGGGCCAGGGGTCAAGGAGGGGTCCGTGGTCGCCGAAGGTTCCGCGGTGGGCGCGGGCGGTGGGGGTGCCACGGTGGGCTCCGGCGGTGGAGGCGGCGGCGCGGGCTCCACGACCGGGGGCGGAGCAGGCTCCGCGGTGGGCGCCGGCGCGGGCTCCACGACCGGCGGGGGCGGCGTCGGTGCCGGTTCCACGACGGGCGGCGGGGCCGGCTCGGGCTCCACGACGGGCGGGGGCGGGGGCGGCGTCGTCGGTGCCGGTTCCACGATCGGCGGAGGCGGGAGGGGCGGAGCCGTAGGTTCAGGCGACGGCGTCGGCGTCGGCGATTCTGGCGAGGGCGGCGGCGTGCTTGGCTCCGACGGCGGTGGGGGCACCGTGCTCGGCTCCGAGGCAGGCGGGGTGTCGCTCGGCGTCGTCGAGCCGCCCGTTGTGGTGGTGGTCCCACTCGGCGACTGGCTGGACTCGAGCGTTGGTGTATCCGACCGCGTCTTCGTCGGCGACAGCGCGTCCCAGATGGACGGGGTGGGCGTGGCCGCGGCGGATGTGGAGTACGACGTTTGCGGCAGTGCCGCGCGGGGCATTTCCTGGGCGCCACCGGCAACTACGTGCGTCCCGTCATCGGACACCGGGATAGCCCAGCCGAGGGAGGTGTTGGAGGGACTTCCGGCTTCGGGCGTGTAGCTGGTCATCTCGATGGCGCCCAGCCGGTCCGTCTGCACGATCGGAAGAAAGATCCAGTCGCGCGGGTTTTTGTGGGAGCCGTTCAGGATGGTCTCGAAATGCAGGTGGCAGCCGGTGGAAGATCCGGTCGTTCCCACCCGGGCAATGACCTCGCCAACGCGGACCGAGTCGCCCTTCTTTACGGCGATCGCCTCAAGGTGGTTGTAGGTGGTGATGAGCCCGTTGCCGTGGTCGATTTCCACACGGTTTCCGCCACCCCACGGGTGCCAGCCGACAGCCCGCACAATTCCGGCATCGGCTGAGTAGACACGGGTACCGCACGGCGCCGCAAAGTCCTGGCCCCAGTGAAATTCCCCGGCGGACCCCGTGATGGGGCTGGTTCGCAACCCAAAGGGCGAAGACCCCTGAAGGGATTCGAGTGGGGCCATAAGGAAGCCTTCGGCGGGCCGTTTTAGCCCGGCGGACGCCACATTGAGTTCCCCGGGGACGCCGTCCTTGGAGGTTGTCTCGACCGTTGAGCGGGGATAACCTACGAGCGCCAGGGCATCCGCGGTGAAAGCCGATGTGGCCAGGGCGTCAGCCGCCGGAACGGTGCTGGCACCGGCTGTGCCGGGAGTGTCCGGATCCAGTGTGCCCGGCCCCACGACTCCGTAGGCGAGTGAGGGGGACGGGACAACGGCGGCGCCGGTGCCCGACAGTCCCTGCACCCCGAAGGTCAGGACCGCCAGAGAGAGACAGAAACCACCGGACAGACAGCGCACAGCAAATATGCGCGCTCTGACCGCCTGCTCACTCGATGAGTTGCCCCAGTGTTTTCCCACGATGTGACTCCCGCATCCTGTTCGCCAGTCCCCAATTTCGCGGACTCACGTTCTCATGGGACCACAACCAGAGGGGCCTGTGAACCGTAAAAGCTACCCCTTTCCAACTTCAGGTGGTTGCCCTAGTAGTACTGGTGATCGGGGCAAGTACTGGGCCCCGCAGCGGTGGGAGAGAATGGAGTATGCGCAACCTCCTCAGGGAATGGCAGGCCGAACTCAAGCAGACGTTCACCGGGACCCGGGACGCAGTGCCGGACTGGGTCCCGCGCCTGGCGGAAGGCGACGACCCTGGCTACCACTTGCCAGGATCGGCGGTCTGGGCCGTCCATGGGGACATGCCGACGATCGTGGCGGGAATTCGCGCCCTGCTCATGCAGGCGCTCCATCCCGGCGCACTGGCCGGCGTCCACGACCACTCCCACTTCCGCGAGGACCCCCTGGGCCGGCTTGCCGGAACGATCCGCTGGATCTTCACGGTTTCCTACGGTTCAACCGCCGCGGCCCGCGCAGCCTCCGACTGGGTGTTGCGGCTCCATGAGTCAGTGCGCGGGGAATATGTGGACGGACATGGCGTTGTCCGGAGCTACGCGGCGAATGATCCGGAGCTGCTGCGCTGGGTGCACGTAGCCTTCACCGACGCTTTCCTTTCGGCACATAAGATCTGGGGCAGACCGATTCCGGGCGGCCCCGACGCCTACGTTCGTGAGTGGGCGCAGGCCGGGGAGCTCATGGGGGTGGAGGCCCCGCCACTCAGCGAACAGGAAATGCGCCTGCAACTGGACCACTGGCACGACGCCGGCGAGCTCCGTTCCGACGACAGGGTCGCCGAGACCGTGGCGTTCATCCGCAATCCGCCGCTCCATCCGGTGCTCAGGCCGGGCTACCGGGTGCTGTTCGCCGCGGCCGTTTCGAGTCTGGAACCCAAGTACCGCGATCTGCTGGGCCTGCGGCCCGCACGGCTGGGCCCCTTCCCGCTTCCTGTGCGGCTGGCGACGAAGGTGACGCTCGGCGTCGTCCATCTTGCCCTCGGTCGGGTGGGGCCCAGCGAGCAGGCTGCCCGGGCACGCCTCCGCCGGCTCGGCTACCGGGCATAGGGCGTGTCCCCTTAGCGGCCAGATCCGGACCTCGTGGGGGCGACCCCGGAACGGACGCCTTCCGAGTCGGAAGTAACACATCGTGTGCCGGCCGAAGCGGCCCCTCGGTCCCGGCCAGGAATGCTTTCCCCAGTGCTGTGGAAGGCCTCCGGGTTAGCGGCCAAAATGCGTGTATGGAACTGGCGTGCTTGCCAGTGTTTGTGCGGGTTGCAGGGGCAACATATGCCCCTACAACCTCCGACCGCGGGGATGCCTTGTGGCACAAAAAGGCCCCGGTCCCAGGGACCGGGGCCAAACGCGGAGAATGGGGGATTTGAACCCCCGAGGGCGTTAACCCAACACGCGTTCCAGGCGTGCGCCATAGGCCGCTAGGCGAATTCTCCAGTAGCTTCTGAATCAAAAGCAGATACTAGACTACCTGAATTTCCCGGCATCGCCCAATTGGCGCCACGGACCCCCACGGGCCCGCCGCCAGGGGGCTTGCCCCACGCTGCCCGCGGCGAATGGACATAGTGCCATTGTGCCCACTCCTGGCCGCGAAAAATGGGCATGTCCCGCGACAGACTTGCCCGCCGCCAGGGGGCATGCCCCACGCTGCCCGCGGCGAATGGACATAGTGCCATTGTGCCCACTCCTGGCCGCGAAAAATGGGCATGTCCCGCCGAATTTCCCGGGAGCGAAGTGGGCGATTCGGGGCACACTCAAACGTCGGGTAAACTTGCTGACGGCCCCTCATGTGGCGTCATCCTGTTGAACTCCCCCAGGACCGGAAGGTAGCAAGGGTAAATGGGCTCTGGCGGGTGCATGAGGGGTCTTTTATGTCTGTGCCGATTGGTAGGGTTTAGCTGTGACTGTTACAACCGCTCTTTACCGGAGATACCGCCCAGATTCGTTCGCGGACGTTATCGGGCAGGAACACGTCACCGAGCCGCTGATGACGGCCCTGCGCAAGAACCGCGTCAACCACGCCTACCTCTTCTCGGGCCCCCGCGGTTGCGGAAAAACCACCTCTGCGCGCATCCTGGCCCGCTGCCTGAACTGCGCCGAGGGCCCGACGGACACCCCCTGCGGCAAGTGCCCCAGCTGCGTTGAACTCGCCCGCGGCGGCTCCGGATCCCTCGACGTCATCGAGATCGACGCCGCCAGCCACGGCGGCGTCGACGACGCCCGTGACCTGCGCGAACGGGCCACCTACGCCCCTGTCCGGGACCGCTACAAAATCTTCATCATCGACGAAGCCCACATGGTCACTTCCGCCGGCTTCAACGCCCTGCTCAAGATCGTCGAAGAGCCGCCGGAACACATCAAGTTCATCTTCGCCACGACGGAGCCGGACAAGGTCATCGGCACCATCCGCTCCCGCACGCACCACTACCCATTCCGGCTCGTGCCGCCCGAGCCGCTCATGGCCTACCTCGAGCTGCTCTGCACGCAGGAGAACGTCCCCGTGGCGCCCGGAGTGCTCTCCCTCGTGATCCGCGCCGGCGGAGGTTCGGTGCGTGACTCGCTCTCCGTTCTGGACCAGCTCATGGCGGGCGCCGGACCAAACGGTCTGGACTACGAACTCGCCGTCGCACTGCTGGGCTACACCCACGCGTCCCTGCTCGACGACGTCGTCGAGGCCGTCGCGGCGTCCGACGCCGCCACGGTGTTCCGGGCGGTGGACCGTGTCATCCAGACCGGACATGACCCCCGCCGATTTGTGGAGGACCTGCTCGAGCGTTTCCGCGACCTCATCATCGTCCAGGCCATGCCGGAGAGCGCCCAGTCGATCCTCCGTGGCATGCCCGCGGACCAGATCGCGCGTTTGCAGAACCAGGCCCACAATCTGGGCGCCGCCGAGCTGTCCCGCGCTGCGGACGTCACCAACACGGCCCTCACCGAGATGACCGGTGCGACGTCGCCGCGGCTCCACCTGGAGCTGCTGTGCGCCCGCATCCTGCTGCCTTCCTCCGAGCAGACCGAGCGCGGCATTGCCGCCCGTATCGACAGGGTGGAACGCCGCCTGAATTACGCCGGGAACGACGTCGGGGCTCCCGCCACCGCGGCCGCCGTTCCTGCACCCGCTGTCCCGGCTGCAGCCACTCCGGCTCCCGCGACCGCGGCCACGGCACCGCTGTCCCCTGTTCCTGCAGCTGCAGCTCCTGTCGCCGGGGCCACTCCGGCTCCCGCGGCTGCCGTGGCCCCTGGGCGCGATGCCGAACCGGCCAAAGAAGCGCTCACCCCGCCGCGAGTCAGCACCGGCGACTGGCCTGTCGACGAGCCCGCCGCGGGTAACCGTGCTTCTGCCGGAAAGGCCCCGGCACCACAGGCGTCCGCGCCGGCGCAGCCAGCGGCCCCGGCACCCCCCGCCCCGGTCCCGTCCAGCACTGCCCCCTCTGCACCGGCACCCTCTGCACCAGCCCTTTCTGCTCCGGCCCCATCGACACCAGTTTCCGCACCGGCCCAGAACCAGCCGGCCCCCGCGGGTCCTCCAGCCGTGCGCGCCGCGGGCCCGGCGACCGGGTCCGGGCCCGACGTCGAAGTCCTCCGCCGCGCCTGGCCGGAAATCCTGCAGACGCTGACCAAAATCAAGCGGAGCACCTGGGCCCTCGTCGAGCCGAATGCGCAGGTGGGCCACTTCGAAGACCATGTCCTGACACTCGCCTTTACCACCTCCGGGCTGGCCGGCGCGTTCGGCCGGGCGGATCACTCCGAGAACCTGCGGCAGGCGATCCACAAGACCATCGGCATCGAATGCCAGATCAACGCAGTGGCCAGCGGAAGCAACAGCGCAGCGAGCTCTGAGCCAAACCCAAAAGCACCCGTTAGCCGGGACGTGCCGGCCACGTCCTCCGACGCGGACTGGGGCCTGGCCCCGGTCGCCGTCCCGGCTCCCTCCGGGTCCGCCCAGGCAACCCCGGCTGCGACGGACCCTGCGCGTCCCGCAGAGGCCCCTGCATCTAACCCCGCTACTACGGACGCCCCGGTCCAGACATCCGTCACCCCGGCCGCCCCGGTCCCGACACCCGCCTCCGGCCCTCCTTCCCCGGCGCCGGCGCACGTTCCGACAAGGGTTGCTCCCGAGGTTCCGCCGGCCGCTGTGCCGGCCGCCCCGGCCCCTGGCGAACAGACGAGCACTGCCCCGGAGGCCGCCGGATCCTACGCCTACCCCGACGATGATTGGGGCCCGCCTCGCGACGAAGACGCCCCGCCGCTGGACGAGGAACCACCCATGGACTGGGACCCGTCGGCCCCGGTTGCGGCCCCACCGGTAACGCGTGCCGCCCAGCCGTCCGCCCCAGCCGCGCGCAAGAGGACCGCCCCGCCGGCACGTACCGGCGCTGCTGGCACAACGCCCCAAGCCGGCACTCCGGCTCCTCAGGCGCCGGACACCGCCGACGACCCGTGGGCCCGCGCCGTCGAACGGACCCCCGGCATCTGGACAATCGGCACGGACTCCAACGTCGGAAGTTACGCGCCGGAGAAGTCCGTGGCTCCCGAGCCCGCGCCGGAGCCGGAGCCGCCGCACTACGAACCAGCGGCAGCCCAGGTCCCGCACTACGCCGCAGCCGTGTCGGCCTCCGCTGCGTACGAGCCTGTCGCCTCCTCGCCGAACGGATGGGGAGACTCCGCGGAGTTGGTGCCGGCCGGCGCCGCCTCTGCCCCAGCCGCGGCACGCGCCATGACAATGGCGCCGCCCGCAGCACCCGCAGCCTCGCCGACGTCGGCCGCGGCCCCCGCTTCCCTGGATGCGCTGTCCTCGACGGGCCGGCAAAGCCTCTATCAGCGGCTGTCCAACAGCCCGGAAGCCGAAGCCGGACGCGCCAAAGCCCCGGCCCGGGCCGCGGCCGCCACGACCACCTATGTCCAGGACGTCCCCAGCGCGGATGACGAAACAATCGAGGAATCGGGCGTCTTCGGACGCGCCGCCGTCGAACGCATCCTGGGCGGCAAACTTGTGGAAGAGCGGTCCCTGGACGGAAGCCCGCTGCCGCCGCGCTTCTAGCCGCTCCGACGGGCCCGCAGCCCGTCGCCACCCCAAACGAACGAGGACATTGTGTACGAAGGTGCAGTTCAAGAGCTGATCGACGAGCTCGGACGCCTTCCCGGCGTCGGGCCCAAGTCCGCCCAGCGGTTGGCCTTCCACATCCTTGAAGCCGACCCGCAGGACATGAAACGGCTCGTGGATGCCATCACCACCGTCAAGGAACGGGTGAAATTCTGCACGGTGTGCGGCAACGTCACCGAGCAGGAGCTGTGCAACATCTGCCGCGACCCGCGACGGGACCCTTCGATCATCTGCGTCGTCGAGGAATCCAAAGACGTGCTCGCGGTGGAGCGCACCCGCTCCTTCCGGGGCCGCTATCACGTGCTGGGCGGGGCGATTAATCCCATTGCGGGCATCGGCCCCGAGCAGCTCAGGATCCGGGAACTCCTCACCCGGCTCAACGACGGCGCCATCCAGGAAATCATCATCGCCACCGACCCCAACCTGGAAGGCGAGGCCACCGCCACCTACCTGGCCCGCATGCTCAAGTCGATTGGCATCGCCGTCACCCGGCTGGCATCAGGCCTGCCCGTGGGCGGCGACCTCGAATATGCCGACGAGGTCACGCTCGGCCGGGCCTTCGAGGGCCGGCGGAACGCCCTGAGCTAACAGCTGCGTCGGAGCGCCTCCGGCGGCTGGACTGCCGCCGTCGCGCTGCACTCCCACGTGGACATGCCCAGCTTCCGCGCCCACGGATGGACATATGGCCAATGTGCCCATCCCCCAGCCCCGGCGGAGGGCATGTCCCCAAGGGCGGGGGCACATGCACACTCCTGGCCCGCAGCGGGGGCATGTCCAGTGGAACGGGAGCCCGGCTGTCTGGCATCCGGTCACAATTCAGCAACCCAGGCCTCCCGGCGATAAACTGGGTAAAGAAGTTACGCCGTCGCGCCGTTTGGTTGCTTGGCCCAGACCCCGATAATCCAGTGAGGGTGCGCGCATGAGTTTGCCCACTACCGAAGTCCACCCCGGACCGCAGCCGCAGGAGCTGCCCGCCTCTGCCGCCACGACGAAACACCTTGTGGTGAAGAAGTTCGGCGGTTCCTCCGTGGCGGATGCCGAGGGCATTAAGCGCGTGGCCCGGCGCATCGTGGATGCCCAGAACGCCGGCGACGAAGTGGTCGTGGTTGTCTCCGCCATGGGCGACACAACCGATGAGCTCCTCGACCTCGCCGCACAGGTCACCGATTCCGCGCCGGCCCGGGAAATGGACATGCTCCTCTCCGCCGGGGAACGCATCTCGATGGCCCTGCTGGCCATGGCCATCAACAAGTTCGGCGCCTCGGCCCAGTCCTTTACCGGCTCCCAGGCCGGTATGATCACCGACGGGATCCACGGCAAGGCCCGGATCATCGACGTCGACCCGCACCGCATCCGGACCGCCCTGGACAAGGGCCACATCGCGATCGTCGCGGGCTTCCAGGGCATGAGCCGCACCACCAACGAAATCACCACGCTCGGCCGCGGCGGTTCCGACACGACGGCAGTGGCGCTGGCCGCCGCCCTCGACGCGGACGTGTGCGAGATCTTCACGGACGTCGACGGGATCTACACAGCCGATCCGCGCGTCGTACCGTCCGCCCGCAAGATCGACCGAATCTCCAGCGAGGAAATGCTTGAGCTGGCGGCGTCCGGCGCCAAGATCCTGCACCTGCGCTGCGTCGAGTACGCTCGCCGTTTCGGCGTGCCGCTGCATGTCCGTTCGTCATTTAGCCAGAACGAAGGCACCTGGGTCATGCCCGGCGCCGACGATAAAATCACAACCCAAGAGGGAGTTGCCTTGGAGCAGCCAATCATCTCCGGTGTTGCACACGACCGTTCCGAGGCCAAGGTCACGGTTGTCGGGGTTCCCGACATCCCCGGCAAAGCTGCGGCGATCTTCCAGGTCATCGCCGATTCGCACTCGAACATCGACATGATCGTCCAGAACGTTTCCACCCACGGCACAGGCCGGACCGACATCTCGTTCACGCTGCCGATCGTCGAGGGCGCCGACGCCCTGGCCGCCCTGCACGCCGCACAGGACCGGATCGGCTTCGAAACCATCGAGTACAACGAAAAGATCGGCAAGCTGTCGCTGATCGGCGCCGGCATGCGCTCCCACCCGGGCGTCTCGGCACGGTTCTTCGCCGCGCTCTCCGAGGCCGGGATCAACATCAACATGATCTCCACCTCAGAAATCCGGATTTCGGTCGTCACACACGCGGATCTGCTGGACGACGCCGTGCGCGCCATCCACAAAGCCTTCGACCTGGACAGCGAAGATGAGGCCACGGTGTACGGCGGTACCGGCCGCTGAGCCACCCCGGCCGAGCATTGGCCCGCGGGCATTAACTAACGAAGGGAGCGGCATCGGCCGCTCCCTTCGTTATGCCCTCGCAGGGCGCTGCTCAGACTTCCTCTTTCGGGAGGTCTTCCTTTCGGACAGCGTAGTGATGTCCCTGCGCGTCGGTCTCCACTTCGAAACCGGCGAGCTCCATCTCAGAGGCTGACTCGTAGTCGTCGTGCTTGTGCATGACCGGCGCGGAAGTATCCCCCCGCGAGGCAGGCCCGAAAAGGAAGCGTGCCCATAACGACGGGTGCAGGTGCTGCCTGAGGGCGACCTTCTTCAGTGGAAGTGCCACAGTTCCCACCCCCTCTCCAGCGTCCGGGCCGCGGGGAGCGGCCATGGCTAAGTGCTGGTGCCAGTGACCTTATTTTACGCCCGGCGCCCGGGAAAGGCATGCGTTCAGCGCCCGGAAAATCCTCGGAGTAATGCGGCCCGACGTGACGGCCGGTAGCGGAGCCAGGCGGCGGCTTTTACCGCAGCGACTTGTCATCGGGGTTGCGGGGGACGACATAGGTGCTGCCGTCGGGGCGGTGGAGGGTCTCCCACTGCTGGGTTTCGGCTTCGCGCTGGGCCAGCAGTTCCCGGTTCCGCTCCGTCATCTCGTGTCCAATGTCGCTGCGGTTGGCCGGCCCGAAAATCATCCGGAGCCTGCCCGTTGCGCGCATGAACCTCTGCGAGGCGTTTTCGGCATTTTCCTTTGCCATCACTATCCACTCCTAAGAACGAGACGTTCCACCAGTGTACGCTAATGATTAGCACACTAACTATCTATGGAGGGCACCCGTGACAGATGTGACCGCAGGAACCCAGGACGACCTTCTGCTGGAGCACCAGCTCTGCTTCGCGCTCACGGTGGCCTCCCGCAGTGTCGTCGGCGCGTACAAGCCGGTGCTGGACAAGCTCGGACTGACCCACCCCCAGTACCTTGTGATGCTGTGCCTTTGGGAATCCAGTCCCCGCTCCGTTCGCGACATCAGCGGGGCCCTCGCCCAGGAGCCGGCAACGATTTCTCCGCTACTGCGCCGCCTGGAAGCGGCCGGGTTCATCACGCGCCAGCGCGTGCCAGGCGACGAGCGCACCCTTGCCGTGGGCCTGACCCCGCAGGGCGCCGCGCTGCGGCAGCAGGCCACCGCCGTGCCCGGCACCATGATGGACCGGCTGGGCCTGACCCGTGAGCAGGTCACCCAGCTGCACACCTCCATGATGGACCTGATTGCGGCCACAAAGACCGACTCCTTCGGCCCGCCCCGGCGGTAGACTGGGCAAAACACAGGAGGTCTGCTGATGCGCAAGCAACTGAGCCACGCGGCGCTCGTTCTGATGGCGGTGGCCGGATTGGCCGCCTGCACGCCGGGCGGCGGAACCCCCTCGCCGTCGGCCACGGCCCCCGGGACGACGGGCGGGACCAGCCCCTCCGCGACGGTCACCCCCTCGCCGGACGCCGAAACAAAGACCCCTGCCCCTTCGCCGTCAGCCGCGCCCGTGACCTCTGGCCCCGGGCAGGGCAACGCCGAACTCGCGATTATGGTCAAGCCATCCGAGACTGGCACACCCGCGAACTTCACACTCGTCTGCCTGGACGGCGTCCCGGCCGCCGAGAGCCAGCATCCCGATGCTGCCGCGGCCTGCCTCGCCGTGAAGAACAATGCCGCGCTGCTCAGCCCCGCGCCCCGGCCAACGGACCAGGCCTGCACCATGCAGTACGGCGGCCCGCAGGAGGCCACGGTCACCGGGGTCGTGGACGGCCTGCCGGTTGAAACGACTTTCACCCTGCGCGACGGCTGCGAGATCGCCGCCTGGAACGCCGCCAGGGACGTCCTTGGCTCCACCGGCGGGGCTGTCTAAGCTGCACGCTCTCCCCCAGGAAGCCTGGCTGCCGCTCCAGGCCGTGCACCAGTCGCGCGTGCGGCGCTACGCGGATCCCTACCTCGCCCGCCGGTCCGCCGGCAGGAAGCACCCGGTTGAGGACTTCCTCTTCACCTACTACACCCAAAAGCCGGGCCAGCTGCTGCGCTGGCACCCGGGCGCCGGCGTCGTACTCTCCGGTTCGGCCGCGGCAGAGCGCGCCGGCTGGAAGTACTACCGCACGCCCGACGACGGCGAACTCGAAGCCGCCGGGCTGCCGGCGGGCAGCACAGCCATCACGGTCGACGTCGAGGCGTTTGTCCGGGACCGGCGGGACGCGCTGCACTTCGCCGGGACCATCCTGGCCGGGACGGCGGCACGGCCGGCGCAGTTCGGCTGCTTCGGGCTGCACGAGTGGGCCATGGTCTACCGGCAGGACAAATTCGAGCTCCGGCACGAGTACCTCCAGCTGCGGCTCGGCTCCGAACGGACCGACGAGGTGGTGGAGGAGAACCGGATCCGCTGCTCGCACTTTGATGCCTTCCGCTTCTACACTCCGGACGCCGTGCCGCTGAACAGCCTGGCGCCGAGCCGGGAGAACCAGCGGAGCATGGAACAGCCCGGGTGCCTGCACGCCAACATGGACCTGTACAAGTGGGCCTACAAACTCTCCCCGCTGCTGCCCAGCGAGCTGGTGATGGACTGCTTCGAACTCTCCTGGCGGATCCGGGCCATGGATATGCAGGCGTCACCCTATGACTTGCTGGAGTGGGGCTATCCCGCGATCCTGATCGAAACCGCCGAAGGCAAAGCCGAGTACGTCGAATACCAGCGGGCTTTTTCCGCCGAATCGCAGGAACTGCGGCACCGGCTGCTGCAGGAGCTCACGCCCCTGCTCGAGTCGGTGGCCAACCCTGCCCCCGAAAGCTTGGAAGGACAGCAATGACTGCCACCCGCCACGAGATCGACCTCACCATCCGCCTGACCGAGGCCCCCGGCGCACCCGAACACGTATTCCGCCTCGAGGCAAGCGGCGATACCCTCACGGAGGGGTGCACGCTGCCGGATTCCGCCGCCGCCCTCGCGGCGGTCACGCAGCACGGGGAGGACATTTTCTTCCCCAAGCCCGGCCCGCCGAAGATGTGCACCCAGCAGTACGGCGGACCCCAGGTGGCCGTGGTGACGGGCTGGTTCCTGGGCCTCGAGGTCAACAGCGAGTTCAGCCGCACCGACGGCTGCGAAATCGCCCGCTGGCGCGCGATGGCGCCGCTGCTGGGCGGGGTTGCGGGCTCGACCGGCGCGATCTGAGTTGCCGCCGCTGACCGTCGGTCCGGCGGCGGCCCACCGGCGGCCTGAACGGCAACGGCAGCTTAAAGGCCAGTGGCCGGCGGTGGAAACCGCCGGCCACTGGCCTTTGCTGTCAGGGTGGGACGCCGCCTAGATGGCGTTGTTCGGGCGGTCCAGCTCCTGGTTCAGGAACTTGGACTGCTCGGCTGAGCCCTCCGACGTCGGCGCCACCGCAGTCTCGCCGGCACCGGTCACGACGACGCTGACAAACGTCGGCTCGCTGGTTCCGGCGAAGGTGACCCGCCCGATGTAGGAGCCGGGCTCAAGGCCGGTCCAGTTCAGCGTGACCTTGCCGGCCTCCCCGTTGGGAAGCACCAGCGGGTTGGGCGTGAGCGTTGCATTGTTCTCATTGGCGCCGAGGACAGCCGCGTCCACCAATGCCTTGCGTGCCAGGCCATCCGGGCTGGAGTACAGGTTCGCGTAGATCGTGTACGAGCCGGCAGCCGGGTTCGGAATCGACAGCGTCTCACTGGCCGACGCCGTGGCAACCTGCTCGACACCCCTGGGGGTAACGACCCACATGTCGAAGTCCGAGGCCGGGTCGGAGGAGATGACCGAGAACTTGGCCAGCGGGACACCGGCAGGGACCTGCACGGTCTTGACGAAGGTCGAGGCGTCGGCGCGGCCTGTAAACGGCCCCGGGATCAGCTCCACTGCGGAGGAATCCGCCTTTGACAGCCCATCCAGCGTCATGGAGGTCGGCTTGTCCGTGCCGGAGACAACGTTGATGTCACCGGATCCGGTGCCGGACTCCGAGGTGAAGGAGATGTCCTTGGCAGCCACGACAGACTGCGGACGGACCGAGATGGGCGAGGTGACGGTCTTGCCTGCACCCTCCCAGCTCAGGGAGCCCATGGCGAACTGGCCCAGGGCGGCGCCCTTGTTCTCGAAGCTCACCGTGAACGTCTTCTTTTCGCCGGCGGCCTTGAAGTTCAGGGCGGCCGGAGCCACGCTGACCTTGATTCCGGGCACATTGGCTTTGACCTTGTAGACGCCCGGGGTCAGGGCGGTCAGCGTGCGGGTCACGGTGATTTTTCCGGTGAGGTTGCCCAACGAGAAGGACGGCACGTTCATGTCCCGCGGCAGCGTGCTGGACGGCAGTCCCAGGTTGACGCCCGTGCCCTGGATGAACTTCAGGTAGTCATCAAGGTTCGCGTCGTAGGCCAGACCCGGATCGACCATGCGTGCCGGGTCCACCTGGCCTGCGCCGGTGGCGTGGACATCGGTGTTCTTGGAGCCGTCGGCCTTGACTACATCGCCCGCTGTGGTCATCATGGCGGACTTGACCGTGGCCGGGGACCAGTTCGGGTTCTTGCCCAGGAGCAGGGCGCCGAAACCGGCAACGTGCGGCGCGGCCATGGAGGTGCCGGACATGAATCCGAATTCGTCGCCACCCGTGCCGATGGGTGAGACACCGGCCAGGACTGCGACGCCGGGAGCGGCGACATCAGGCTTCAGCAGATCGGAGGCGGTCGCCAGCAGCGGCCCGCGGGAGGAGAACCCGGCAATCTGCGGCTGGGCTTCCAGCGGCAGCCCGGTGGTGTCCTTGCTCACCAGAGAAACGGTGCTGGTCGGGTCGGCGGTGACCTTGGCCTTGATCGCCTCGGTGGCCGGCGGGTTCACGTGGACGGTCGGGACGGCATGCTTGTCCGTGTCCAGCGAGGAACTGCTGAGGTTCACGAGGATCATGCCGACGCCGCCGCCGCGGGCGACTTCAGCGCTCTTGGCGACGCGGTCGAAGACGCCGCGGTCACAAACGACGACCTTGCCGGAAACCTTGGCGGGCTCCAGCGTGTCCGGGCCACAGAGTGCCGCGTTCGGGGTGCCCGCCGTGATGGCCGCGTTGGCAGCGAGCACGACGCCGGCGTCCTTGACCTCTTTGTTCATGATGCTGGCGCCGCGGAACTTGGTGCCGTCGGCGAATTCAATCGTGCCCTGAAGCTCCTGGGAGAAGCTGCTGGCCGCAACCGTGGTGACCCAGGGGCCGCCGTGGTTGACGGTGCTGGCCGTCGGACCGGAGTTTCCGGCCGACGCGGCCACGAAGATTCCTGCGGCGGAAGCGTTCAGGAAGGCCACCGAAACGGGGTCGATCACGGAGGTCGCGGAGCCGGAGATGGAGTAGTTCAGCACATCCACCCCGTCCTCCATGGCCTGCTCGACGGCGGCAACGGACGAGGAGCTGTAGCAGCCGCCGGTGTTCGGGTCGGTATCTTCCCAGCAGACCTTGTACACGGAAAGCTTGGCAGCCGGCGCGATGCCGCTGGTCAGGCCGAAGCTGCGTCCGTCGACGAACGTCTCGACGTTGGCGTTGCCCACCGCGGTGCTGCCCGTGTGGGTGCCGTGGCTGTCGACGTCAACCGGGGACAGCAGCTCCTGCGGAGCACGGTCGGCCGGGGAAACGTACTTGAGGAAATCCTCGGCGAAGTAGTGCGCGCTGAGGACCTTGGAGTTGCAGGCCGAACCGTCGAAGTCCTGGCCCGTCTGGCACTCGCCAACGAAGGTGTCGCCGTCGGACTTGAGCATCGCAATCTTGCCGTCCGCCGTCTTGTACGGCACGCCGACGACGGGATCGCCGACGAGGGGCTTGACCTCTTCGCCCTTGAAGAAGGCGCTGTCCGGGGTGTAGCCGGTGTCGATGACACCGACGACGACGCCCTTGCCGGCGCCGTCCTGGCCGCCGAATTTGGTGTTCCACGTGCCGTTTTCGCCGCTGAGCTTCAGGAAATCGGTGCTGGAGTAATCCGGGGCGTTTTCCGTGTCAGGGGAAACCACCAGGACGCTGGGATCCTTGGCGAGCTTGACGGCCTGGTCGGTGGTGAGCGCGGCGCTGAAGCCATTGACCGCGGCGGAGAACTGGCGCTGGATCTGGATGCCCTGCTGCCCGGCGACCTCGGCCTGCTTCTTCTCCAGGTGGGCCCGGTACTTCTTGACCTCGGCTTTCCCTGCCTCGAGTTTCTTGCCTGCAGCCGGCTTGGTGGCCGCAAAACCTGGCGTGCTGCCTTCGTAGCTCGCTGCGGGTTTTTCAGCCAACTGGACGATGTAGCGCCCGTCCGGGTAGCTGCTGGGATCCAGGTTCTTCTGTGCAACTTGCGCAACGGTGGATCCCGGTGCCGCGGTAGCGGGCGCGATCGCGACTGTTGACAAGAGAACCGGCAAGCCCAGGGTCAGTGCCACGGCCCTCCGGAGTCCCCCGCTTCGAAGGAAGCTCTTTCCTGGTGATTTCACGTGTGGTTGAACCTTTCATAAGGAACGGTCCCGACGTTGCTGCCGGGTCAAAGGACTGGCAGGACAGAAAGAGCTGAGACTCTCACGGCCCCGACGGATACCAGCCGATTCATACAGTACAGACTGAGAGCCAGATATGACATAGGCCACAAAGAGGAAATCAAAATTTGTCAAACAAATCGACAATACCCAGCGGGACGGCGGCGCCGGACGGGCGCGGACGGCCCGGTCGGGCGGGCGGATCTGGCGCGAATCAGGGCGCCCCGGCCTGCTACTCGCGGGGAGTTCTGACCACTTCACTGATCCAGGCGCGGGTTTTTTCATCCAGGGGCCCGGCCACATTGCTTTCCCGGGCCTTGCGGTCCGCCTTGATCTTCTGCAGGACCATCCGGCCCAGGCCGGCGAAAACAGCAGCAGCAACCACGGGTAGGACCAGGGACTTCGATTTCTCAGACATGCGCACATCCTACTGACGGCGCACCGGGGTGACCATAGACCGGCGCAGGCCACGCCGGGCCACCGGGCCCCACCGGGCAGGTCCACAGCCGGCGTCCCCGGCCGCCGGGCGGGCCTCGTTCACACTCCCCGCCCCGAATGCGGCCGCACGCCCCGCGGCCGGTAGAATGGGGATGCAAGCTCGCGGAGCGCCCTTTCATGTTGTCCTCACCACACAGCGGATCGGCGTGAGACGGCACCACTCCGCTGCGCCCTTACCCAATGCTCACGCACAGGAGTTGCCGGATGCCCCGGATCGTTGTCGACGTCATGCCCAAGCCCGAGATTCTCGACCCGCAGGGGAAGGCCATCGTGGGTGCACTCCCCCGCCTGGGCTTCACCGCTTTTAGTTCTGTCCGTCAGGGCAAGCGCTTTGAACTCACGGTCGATGGCGAGGTGACGGAGGAGATCCTGGCCCAGGCCCGGAACGCCGCCGAGACCCTGCTGTCCAACCCGGTCATCGAGGACGTCGTCAACGTCGAGGTCGTCGAGGCCTGAGATGACTGAACTTCCCCTGATCGGCGAGGCCGTCGCCGTCGCTGCTGAACCCGGGCTCGCGGGTGCAAAGATCGGCGTCGTCACTTTCCCCGGCACCCTGGACGACCGCGACGCCGTCCGCGCGGTCCGCCTGGCCGGCGCTACCCCGGTGCCCCTCTGGCACGCAGACACCACCCTCGGTGACGTCGACGCCGTCGTGATTCCCGGCGGGTTCTCCTACGGCGATTACCTGCGGGCCGGCGCCATTTCACGGTTCGCGCCGCTGATGGCCAAGATCATCGACGCCGCCAACTCGGACGCCAGGCTGCCCGTTCTGGGCATCTGCAACGGCTTCCAGATCCTCACCGAATCGCACCTGCTGCCCGGCTCGATGATCAAGAACGACGGCCTGCTGTTCATGTGCCGCGACCAGATCCTGCGCGTGGAGAACAACACCACCGCCTGGACCCGGGACTACGCCGCCGGCCAGGAAATCACGGTGCCGCTGAAGAACCAGGACGGCCAGTACATCGCGGACGAGAAGACCCTCGATGCCCTGGAGGCCGAGGGCCGGGTCGTGTTCCGCTACGTCGGCTTCAACCCGAACGGCTCCCGCCGCGACATCGCCGGCATCTCCAACGCCGCAGGCAACGTGGTGGGCCTCATGCCGCACCCGGAGCACGCCGTGGAGACCGGTTTCGGCCCCGAAAACGGCTCCGGCACCGAGGGCCTCGGCTTCTTCACCTCTGTACTGAACAAGATCGTGGGAGACAACAAATGACGGAGACGTCGACTGGCCGGACGGCCGGCACCGCCACCGGGACCAAGAAGTTCAACATCGACACCGTCGAGAACGCGGCCAAGACCCCGGACACCGAACTCCCCTGGGCCGAGCTGGGCCTGAAGCAGAACGAGTTCGACGAGGTCGTCAAGGTCCTGGGCCGCCGCCCGACCGGCGCCGAGCTGGCCATGTACTCCGTAATGTGGAGCGAGCACTGCTCCTACAAATCCTCGAAGAACCACCTGCGCCAGTTCGGCGACAAGGTCACCGACGAGATGAAGAAGGACATGCTGGTGGGCATCGGCGAAAACGCCGGTGTCACGAACCTGGGCGACGGCTGGGCCGTGACGTTCAAGATTGAGTCCCACAACTCGCCGTCGTTCGTGGAGCCGTACCAGGGTGCCGCGACCGGCATCGGCGGCATTGTCCGCGACATCATCTCCATGGGCGCCCGCCCGGTGGCTGTGATGGATCCGCTGCGTTTCGGCGCCATTGACCACCCGGACACGGCCCGCGTTATGCACGGCGCCGTGGCCGGCATCGGCGGCTACGGGAACTCCCTGGGCCTGCCGAACATCGGCGGCGAAATGGTCTTCGACTCGGTGTACCAGGGCAACCCGCTGGTCAACGCCCTCGCCGTCGGCGTCATGCGGCACGAGGACATCCGTCTCGCCAACGCGTCCGGCAAGGGCAACAAGGTGGTGCTCTTCGGCGCCCGCACCGGCGGCGACGGCATCGGCGGCGCCTCCGTGCTGGCCTCGGAGTCCTTCGATGACACCAAGCCGTCCAAGCGCCCCGCGGTCCAGGTCGGCGACCCCTTCGCCGAGAAGGTTCTGATCGAATGCTGCCTCGAGCTGTTCAAGGGTTCCCTGGTTGAGGGCATCCAGGACCTCGGCGCTGCCGGCATTTCCTGCGCGACGTCCGAGCTTGCCTCCAACGGCGACGGCGGAATGGAAGTGGAACTGACCTCGGTCCTGCTCCGCGACCCGACCCTGACCCCGGGCGAAATCCTGATGTCCGAGTCGCAGGAACGCATGATGGCCGTGGTCACCCCGGAGAACGTCGCTGCGTTCGAAGCGGTCATGGACAAGTGGGCCGTGGAGTACTCCTGGCTGGGCGAGGTGACGGATACCGGCCGCCTTATCATCACGTGGGAAGGCGTGGTCATCGTCGACGTCGACCCGCGCACCGTGGCCCACGACGGTCCGGTCTACGACCGCCCCTATGCCCGCCCCGAGTGGCAGGACGCCGTGCAGGCCGATGCCTTCACTGGGTCCGTGCAGGATGCCGGCCGCCCGTCCGCCCCCGCGGAACTGGCCGCCGCCATCACCGAACTCGTCGCCTCACCGAATATGTGCGACAAGTCCTGGATCACCAACCAGTACGACCGCTACGTCGGCGGCAACACCGCCATGGCGTTCCCGGACGACGCCGGCGTGGTCCGGGTGGACGAGGAAACCGGCCTGGGCGTTGCCCTGGCCACCGACGCCAACGGCCGCTACACCTACCTCGATCCGTACCACGGCGCGCAGTTGGCGCTGGCCGAGGCGTACCGCAACGTGGCCACCTCCGGTGCCGTGCCGATGGCGGTCAGCGACTGCCTGAACTTCGGCTCCCCCGAGGACCCCGACGTGATGTGGCAGCTGGCCGAAGCCATCCGCGGCCTGTCGGACGCCTGCATGGTGCTGGGCATCCCGGTCACGGGCGGCAACGTCTCGCTGTACAACCAGACCGGTTCTGTCCCGATCCACCCGTCCCCCGTGGTGGCGGTGCTCGGCAAGTTCGACGACGTCGCCCGCCGCACACCGTCGGGCTGGAAGGAAGACGGCCAGGCCATCTACCTGCTCGGCACGACGGCAGCGGAACTGGACGGCTCGGAATGGTCCAACATGCGCGGACACCTCGGCGGGCTTCCGCCCAAGGTTGACCTCGCCGCGGAACGCGCCCTGGGCGAAATCCTGATCAACGCCTCCCGCGACGGCATGGTGGACTCGGCGCACGATCTCTCCGAAGGCGGCCTCGCTGCGGCCCTGGTGGAGTCCTCGCTGCGCTACGGCGTGGGTGCCCGGATCGCACTCCAGGACGTCCTGGACCGCGACGGCGTGGACCTGTTCACGGCGCTGTTCTCCGAGACGCAGGGCCGCGCGGTCGTAGCCGTGCCCCGCTCCGAGGAGATCCGGTTCAAGGACATGTGCACCGCCCGCAGCTTCCCGCACCTCCGGATCGGCGTCGTGGACGCTGAGGGCGGCACGCTGGAGATCACCGGCGTCGAGACCATGAACCTCAAGTCGCTCCGCGAAGCCCACGAGGCGACCCTGCCGAAGTACTTCGGCTGACCTCACCCCCAAAGCAACGCGGGGTCACTTACCGCCCATAAATCCCCTCGGGATGGGCGCTAGGTGACCCCGCGTTGGTTGTTGGTGGGTTAGTCGTCGCTGCGGAGTTCTCGCTGGCGGGCGCTGAGTAGTTCCAGTTCCGGGCGGGCCGCGACGAAGCGTTCGACGGCGGCAAGCACCTCGACGAGGTGCGCCCGGTCCGCCGCGACCAGCCCGACGCCGATAACGGTGCGGCGGTGCTGCTCTTGCAGTCCGGCTTCGGTCACGGAGACCTCGAAGCGGCGCTTGAGCTCGGCGAGCACCGGGCGCACGACGGAGCGCTTCTCCTTCAGGCTGTGGACGTCGCCGAGGAGGACGTCGAATTCAATCCAGCCAATCCACATGCATTAATCCTAGCGAGTGCAGGTTAGATGGTGAGTTCGCCCATCCGGTCCCAGCCCTCGCCGTCGAACTGGCGGCTGATGATCTGCGGCGTCTCCCGCAGGGCCTGGGGCATGTCCGCCATGGCCTGCTTGAAGTGTGCGCTGTTGACGTGGTCTCCGGCGGCGTCGTCCTTGAAGGCCTCGACCAGGACGAATTCGTTGGGGTCCTCCACGCTGCGGGACCAGTCGAACCAGAGGTTGCCCGGTTCCCGGCGGGTGGCCTGGGTGAAATCCTCCACGAGTCCTAGCCAGCGGTCGGACCAGTCAGGCTTGACCTTGAATTTAACGACAATGAAGATCACGGGGATTTCCTTTCGGTGGGGCGGGACGGTGTTCCATTCTTGCAACAGGACAACGCGGGGTCACATCCGGCCCATCGCGGGGGCTTTGACGGACCGTAAGTGACCCCGCGTTGCAGTTGAGGGAGGGGGTCTGCAGGCGCTGATCGCCTCGCGGGCCAGTTCCTGCTGCCGCGGGGTGCCGACGCGTTCCGCCCACTGCCCGGCGAGCCGGAACTCCACCATCGCCTCGGCGCAGCGCCCGGCCTCGTGCAGCGTCCAGCCCAGGTTGCTGTGCAGGGTCACGATCCACTGTTTGGTCCGCTCGTCGCGCACGGTGGACGCGTATTCCAGGGCGCTGCGGGTCCAGGTCCCGGCGTGGGCTGAATCCGCGATGGCGAGCATGTGCAGTGCGTCCACAGCCAGGAATTCCTCGCCCAGATGGTCCGCGAGTTCCGCGGCCTGTTCCAAGAGCGGCACGGCCATCTCCGCGTGGCCGCCGGAGGTCAGCACCCGGCCGCGTTCCAGCAGCACGCGGACGGCCACGGTGGGCTCATCGCCGTCGACCGCGTCCAGCAGCGCGTCGGCTTCCTCGAACCGGCCCTGCAGGCCGATGGCACGGCCCAGCTGGGTGGCGAGCTCCGCGCGCTCGCCGGCGTCAAAGGACGGGTCGGCCGCTGCTGTCCGGAAGCGGGCTTCGGAGGCCTGCGGATCCTCAAAATTCCATAGTTCATCAAGGGTGGTTTGGTGCAGCATTGCCTGCTCCTGATCAGCTCTCACCTGCGGCCAGTTGACGTGCACTGTCAATGTATCGGGAAGTGATGAGTCTTTGGGCGGCCCTGGCCACGAACCCGCCGGCTGCGTAGAACCAGTTGGAGTGCCTGCTGAAGGCGGTGATGGTGAAGGTCACGGCGCCGGCGGCATCGATGCCGACTTCAAACGCCTCCTCGCCGCGTTCCGGATGACCCGGGAGTGTGCCGTAGCCGAACCCTGCCGACTGCGGCGTGTTTCCGGGGGCCGGGCGGCGGACCCACACGACCTCGCACGGCGCCTTGATCCTGAAGGGTCCGATGCCGAATCCGCTGACAATCCGGGCGCCGGACTCGACCGACCAGGTTTCGGTCCGGACCCGCAGCCCGGACCGGCGCTGGATCTGCCAGTCGAGGATCCCGTCGGCAACACGGCGGTAGGTGTCGTACCCCTCGCCCAGGTGGACGCGGGTCTGGGACCGGTCGAAGCCCTCCGGCGAACGGCCTTCGCTGGTGAAGCCGATGCCGGGATAGTTCAATTCGCCCGGGGCGATCCGGGCGTTCATGCCCGGCCGCCGGACAGCCGCGCCCAGCCCAGCTGCCCCTGCTGGCGGCGGCTCAGTGAGGCCACCACAAGGTCGTAGGAATCCTCCACCATGTCCCGCACCGTCGCATCGGGCAGGGCCCCGTCCAGGCGCACACCGTTCCAGTGCGTCTTGTTCATGTGCCACGCTCCGGTGATCTCCGGGTGCGCGGCGCGCAGCTGTTCGGCCAGGGCGGGCTCGCACTTCAGGCTGACGGATAAGTCGGCCGCCGCCAGGGCGGAGAGGGCGAACATCTTTGCGCCGCCGCGGGCACCGCCTGACACCGCGGCCCGGACCTTGAAGACCGACGTCTCCGGGCCAAACGGGAAGTCCTCGAAGGCGCCGGGAAAGCCCAGGCAGATTCCCCGGAGTGCAGCTGCATCCATGCCCTGAGCCTACTGGCCGGCCCGGACATTGTGCAGGCACTGGTGCAGCGACCCGGCGCAGGGGCCCTCCTGCTCCAGGCGACCGGTCAGAGGCCGAAGCGCCTTGCGTCCTGCGCCGGGCAGGCGTTCATGATGACGTCGAGCCCGGCGGCTTTCGCCCGCGCCGCGGCTGCTTCGTCGATGACGCCCAGCTGCAGCCAGACGGCCTTGGCGCCGACGGCGATCGCCTGATCCACCACGGCCCCCACCTTGTGGGAATTCACAAAGCAGTCGACGACGTCGACCGGCTGCTTCTCGGCGGGGATGTCGGCGAGGGCGGCGTAGCCGGTTTCCCCGTGCACGGGATCGGCGGGCAGGTTCACCGGGATGATCTCCATCCCGAGCCGGTCCCGGATGAACAGGGACGTGTCATAGGCGGCACGCCACTGATTCTTGGACAGCCCGACAATGGCCCACCGCCCCTTGGTGCGCATGAGCTTCTCGAGGACTGCCGGATCGTTGACGTGGGCCATAAGCACAGCCTATCCGCCACGGTGCCGGCGGGGCGGCAAGGACCCCGCACGCCCGCTGCGAACAATCGACCGGCGCACCGGCCGCGGGCAGGGCCGCGCCGAATATTACGCAGGAAAACCAGCCCCATTTGGGAAAAAGCGCCGATTCCGTTTTAGTTGGAAACGACCATCCCGAGCGGCCGAGAGACCTGGATCGATGAAGCCGCAGCAACCCTGGTCGCCGTTATCCGTCCCTGGATGCCGGCGATAGCAAGGTATGGAGCCAAGGGAACCACCGGACTGACCACCCGGTACGAAGGCTCATTCCGTAGGGTGCTACTGCCAGGACCGATGGAGTATCCCTATGACTGCTGTCCTGTCCTCCTCCGCGCTTGAGACGTCCCTGGACGCCCCCGCCGGAGCCGCCACCCGCACCCCGGCCCTGCCGGTTGCCTTCCGTTCGCTGCGGCGGACCTTCGGAACCGGCCACGAGGCCCACACCGTCCTGCGCGACGTTGATTTCGAGATCCGCGCCGGGGAGGTCCTGGCCATCCTCGGCACCTCCGGCTGCGGCAAGTCCACGCTGCTCCGGGCAGCCGCCGGACTCGACTCCCCCACCGCCGGCAGCGTCGATATCGACGGCACACCCGTCCAGGGCATTGATTCCCGCTGCGCCTTTGCCTTCCAGGAACCGCGCCTTCTGCCGTGGCACACCCTGCAGGCCAATATCGCGATCGGTCTGCCCACCGGCATCAGCGCCCGGGACGGCAAGGCGAAGGTGGCACGGCTGCTCGAACTCGTGGGTCTCACGGATTTCGCCAAGCACCGCCCCCGGGAAGTTTCCGGCGGCATGGCCCAGCGCGCTTCACTGGCCCGGGCCCTCGCCCGCAACCCCGGCGTCCTGCTCCTCGATGAACCGTTCGGCGCGCTCGACGCGCTCACCCGGATCAAGATGCAGGACCTGCTGCTGGACATCCACCGTGCCGAGCCCACCACGGTGCTGCTGGTGACCCACGACGTCGACGAAGCCCTTCAGCTTGCCGACCGCATCATCGTGCTGGGCAAGGTAACCACCGCCGCTGAAACCTCCGCGGCGCCGGGCGCGACGATCGTCCGCACCGTGGCTGTCCCCGGCGAGCGCCCCCGGGACCGCGGTTCCGTGGAACTCGCACGGCTGCGGGCCTCGCTCCTGGAGACTCTCGGCGTCGACGGCCACTAGCCGCCGCGCCGCCCGGGTCGCCCTCGAAGTTCCCCGCCGGGAACGCCGCAGCCGCCGCTTGCGTGCGCCCGCCTGCACCACCCCCGTCACGCCTGTTCGCCTTTCGCTTCATTTCCCTTCATCCCTCAGAGGAGCCCCATGTCATTCGCCCGCAAAGCCACCCGCCGGTCCGTCATCGGTGCCGCCGCCGTCTCCGCCGCACTTGTCCTCACGGGCTGCGTCGCAGGAGAAGGTTCCGGCGGGGCCCCCGCGGCGAACGCCGCCGCCGAGAGCGGGACGCTCAACATCGACTTCGCCACCTACAACCCGCTGAGCCTGGTCATCAAGGAGAAGGGCTGGCTTGAGGCCTCCCTCAAGGACCAGGGCGTCACCGTCAACTGGGTCCAGTCCGCCGGGTCCAACAAGGCCAACGAGGCCCTGCGTTCGGGCGCGATCGACGTCGGATCCACCGCCGGATCCGCCGCGCTGCTGGCCCGCGCCAACGGTTCCCCGATCAAGACGATCGACATCTACTCCCAGCCGGAATGGGCGGCCCTGGTGGCGAAGGAGTCCTCGGGCATCACCACCGTGGCTGACCTCAAGGGCAAGTCCGTGGCCGCGACCAAGGGCACGGACCCGTACTTCTTCCTGCTGCAGTCACTCTCCGAAGCCGGGATCTCCGCCAAGGACGTCACGGTGCAGAACCTGCAGCACGCGGACGGCCGTGCCGCGCTGGAAAACGGCTCGGTGGATGCCTGGTCCGGGCTGGACCCGATCATGGCCGGCGCGGAGCAGAAGGGCGCCAAACTCTTCTACCGGAACCTCTCGTTCAACACCTACGGCTTCCTGAACGCCACGGAATCGTTCCTGGAGGCCAGGCCGCAGCAGGCGCAGGCCGTCGTCAACGCCTACGAGAAGGCACGCGCCTGGGCCGCCGCCAACCCGGACGAGACGGCCCGGATCCTCGCCGAGGTCGCCGGCCTGGACCTCGCCGTCGCGAAGACCGTGGTGCTGGAGCGCAGCAACCTGGACGTGGACCCGGCACCGGGCGAGGCCCAGCGCACTGTGCTGGCGAAGATCGGCCCCACGTTCGTGGAGACCGGCGATGTCGCCAGCCAGCAGCAGATCGACGACGCCGTCGCCTCCCTTCTTGATGACTCGCTGGTGAAGAAGGCGGACGCGTCCGCCATCAAGGATTCCTGATGACACAGCTCAGTGATCCGGCCGTCACCGGCACCAATGTTGCGGACGGGCGCGCTGCAGCCGTCCCCGCAACTCCAGCAGACGCCGCCCAGCCGGGCCCGCCCCTCGCGGGTGCGGGCGGCTCCCCGGCGAACGGATGGTCCCCCGCCGGGATCCTGGCCAACGGCTGGGCGCGTCTGCTCCTTGGATTGATCATTCCCGCTGCGGTGCTGGCCGCCTGGCAGCTGTCCACGGCGGCCGGGGTGTTCAGCGTGGTCCAACTCCCGCCGCCGGCCATGGTGCTGGAGGCCGGACTCGACCTCCTGCAGCGCGGGCAGCTCGGCCAGCACATCGCGATCTCCACCCAGCGTGTGCTGATTGGCTTCGCCGCCGGCGCGGCCCTGGGCCTCGTGTTCGGATCCCTGGTGGGCCTGTCCAGGTTCGCGGACGCCCTGCTCGCACCGACCATCGGCGCGCTCCGCGCCGTCCCGTCGCTGGCGTGGGTGCCGCTGCTGATTTTGTGGATGAGGATCGGCGAGGACTCCAAGATCACCCTGATCCTTATCGGTGCCTTCTTCCCCGTCTTCACCACCGTGTCCCTGGCGCTGCGCCACGTGGACCGGAACCTCGTGGAAGCGGCCCGCGCCTTTGGACTCAAGGGTGTGAAACTGCTGACCACCGTCCAGCTTCCGGCCGTGGTTCCGGCCGTGTTCTCCGGCCTCCGGCTGGCCCTGGCCCAGGCCTGGCTGTTCCTCGTCGCCGCCGAACTGATCGCCTCCTCGATGGGGCTCGGGTTCCTGCTCACGGATTCGCAGAACAACGGCCGCACGGACCGGCTGCTGCTGGCAATCGTGCTGCTCGCCGTCATCGGAAAAATCACCGACGCCCTGCTGGGCCTTGCAGAGAAATGGGCGGTGAAACGATGGGCGTAAGCACACAAACAGCCCCGGCCAGTCACCCTGTGACGGAGGAAGAGCGCCTCTCCTTCTGGGAGCAAGCGGCCCTCCGGCTCGACTGGGAGGACGTGCCCGGGCAGGACCAGCCGTGGCACACCACCCACCGCCGGGTACCGGCCGACGTCGGCGCCGGCACCGGGCCGGATATCACCTGGTTCGAGGGCGGCAGGCTCAACGTCGCCTACAACTGCGTCGACCGCCATGTAGCGGCGGGACGCGGGGACAAGGTGGCCCTGCACTTCGAGGGCGAGCCCGGCGACCGCCGCACCATCACCTACGCCGAGCTGCAACGCGAGGTTTCGCGGGCCGCCAACGCCCTGCTGGACCTCGGCATCAGCAAGGGCGACCGGGTGGTCATCTACCTCCCGGTCATCCCGGAAACCGTGATCATCACACTGGCCGTGGCCCGCATCGGCGCCATCCACTCGCTCGTCTTCGGCGGTTTCTCCGCGGAGGCGCTCAAGTTCCGGGTGGAGGACACGGGCGCCAAGCTGCTCGTCACAACCGACGGGCAATTCCGCCGCGGCGTCGCCGTGCCGGTCAAGGACAACGCGGACGCGGCCGTCGCCGGGGACAACGCCATAGAGCACGTCCTGGTGGTCAACCGCACCACCGCACCGGACCTCCTGGACACCGTCCCGATGACCGGAGGCCGCGACGTGTGGTGGCACGACGCCGTCGGGCAGGCCTCCGCGGACCACACGCCGGAAGCGTTCGACGCCGAAACGCCGCTGTTCATCATGTACACCTCCGGCACCACCGGAAAGCCCAAGGGCCTGGTCCACACCTCGGGCGGCTACCTCACGCAGGCGTCCTGGAGCTTCGAGCACCTCTTCAGCAACCCGGATCCGGCCCTCCGCGACGACGATGTCCACTGGTGCACGGCCGACCTCGCCTGGGTCACGGCCCACACCTACGAGCTGTACGGCCCGCTCTCCAACGGCGCCACGCAGGTCATCTTCGAGGGCACCCCCAACACCCCGCACCCGGGCCGGCACTTCGAAATCATCGAACGCTACGGCGTCACGCAGTACTACACCGCGCCCACCCTGGTCCGCTCGCTGATGGGCTGGTTCCCGGACGGCGTTCCAGCCAGCTACGACCTCTCCTCCATCCGGCTGCTCGGCACGGTCGGCGAAGCCGTCAACCCCGAGGCGTGGCGCTGGTTCCGGGAGAACGTCGGGGCCGGCACAGCCCCCGTGGTGGACACCTGGTGGCAGTCCGAAACCGGCGCCACCATCCTCTCCCCCGCCCCGACCGACACCGCGTTCAAACCCGGCTGCGCGGCCCGGCCGCTGCCCGGCGTCAGCACCCGGATCGTGGACGGCGCCGGCAACACCGTACCGCCGGGCGCCCAGGGCTTCATCGTGGTGGACGCCCCCGGCCCCGCCATCGCCCGGACCGTATGGGGCAACCCGCAGCGCTACTTCGACTCGTACTGGCGCCAGTATGCCGCGCAGGGCTGGTTCCTCGCCGGTGACGGCGCCAAGTACGACGACGACGGCGACATCTGGATCCTCGGGCGGGTGGATGACACCCTCAACGTCTCCGGACACCTGCTCTCCACGATCGAGATCGAATCGGCCCTCGTCTCGCACCCGGACGTGGTGGAGGCCGGCGTCTGCCCGGTCGCGGACCCGAAGACCGGCCACGCCATCGTCGCGTTCGTCGTCCTTCGGGAATCGGCGGTAATCCCCTCCCGCCGCTTAGCGTTCACGGACTCCCCCGAGCTCGCAAGCTCGCCCGGGGACCCCGGTCCGATCACTTCACTCGCGCGTTCCTCGCTCGCGCGATGCGCGGCTACGGGGGAGATTTCCGCCGATTTGAAGGCCTGGGTCGGAGACAAGATCGGGCCGATCGCCAAGCCGCGCGACGTCGTCGTCGTTCCCGATGTGCCGAAGACCCGCAGCGGCAAGATCATGCGCCGGCTGCTGACCCAGCTGTTCGAAGGAACCACGCTGGGCGACACGACCTCGCTGCAGAACGAACCGTCGATCGCCGGCATCCAGACCGTCCTGCGTGAACGCAATGACAAAACCGAAATACCCCAGAAGTAAGGAACTCCCATGACTGACATCAGCAACGTCGCCCGTCTTTCCGATCCACTCAAGTTCGCCTACTGGGTTCCGAATGTCTCCGGCGGCCTCGTGGTTTCCACGATCGAACAGCGCACCGGCTGGGACTTCGACTACAACAAGAAGCTGGCCCGGATCGCGGAGAACTCCGGCTTCGAGTACGCCCTGACCCAGACCCGCTACGCCGCCTCCTACGGCGCGGACAAGCAGCACGAGGCCACCTCGTTCAGCCTCGCGCTGCTGGCCGCCACCGAGCGGCTCAAGGTGATCTCCGCCGTCCATCCGGGCATGTGGCACCCCGGTGTGCTGGCGAAATTCATCATCACCGCGGACCACATCTCCAACGGCCGCGCCGCTGTCAACGTCGTCTCAGGCTGGCTTAAGGCGGAGTTCGAGAACTTCGGCCTCGAATGGCTCGAGCATGACGAACGCTACGTCCGCACCGAGGAATTCATCAAGGTCCTCCGCGGGCTGTGGACCGAGCAGGACTACAGCCAGTCCGGCAAGTACTACAACATCACCGACTTCACCCTCAACCCGGCACCGGTGGACGTGCCGGGCCGGGCGCACCCGGAGATCTTCTTCGGCGGCAACTCCACCGCCGCGCAGGCCACCGCCGGCCGGGTGGCGGACTGGTACTTCTCCAACGGCAAGGACCTGGAAGGCTTCAAGGAGAACATCGCCGGCGTCGTCGCTTCCGCAGGGGAAAGCGGGCGCGGCACCGAGGGATCCCTCGCCGCCCCGAAGTTTGGCCTGAACGGCTTCGTGATCTCCCGGGATTCCGAGAAGGAAGCCCGCGACACCCTCCGCGAGATCGTCGCGAAGGCGCACAAGCCCGCCGTCGAGGGTTTCCGCGCCGCGGTCCAGGAAGCCGGGGCGTCCACGCAGGACGGCAAGGGCATGTGGGCCGACTCGAGCTTCGAGGACCTGGTCCAGTACAACGACGGTTTCAAGACCCAGCTGATCGGCACCCCGGAGCAGATCGCCGAGCGGATCGTGGAGTACAAGAAGATCGGCGTGAACCTGTTCCTCACCGGCTACCTGCACTTCCAGGAGGAGGTCGCGGCCTTCGGTGCGGACATCCTGCCGATCGTCCGTGAACTCGAGGCCGACCTCGCCCGGAAGCACGGCACGGAACTGGACCTGTCCGCCACCCCGGCTGCTCCGGCCGGCACTGCCAGCGAGCTGGTGAGCGCGTAATGGCCGACCGCAAGTTCGGTTTCCGCACCCGCGCCCTGCACGCCGGAGGAACGCCCGACGCCGAGCACGGCGCCCGGGCCGTGCCGATCTACCAGACCACGTCCTTCGTGTTCAAGGACACCCAGGACGCCGCCAACCTTTTCGCGCTGCAGAAGTACGGCAACATCTACTCCCGGATCGGCAACCCCACGGTCGCCGCGTTCGAGGAGCGCATCGCGTCCCTGGAGGGCGGCATCGGCGCGGTGGCCACGTCCTCGGGCATGGCCGCGGAGTTCATCACCTTCGCCGCGCTCACCCAGTCCGGCGACCATATCGTTGCGGCATCCCAGCTCTACGGCGGCACGGTGACCCAGCTGGACGTCACGCTGCGCCGCTTCGGGGTGGACACCACGTTCGTCCCCGGCACCGACCCGGCGGACTACGCCGCCGCGGTCCGCGAGAACACCAAGGCGATTTTCGTCGAGGTGGTGGCCAACCCGTCGTCGGAAGTCCAGGACCTCGAGGGGCTGGCAAAGGTCGCGCGCGACGCCGGCATCCCGCTCGTCGTCGACGCCACCTTGAGCACGCCGTACCTCGTGCGGCCGATCGAACACGGGGCGGACATCGTCATCCATTCCGCCACCAAGTTCCTGGGCGGGCACGGCACCACCCTTGGCGGTGTGATTGTCGAGAGCGGCCGCTTCAACTGGGGCAACGGGAAGTTCCCGACCATGACCGAACCGGTGGCTTCCTATGGCAACGTCTCCTGGTGGGGGAACTTCGGCGAGTACGGCTTCCTGACCAAGCTCCGCTGCGAGCAGCTGCGCGACATCGGACCCGCACTGTCCCCGATGTCTGCGTTCCAGCTCCTGCAGGGCGTGGAGACCCTCCCGCAGCGCCTCGACGAACACCTCAAGAACGCCCAGGCCGTGGCGGAATGGCTCGAAGCGGACGAGCGTGTGGCCTACGTGAACTTCTCCGGCCTGCCCTCGCACCCGCACTTCGAGCGGGCCAAAAAGTACCTGCCGCTGGGACCGGGTTCGGTGTTCTCCTTCGGGGTGAAGGGCGGCCGGACCGCCGGCCAGAAGTTCATCGAGTCCCTGCAACTGGCCTCGCACCTGGCCAACGTCGGCGACGCACGGACCCTCGTGATCCACCCGGGCTCCACCACCCACCAGCAGCTCAGCCCGGAGCAGCTCGAGTCCGCCGGCATCCCCGAGGATCTGGTCCGGATTTCAATCGGGCTGGAAGACATCGAGGACATCCTCTGGGACCTGGACCAGGCCCTGGACCTGGCGTCGAAGGACGCCGCCTCTGATGCCTGCGCGATCGGAGCAAACTGATGACTGTTGAAGAGCGTACCTGGGCCGGACCGTCCGCGCCGGAGCGGCTGAACCTGCTGCGGCAGGCCACATCGATCGCAATCGTGGGCGCCTCGGACAAGCCGTCCCGGGCCAGCTACTTCGTGGCGACCTACCTGCAGTCCTCCACGCGCTACAAGGTGTACTTCGTGAACCCGGTGGTCAAGGAGATCCTGGGCGAGCCGACGTACGCCTCGCTCGCGGACCTGCCGGAGAGCCCGGACATTGTGGATGTGTTCCGCAAGCACGATGACCTGCCCGGCGTCCTGGACGAGGCCATCGCCGCTGGCGCCAAGACGCTCTGGCTGCAGCTTGGCTCGTGGCATGAGGATGTGGCGAAGGAAGCGGAAGCTGCCGGCCTCGACGTCGTAATGGACCGCTGCGTGAAGATTGAGCATGCCCGGTTCCACGGCGGCCTCCACCTGGCCGGCTTCGACACCGGGGTCATTTCCTCCAAGCGGCAGGTCCTGGCCTAGCCGGTCCAGCGCGTTCGGCTACCGAACTCGGGGCAAACATGCGGGCTCGCCGTAACGAAACGGCGGGCCCGCACGTTACCCGCGACCCCGGCGGGCCGCCACAAGACTAGGGCTGGCCGGGAAGCGACGGGGTGGGCAGCGGGGCCGCGGAAAGGCCCCGCTTCTCGCTTGGGTCCGGGAGCCGTGGGGTCCCGGGCGTGACCGGACGCTGGGGCGGCGTCGGAAGGACTCCGCCACGACCTACAGCAGGCGGAGTGGCGGCCGCGCCGGGCTTCGCTGGAACCGCAGCAGCGGAGGTGGGCGGCTCCGGAGCCTCAGGCCGTGGCGGAGTGGTGGCGCCCGTTGCGTTCGACGGCACGGGCGCTGCCGGAAGGTCCGCCGGCGACGGGCCGGCAGGCTTCGGGGCCGTATCGGGCGTCTGGCCGGAAGGCTGGAAAATGGTGCCCACGGTATGGCTGATGTTCTCGCGGAAGACCTCGCTGGAGGCAGCCACGGCGCCGGCACCAAGAGTCATCGCACCCAGGACAGCGCCGCCGACGATTGCGAGCCTGCGCTTCCGGCCGCGGCGCCCGGCCAGGCTCGCAACGCCCGCCGGAAGGGAGTCGTCGCTGCCGGCGGCCAAGAGCGCCGCGAGGTCGGCGCGGGGTGCTGGGGCGCGGTCCGGGACAAGGGCGCCGAGCTGTTCCAGCGAGCGGCGGAGTTCGGTGGAAGACTCGAGGCCGGCATCACGGAGCATTGCCTGGATGGGGCCCTCCTGCTGGGGTTCGCGTGTGCCGGTCATGATGCTGCGTGGTCCTTTTCGGTGACGAGTTCGCGCAGGGCGCTGAGCCCGCGTCGTTGAAGCTGTTTGATGGCGCCCGGCGTCTTGTTCATGATGCGGGCCACTTGTTCGATGGACAGGTCCGCGACGATCCGCAGGACCAGTACCTCCCGTTGCTCCTCGTTGAGCTGGGAGAGCGAGCCTGCAATGCCGCCCAGCGAGCTGAGCACCTCGTCCTCGGCGGAAGGGACGTACCGCGCGTCGTCCCGGGGGTCGTACTCGGCCAGGTACGGGGTGCGTTCGGCCCGCCGGTGGTGGTCCACCAGCCGGGCGTGGGCAACCGAGAAAATGAAGGTCCGCAGGCCGGCGTGGCCGCCGGTGACCGTGGCCAGTTTCGGCAGGACATCGACGAAGACGTCGTGGGTGAGCGCCTCCGCGTCGTTCACCCCGCGGGCCCGGAAGTAGCCGAGCACCGCGGGTGAAATGACCGTGTAGACCGCGCTAAAACCTGATGGGTCGCCAGCCTGTGCTGCTGACAATTCATCATCGCTTAGCTGCTCTGCCAAGAGGTTGTCCTTCCGGTTGCTGCTGGGGTGCGGCGCTGGCAATTCTAGCGGCCGCACCCCGGGGCGCCTCCAGGAAGGCGTTTGCTGCTTACTTGTTGAGCTTAGGCAGCTCATCCGACGGGAGGGTCGGAATGGCCGGAACGGCGGGGATTGCCGGAACAGCCGGCACACCCTTGGAACCCGGGACAGCCGGAACAGCGACGGTCACGTCGGCGTGGGCCTTGGCCTCTGCAGCGCCCTTGGCGTTGGCGGCAGCCTCGGCGGTGGCACCGTCCTTGCCAGCTGACGCGGATCCGTCAGTGTCCGCAACGCTGACGTCCGCTTCGGCGGAGCCGTCGACGGACGGGGACGCCGGGACGGCGGGCGCGGCGGGGACGGCCGGCTCGGCGGGAAGTTCAGGTGCCGCCGGAACCGCGGGGACTGCCGGGACGGCGGGCGCAGCGGGGGTCACTTCAGCCTGCCGGGTGTTCGAAACCTGGGCCGCGTTGGCCAGGCCGATGCCGGAGAATCCTCCGACGGCGAGAATCGCGGCGCCGACAGCAATCTTGGTGGTCTTGCTAACACTCTTCATAAGAAACGTACATCCTTTGTTTTTGTGTGCGGGCCGGCTGCGGCCAGGTGGGGCAGTCAACAGCCCCGCCTTCAGTGGAAGGCCGGCCAGCGCCCGATGGGGGCGGACGCCGGCCTGCACTTGCAGTGGAAGGCCGGCCGGAGTCCTGGTGGGGGGTCCATGCTCCGGCGGCGCTTACAAAGGGGTAATCGCCGGGATGCCCCAAAAGGTTACGCACCGGGCGGTAGTTTCTGTTTTTCTTTTCGGACCGGCACTGCGGTGGACCCAAACGGCTTTAACGACGGCGGCGGGCCACCTTTTCAGGTGACCCGCCGCCGTCGTGCGTCAGCTTCTGGAACGTCAGTCGTTGATCAGGTCGTTGATCACGATGGTCTGGTCGCGGTCCGGTCCGACGCCGATCGCCGAGAAGCGCGTGCCGGAGAGCTTCTCCAGGGCCAGCACGTAGTTCTTGGCGTTCTCCGGGAGGTCCTCCAGGGTGCGGGCGCCGGTGATGTCCTCGGTCCAGCCTTCGAAGAACTCGAAGATCGGCTTGGCGTGGTGGAACTCGGTCTGCGTCATCGGCATTTCATCGTGCCGGACGCCGTCGACGTCGTAGGCCACACAGACCGGGATCTGCTCGATGCCGGTGAGCACGTCCAGCTTGGTGACGAAGTAGTCCGTGAAACCGTTGACGCGGGAGGCATGGCGCGCCAGTACGGCGTCGTACCAGCCGCAGCGGCGCGGCCGGCCGGTGTTGACGCCGAACTCGCCGCCCGTCTTCTGCAGGTACACGCCCATGTCGTCGAACAGTTCGGTGGGGAACGGACCTGCGCCCACCCGGGTGGTGTACGCCTTGATGATGCCGATGGAGCGCGAGATGCGGGTGGGGCCGATGCCCGAGCCCACGGAGGCGCCGCCGGCCGTCGGGTTCGAGGAGGTCACGAAGGGGTACGTGCCGTGGTCGACGTCCAGGAAGGTGGCCTGGCCGCCCTCCATGAGGACCACCTTGCCCTCGTCCAGGGCGGTGTTCAGGACGTAGGTGCTGTCGATGACCAGCGGGCGGAGGCGCTCGGCGAAGGACAGGAAGTAGTCCACGATCTCGTCAACCTCGATGTCGCGGCGGTTGTAGACCTTGACCAGGAGTTCGTTCTTCTGGCGCAGCGACCCTTCGACCTTCTGCCGCAGAATCGAGGCGTCGAAGACGTCCTGCACGCGGATGCCGAGGCGGGCCACCTTGTCCATGTAGGCCGGGCCGATGCCGCGGCCGGTGGTGCCGATGGCGCGGGAGCCAAGGAACCGCTCGGTGACTTTGTCCAGGACCTGGTGGTAAGGCGCCACGAGGTGGGCGTTGGCGGAGACGCGCAGCTTGGAGGTGTCGGCGCCGCGGGCTTCGAGGCCATCGATTTCCTGGAACAGCGCCTCAAGGTTCACCACGCAGCCGTTGCCGATGATCGGAACCGCGTTCGGGCTCAGGATGCCGGCCGGAAGGAGCTTGAGCTCATACTTCTCACCGCCTACGACGACGGTGTGCCCGGCGTTGTTGCCGCCGTTGGGCTTGACGACGTAGTCGACTCGGCCACCAAGCAGGTCAGTGGCCTTACCTTTGCCTTCGTCGCCCCATTGGGCTCCGACGATCACGATTGCTGGCATGGGATCCTCCCCCATTCGTTCGGGCCAAAGTCCGTATGACTCACCGGGGTGGTCACCGGAGCTCAGCGCCGTTCATGAGAATGCCCCGAATCTACCGCTGTGCTTTGTCCATCAACGCCAGAGTCCGGGGCTCTTACCACCCAAGTTTAGCCGATGACGGTCGCGGCAGCTCATTTGACCATCCAATGGACTTCCCGCCGGGCGCGGCTTGCGGGCCGGCGTCCAGCCAGCGGAACTTCGGCGCACGGGCTTGCGCAAGCCCGCCCGGTGGAATTAAGTGAGAGTTGACCATCCCGAGCGGCCGAGGGACCTGGACAGTTGACGCCGCAGCAACCCTGCCCGGACACAGCAATGTGACGGCAACGGTGCTACCGCCAGGACCGATGGAAAGGAAGCGCCCCATGCGCCAGAACACCGACCATATCCGGGCCACCCATGCCGGCTCGCTGCCCCGCACCCCCGAGCTCATCGCCGCGAACGAGGCCAAGGAAGCAGACGGCATCACCCCCGAGTTCCTGGATCTGCTGGAAACCTCCGTGGGGGACATCGTCCAGCGCCAGAAGGACCTCGGCATCGATATCCCCAACGACGGCGAATACGGGCACACGATGTCCAGCTCGGTGGACTACGGCGCGTGGTGGAACTATTCCTTCAGCCGGCTCGGCGGCCTCGAGCCGACGGAGGTGGACCGCTGGGCTGACGCCGCGGTGCACCGCTCCACACCGGGAAACATCGTGCTGACCTCCTTCCCGGACCGGCGCGACCGGCAGAAGTTCGACGAGGCCTACAACGATCCGTCCTCCGGAATCCTGGCGCACCGCAAGAGTGTCACGCAGCCGAAGATTGCCGGCCCGCTGCACTACACCGGGCAGGCCCTCGTGGGCTCGGACATCGCCAACCTCAACACCGGCCTGACCGCCGCCGGGCTGACCGAAGGCTTCGTTGCCTCCCTCTCCCCCGGTTCCTGCGCCCGCGTCGCCAACGAGTACTACAAGACCGACGAGGAACTCCTCTACGCCTGCGCGGACGCCATGCGGGAGGAGTACAAAGCCATCATCGACGCCGGGCTCACGGTCCAGCTCGACGATCCGTCGCTGGCCGAAAGCTGGGACCAGATCAACCTTGAACCGAGCCTGTCGGACTATCTCAAATTCATCCAGCTCAGGGTTGAAGCCACAAACTGGGCCCTGCGGGACCTTCCCCAGGAGCAGATCCGGCTGCACGTCTGCTGGGGTTCCTGGCACGGCCCGCACACCACGGATATCCCTTTCGCGGACATCATCGGCTCCGTGCTGCAGATCAATGCGGGCGGCTACTCCTTCGAGGCCGCCAACGTCCGCCACGAGCACGAATGGCGCGTCTGGGAGGACACCAAGCTCCCCGACGGAAAAGTCATCATCCCCGGCGTCGTCTCCCATGCCACCAACGTCGTGGAGCACCCCGATCTGGTGGCGGACCGGATCGTACGCTTCGCCACATTGGTGGGCCGGGAAAATGTGATCGCCTCCACAGACTGCGGCCTTGGCGGCCGCGTGCACCCGCAAATCGCCTTCGCCAAGCTGGAATCCCTGGGGGAAGGCGCCCGCCGCGCCACCACCCGGCTCTGGTAACCAGGCGTCCGGAAGAAACGTCATTTCGCAGGGCTTGATAGACTAATAAAGATCGACCAGGAATCGGTCAACACCACATTTTCAAACCACACCGTACTTGGCGTGCCCGGTGCTCGGCGTGCCCGCGTACGGTCTGGCAGCTTCACCAATCCCGCAGGAGACTCAGCAATATATGACAGCCTTGGCCACTGAAAATTCCCGCGAACAGCTTCTGAGCCGCCGCTACGAACCTAGCGTCGCGGCTGTCAACGAGCTGTGCGACACGCTGCAGGCAACCAAAGCTGGCACCAATGTCCCCTATGTGGACCCCATGCACGACGTGGACGAGTGCCGCATCATCAGCCTCTTCTCCAACATCGGGACCGAGGATGAGTCTGGCTTCATCACCGCCGGGGACGAGGAGGCGGCCACCCGCCTGCTCGGCGTCCAGTGGAAGCTCGGCCTGCGCCCTGAGTACGTCATGCCCTGGAACGTCCACCCCTGGTACGTCCCGGGCGAGCCTAACGGCAAGTTCACGCCGGACCAGATTTCCGCAGGTTTGAAGCCGCTGCTGAAGTTCCTCGCCGTCGTGCCCCGCGCCTCAGTGATTGTGGCTCACGGCACGGAGGCCAACCGCCTCGCGAACCTGCTCCTCAAAACCGAAGTGCCCATGATCTGGCGCCGCGGCCTCAAGACGTACAAGGTCCGCTCGCTCAGCGGCCGCGCCTTCGCCGGCACCCCGGCGCGCCAGGAGCAGTACCTCGAAGAGATGGGCACCGTCTACGCGGACGCCATGGCCCGCACCGGTCTGGCCAAGACCAGCTAACTTCTGAAACGAACGACGGCGGGCGGCACCTACTGGTGGACGCCCGCCGTCGTACTTTAACTACCAACGCGGGGTCACCTAAGGCCCATCCCAGGGTGTGGAATGGGCCGTAGGTGACCCCGCGTTGTGGTTAGCGCTTCTCGGCTTCGATGGCTGCCTTGGCGGCGGCGTCCGAGTCCTTGAGGAACTTCTCGATCCGCTCCGGTTCCTCGGCCTCGCCGATCGCCGCGGACGCCCGGCCCAGCGAATACAGGGCCCGCAGGAAGCCGCGGTTCGGTTCGTGTTCCCACGGGATGGGCCCGACGCCGCGCCAGCCGTTGCGGCGCAGCGAATCCAGGCCGCGGTGGTAGCCGACACGGGAGTAGGCATAGGAATCGATGGTCCGGCCCTCTTTCCAGGCTTCCTCGGCCAGCACGGCCCAGAGCAGCGAGGAGGTCGGGTGCTTTTCCACCAGGTCCAGGGCTTCCTGGCCCCCATCCAGCGCTGCATAGACATCGGTCTCGGCAGGCAGGAGTGTGGGCTCGGGACCCATCAGGTTCTTGCGGAACTCGTCCGACATGCCTAGAACGTCTTGCCGGTGGAGCCGAGCTGCTGGGCAGCCTCGACCACGCGGGCCGCGAGGCCGGCCTCGGCGGAGGCGCCCCAGACGCGCGGGTCGTACAGCTTCTTGTTGCCGACCTCGCCGTCGATCTTCAGCACGCCGTCGTAGTTGCGGAACATGTGGTCCACCACGGGGCGCGTGTAGGCGTACTGGGTGTCGGTGTCGATGTTCATCTTGATGACACCGTAGGAGACGGCGTCGGCGATCTCCTTCTCGGAGGAGCCGGAGCCGCCGTGGAACACCAGGTCGAACGGGTTGGCCTTGCCGATCTTGGCGCCGACCTGCTCCTGGATGTCCTTGAGGATCTCCGGGCGGAGCTTGACGCCGCCGGGCTTGTAGACGCCGTGCACGTTGCCGAAGGTCAGCGCCGTGATGTAGCGGCCGTTTTCGCCGGAGCCGAGGGCGTCGATGGTGGCGAGGGCGTCCTCGACCGTGGTGTACAGCTTGTCGTTGATGGCGTTCTCGACGCCGTCCTCCTCGCCGCCGACAGTGCCGATCTCGACCTCGAGGATCATCTTGGCGGCGGCGGTGCGCTCCAGCAGCTCACGGGCGATGCGCAGGTTTTCCTGCAGGGTCTCGGCGGAGCCGTCCCACATGTGGGAGTTGAAGAGCGGGTTGCGGCCGGCCTTCACCTCGGCTTCGGAGGCTGCCAGCAGCGGCAGGACAAAGCCGTCCAGCTTGTCCTTGGGGCAGTGGTCCGTGTGCAGGGCGATGTTGACGCCGTAGTTCTTGGCGACTTCGCGGGCAAACGCGGCGAAGCCGAGCGAGCCGGCCACCATGTCCTTGGTGGAGGCGCCGGACCAGTAGGCGGCGCCTCCGGTGGAGACCTGGACGATACCGTCGGACTCGGCCTCGGCGAAGCCGCGGAGGGCCGCGTTCAGGGTCTGGGAGGACGTGACGTTAACGGCGGGGAACGCGAAGCCACCCGTCTTAGCGCGGTCGATCATCTCGGAGTAGATCTCTGGGGTTGCAATGGGCATGCTGACTCCTAAAGTGAATTTCGTCGGCGGGCTGGGTTCACTCTGGAGTGAACCTCGTCGGCTAGGAACCATCCTAGCCATTCCTGCGCCCGGGCAGTGTCTCCGGTCACTCGCGCCTGTAATACTCGCCCGCGGGTGATCCCGTTCGCGGGGATAACAGCTCGCGCGGCCGCTCCCTCCCCTACCCCGGGAGCTGGTTGAACACGTGCCGGCGGATCCAGGCGTGCATCGCGATGGCTGCGGCCGAGGCGGCGTTGATCGAGCGTGTGGAACCGAACTGCTCGATCGACAAAGTGTCCACGGCCGCTTCGTGGACCTCGGGGGAAAGTCCCGGGCCCTCCTGGCCGAACACCAGCACGCAGTCCCTGGGCAGTTCGTAGGTTTCCAGCGGGACGGAGTCCGGGAAGATGTCGATGCCGATGATCGCCAGGCCCTCCCCCTGCGCCCACTCCACGAACTCGGCGACGGTCGGGTGATGGCGGATGTGCTGGTACCGGTCGGTGACCATGGCCCCGCGGCGGTTCCACCGGCGTCGACCGATGATGTGGACTTCCTTGGCCAGGAACGCGTTGGCGCTGCGCACGACCGTGCCGATGTTCATGTCGTGCTGCCAGTTTTCGATCGCGATATGGAAGTTGTGCCGCTTGGAGTCCAGGTCCGCGATGATCGCCTCGTGCTTCCAGTAGCGGTACTTGTCCACCACGTTGCGGCGGTCCCCGTCCGCCAGCAGGTCCGGGTCCCAGTGATCACCCTCCGGCAGTTCCCCTACCCAGGGGCCGACGCCGACCTCCGCTTTGGCCTCCGCCTCGGCCACAGTGCCGGACAGGGTTTCGCTGGGTATCTCTGGTTCAGTCACGACTCAACATTAGACTGGGACTGGCATCGGCACATTATCGGCGGAGGACAGCATGGCGGAGCAGCAGGCAGACCACAGGGAAGACTCGGACCACGTGCTTTCATCGAAATCCGTGTACCGCAGCGGCCAGGAGATCGAGTGCTGGCTGACCGACATGGACGGTGTCCTGGTCCACGAAAACCAGCCCATCCCGGGCGCCGCTGAACTCATCCAGCGCTGGGTGGACACGTCCAAGCGCTTCCTCGTCCTGACCAACAACTCGATCTTCACGCCCCGGGACCTCGCCGCCAGGCTGAAGAGCTCGGGCCTGGAAATCCCGGAAGAGAACATCTGGACCTCCGCCCTGGCCACCGCCCAGTTCCTCAAGGACCAGGTGCGCGGCTCGGATTCCGGCAACCGCGCCTACACGATCGGCGAAGCGGGCCTGACGACGGCGCTGCACGAGGCCGGCTTTATCCTCACCGACCAGGATCCCGACTTCGTGGTGCTCGGCGAGACCCGCACCTACTCCTTTGAAGCCATCACCATGGCCATCCGGCTGATCCTGGGCGGGGCGAGGTTCATCGCCACCAACCCGGACGCGACCGGGCCCTCGAAGGACGGCCCCATGCCGGCCACCGGCGCGATCGCGGCGCTCATCACGAAGGCCACCGGCCGGGAACCCTACATTGTGGGCAAGCCGAACCCGATGATGTTCCGCTCAGCCATGAACCAGATCGACGCGCATTCAGAAACCACGGCCATGATCGGTGACCGGATGGACACCGACATCATCGCGGGGATGGAAGCGGGGCTGCACACGGTGCTGGTGCTCAGCGGTATCACCCACAAGGATGACATCGCCGCCTACCCCTTCCGGCCCAACCAGATCCTGAACTCGGTGGCCGACCTGAAGAACCAGATCTAGGACCCCGCACTAGACGACGGTTTTCTTGCCTCCGCCGGAGGGCAGCGGGATGAACTGGTCCTGCAGCTCCTCAATGAGGGGCCGGTAAACGAACGAATTCCAGCCCGGGCTGGCGTGCGCCGGCCGCGCGCCGTCGGTCCGCAGTGAATCTGCAACCATGTTGGCCTTGAAGGTCAACGACCACGTGTCACGGGCTGTCTCGTAGTCGACCGTCCTGTCCCGCGGGTTGCCGATAAAGGCCATCCGCGTCCCGCCGAGATTTCCCGCGAAGCGGGTGGCGTCGAAGTGGTAGATGTAGGCGGACTCGGACTGGATCAGCACGCTGGAGGGCGCAATCGGCGAGAGCTGTTCCAGGGTCTGGTCCACCACCTGTCCCCAACTGCGCTCGTCCTTGTGCAGCATTCGCTCACCCAGTTCGTAGCCGCCGCGCAACACCGAGGGGAACCGGAATCCGCTCTCGTAGAGGAACACGACCCCCTCAAACCAGCTTTGGTCCAGCACGTCGTACTTGCTGCACGGGCTGGAGTCCAGCAGGATGAACGCCACCTCAATCCCGTGCAGTTCCCGGAGCCGGGCGGCGACCTGGGTGGCCACCATGCCGCCGAAGCTGTGGCCGTAGAAGTAGAACGTGGTCAGCTGATGCGCCCGCGCGTGCTCGACCACGGCGATCACGATTTCGTCGATGTCGATGCCCACATTGGAGTATCCGACGGCGGCGAGCTGGCCTCGCTTGTTCAGCGCACCGCGCAGCGTATTCAGGATCCACAGGGCTTCCTCCCAGCTGGTCTTATAGCCTGGAAAGAGGAACCAGCTGGCGTTGGGAAAGTATCTCTCCGCCGTCTCGTCCGGCACCGTGAGGACTCTATGCACGCGGCGCTCGGCCTGCACACGCCGGGTGAACAGCATGTCCGCCGCCAGCACGGAGGCGGCGCCCGTACCGATCAGAAAGCCCCGCCGGGATAACCGCTTGAGCTCAGCGGCGTGCCGAAGCACACGGGCGTCGGCATGGCCGGCCCCGCCCACATCCTCAACTTCAGGCTCACGCGGCACATCTCTACCGTAGCCACCGAAGAACACGGATAAAAACGACGCCGAATAACAGCTCAGTTACAGCCTGGCCGGGTGGCGCCGCCTAGACCGGTTCCGGTTCCCGGCCCGCTTCGGGGCGGCTGATTTCCAGGCCGACGTCGCGCCCGACGGTTTCCAGGCCGACTTCGCGGCGGCTGATTTCAAGGCCGATTTCGTTATAGGTCGCGAGCAGCTGCGAGCGGGCCATGTCCGCCGGGTTGTCCAGCAGACCAAACACGGAGTCGCTCGCGGCGAGCAGCTCGGCGTCGGAGAAGACGTTCAGCGGGCGGGTCCCGGAGGTGTCAATGGACGCGGTAAAGTCCGCCGAGAGATCGAGCGACGGCAGCGCGGCGACGGCGGTTTCCAGATACGGGTTCAGCTCGAGGGACACGCCGGCTGAGCTCGGCAGGGCGCCGGCGGTGTCGACGAGCGCTGCGGCGCCGTCGATAGCGTTGAGGTCGTTGCGGAGGCCGGCCAGCGCCGAGGATTCCACGAACGCGGCATTGCCGAGATTCACCCGGATGTGGGACGTGATGCCCATCCGGCGGGCGCGCTGGATCAGCTGCATCAGAGTGGGGCGGGAGTGCTGCGTGAGGCTCCCCCGGACATCGATCCGGAGGACATCAGAGGCGATGTCCAGCTTGGCTTGGGCGTTCAACGAGGTGTCCATAGGTACTCCAAAAAAGGGTGTCTATGGCCGACGGCTCAACCTCGTTCAGCGTATAGGCCGCAGGGGGTGCGCACAAGTCATATGGCCCTACCGGTTAGCACGTGACACTGCCTGTTTAGCCGGCTTCTCGCTGGCCGGGTTCCTCGAAGTGGGTCCGGGACGCGGTGCCCCCCACGGACTGGACCAGGGAGGTGGCGATGTCACGCAGCTTGACGTTCCCGTTGCTGGACGCGTCGGTGAGGATCCTGACTGCTGCCTCCTGGCTGCAGCGGTTCTGCGCCATGACAATCCCGATCGCCATGTCGATCACGGTGCGGGACTCGAGGGTGGCCCGCAGGTTGGTGGCGCTGTCAGTGTGCAGGGAGAAGCGGACGGCGAGCCGGAGCGCCTGTGAGATCTGACGGGTGTAGCCGCGGGCCCGGGCGGCAACGTCGCCGTCGAACTTGTGCGGCGCGTCCGAATACAGGTTCAATGCCGCCTGGGCCTCGCCCTGCAGGTGGAACGGCACGGAAAGCACCGAGCGAAGGCCGTGCGACGCGACGGCGTTGGCATAGTCCGGCCCCCAGCGGTCCTCATCGAAGAGGTCCGGAACGTAGACTTCGCGTTCTTCCTGCGCCGCCGTCAGGCACGGGCCCTGCGAGAGCCGGTACTGGATTTCGTCCACTTCGCGGGCGGAATCGCTGCTCCAGCCGATGGTCGCGGCCTTGCGGTCGCGCAGCAGGGTGATGCCGCACAGGGCATCGTCGCCCGCGCCGGCTACCTGATGGGCGGAGAAACGAGCGAGTTCGTTGAGGAAGTCCTCAAAATCGGCGCTGTCCAGAATGAGGTTCTGGATCTGGTCAACGGTGCTGAGGGGTTCAGATTCGAGGATTTCTTCGGGCAGGAGCATGGCGCTTGGTCTCCGGAGGGGTGTGGTGGGTATTCCCAAATGATAATTCACGGCCTATGCACCGTCCACACGCGTCCGCTGAAGGAGGAACTCCTAGCTGAGGCCGAGTTCGTCCTTGCCGAAAGCGAAGAGGTAGGGAACACCGGCCTCTGCCTCGATCTTTTCCTTGGCACCGGTGTCGCGGTCCACGATCACGGCGACGGCGACCACGTTGCCGCCGGCCCTGCGGACACCCTCGACGGCGGTCAGCGCGGAGCCTCCGGTCGTGGAGGTGTCCTCCAGCACCAGCACCTTGCGGCCCTCGACGGCGGGGCCTTCCACCTGGCGGCCCATGCCGTAGGACTTCTGCGCCTTGCGGACCACGAACGCGTCCACGGGGCGTCCGGCGTCGACGGCGGCGTGCATAACAGCGGTGCCCACCGGGTCGGCACCCATGGTGAGTCCGCCGGCGCACTCAAAGTCGATGCCGGCGTCGTCCAGCAGTGAGAGCATGACCTGGCCGACGAGCTTGGCGGCCTCGTGATGCAGCGTGATCCGACGCAGGTCGATGTAGTAGTCGGCCTCGGCGCCGCTGGAGAGGATGACCTTGCCGCGCACGACGGCCAGCTCCTTGATCAGTTCAAGCAGGCGGGCACGGGCGGCAGCGGTGTCAGCTGCAGGGGCACTGTTGGCAGTCATGGGACCCAGTTTAGTGGCTGGCCGGCGCCGGATCCCCCTCCGGGCCGTTGATGCCGGGCAGCCTTCCGAAGGCCCCCGGTCCGGCGCCGGGTCTTTGTCCTCTAGGAACCCTTGCCGGGCAGGAGTGCGATGGAACCATGACGGCAGGAACGGAACCTTCGACCCGCTGGCCCGCGATTCCCAAAGACGTCGGCAACTTCCGGGTCCGGCCGAACCTCGTGGATTATGACGCAGCCTATGCCGCCTTCACCTGGGACGAAGCCCGGCATCAACTCTCCGGGCTGCCCGGTGGCCGCGGCGTCAATATCGCCTATGAGGCAGTGGACCGGCACGCCGCCGGGGGGCATGCCGGTCGCGAGGCGCTGCGGTTCGTGCGGGCCGACGGCAGCAGCCACTCCCTGACCTTTGCCGAACTCGCGGAACAAACCAGCCGCTTCGCCGGAGTGCTGCGCAGCCTGGGCGTCGGGCGCGGCGAGCGCGTCTTCTCGCTCACCGGGCGCGGACCGGCGCTGTACATTGCGGTGCTGGGCACGCTGAAGAATGCCAGCGTCTTCTGCCCGCTGTTCTCCGCCTTCGGCCCGGAACCGGTCCGCCAGCGGCTGCAGCTCGGATCCGGCCGGGCCCTGGTCACCACCCGGGCTCTCTACCGGAAGAAAATCGCCCACCTCCGCGACTCGCTCCCGGAACTCCAGCACGTCCTACTGACCGACGCCGACGGCCGCCCGGAGCCAGGCACGCTGGACCTCGCCGCGCTGATGCGCGCAGCCCCGGCCGACGGCGGGATCGCCGCGACGCAGGCCGAGGACATGGCCCTGCTGCACTTCACGTCCGGAACCACCGGGACCCCAAAGGGCGCCATCCACGTGCACGACGCCGTCACCGCGCACCACGCGACCGGCACCGCCGCCCTGGACCTGCACCCGGAGGACGTGTACTGGTGCACGGCCGACCCCGGCTGGGTCACCGGAACCTCGTACGGCGTGATCGCGCCGTTGACCCACGGCGTGACGACCATCGTGGACGAAGAGGAAATGGACGTGGACCGCTGGTACCGGATCCTCGCCGAACAGCACGTCACCGTCTGGTACACCGCCCCCACGGCGCTGCGGATGCTGATGAAGGCCGGGGCGGACCGCGCCCGGGGCCATGACCTGTCCGCGCTGCGCTTCGTCGCCAGCGTCGGGGAACCGCTCAACCCCGAGGTCGTCGTCTGGGGCCAGGAGGCCTTCGGCCAGCCCGTGCATGACAACTGGTGGCAGACCGAAACCGGGGGCATCATGATTTCCAACTTCGCCGCCACGGAGATCCGCCCCGGCTCGATGGGCCGGCCGCTGCCCGGCGTCGAGGCGGGCATCGTGGCCCGGGATGCCCAGGACAAGCCGGTCGTCCTCAACGGCGAGGCGGTCCTCGTGACGGCACCGGACGCCGTCGGTGAACTGGCACTGCGGCCGGGCTGGCCGTCGATGTTCCGCGGCTACCTGCATGAGGAGGAACGCTACCGCCGCTGCTTCGTAGGCGGCTGGTACCTCACCGGCGACCTCGCCAAGCGCGACGCCGACGGCTACTACTGGTTCGTCGGACGCGGCGACGACGTCATCAAGTCCTCCGGGCACCTGATCGGCCCGTTCGAGGTGGAGAGCTCGCTGATGGAACATGAGGCTGTGGCCGAAGCCGGGGTGATCGGGGTTCCCGACCCGGTCGCCGGCGAGGTGGTCAAGGCGTTCGTGGAACTGCGGCCCGGCTGGGAGCCCTCCGAGGAACTGCAGCTGGAGATCATCGGCTTCGCCCGCAAACGGCTCGGCCCGGCGGTGGCACCCCGGCTGCTGGACTTCACCACGGCCCTGCCCCGGACCCGCAGCGGCAAGATCCTCCGGCGCCTGCTCAAGGCCCGCGAACTGGGACTCCCGGAGGGCGACACCTCCACAATCGAGACCCCGGCCGGTGCGCCGGAACCGGACGGACACCAGCCGGACGGACACCAGCCGGAGCCACGGCCATGACCGGGCCCCTGGATCCGCCGCCCGGAAGCCGCCTGGACCCCGCGCACGGGCGGCACCTGCTGCTGCAGATGCTCCGCGTCCGCCGGCTTGAGGAGAAATGCGTCGAGCTGTACAGCGCCGCCAAGATCCGCGGCTTCCTGCACGTCTACATCGGCGAGGAATCCGTCGCGGTTGGGGTGCTGGAATCCCTGGCCCCGGAGGACGCCGTCGTCGCCACCTACCGGGAGCACGGCCACGCCCTCCTGCGCGGTGTCCCCGCGGGGGCGATCCTCGCCGAGATGTACGGCTACGTGGAGGGCTGCTGCCGCGGCCGCGGCGGGTCCATGCATTTGTTCGACGCCGCCACCCGTTTCTTCGGCGGGAACGCGATCGTCGCCGGGGGGCTGCCGCTGGCCGTCGGGCTGGCCCTCGCGGACAAGATGGCCGGGCGCTCCCGCGTGACCGTGTGCTTCTTCGGCGAAGGCGCTGTCGCGGAGGGGGAATTCCACGAAAGCCTCAATCTCGCCGCGCTGTGGCAGCTGCCCGTGCTGTTCTGCTGCGAGAACAACCTCTACGCCATGGGCACTGCGCTGGGCCGCTCGGAATCACAGACGGACATCGCGCTCAAGGCTGCCGCCTACGAGATCGCGGCGTGGGCGGTGGACGGCATGGACGTCCTGGCCGTCGAGGAAACGGCCCGGCGCGCCGTGGACGCCGTCCGTTCCGGCGGCGGACCGCACTTCCTGGAGCTGCGCACCTACCGTTTCCGGGCGCACTCGATGTTCGACCCGGAACGCTACCGCGACAAAGCCGAAGTCGCCCGCTGGCTCGAACGTGACCCCATCAGCCTGCTGCGCGCCACGATGGAGGCCGCAGGCCAGCTCTCCACGCAGGACTGGGAACAGCTCGAGGCGGACGCCGACGCGGAGGTCGCCGCCGCCGTCGAATTTGCCGAAGCCGGAACGCCCGAACCGGTGCAGGACCTCACCCGCTTCGTGTACAGCGAGCGTGGCGCCGGACCGACCACCGGCGAAGGGCTTGAGCCATGAAATCCAGCTACCGCGAGGCACTCCGGGCCGGCATCCGCGACGCCATGCTCCGCGACGAGCGGGTTTTCCTGATGGGTGAGGACGTCGGGGCGTACGGCGGATCCTTCGCGGTCAGCCTGGGCCTGCTGGAGGAATTCGGGCCCGGGCGGATCCGCGATACGCCGCTCTCGGAGTCCGGCTTTGTCGGAGCGGGAATCGGGGCGGCGCTCGGCGGAATGCGCCCGATCGTGGAAATCATGACCGTCAATTTCAGCCTGCTCGCGCTGGACCAGATCGTGAACAATGCCGCCTCACTGCTGCACATGTCCGGCGGACAGTTCAACGTCCCCATCGTGATCCGGATGACCACGGGCGCAGGCCGCCAGCTGGGGGCACAGCATTCGCACAGCCTGGAGGGCTGGTACGCGCACATCCCCGGGCTGCGCATCCTCGCCCCCGCCACGCTCGCCGACGCCCGCGGCATGCTGTGGACCGCGCTGGAGGATCCCGACCCGGTACTGATCTTCGAGCACGGCTCGCTCTACAACGTGACCGGGGAGCTCGACGACGACGCCGGCCCGGTGGACATCGATACCGCCGCGGTCCGGCGCGCCGGGGACGACTTGTCGCTGATCACCTATGGCGGAACCCTTCCGGCAGTGCTCGACGCCGCCGGACAGCTCGCGGACGAGGGCATCGACGCGGAGGTGCTGGACCTGCGCACGCTGCGGCCGCTCGACGAGGCCGCCATCCTCGCCTCGGTGCGCAGGACCCACCGGGCGGTGGTGGTGGATGAGGGGTGGCGCAGCGGAAGCATCTCCGCCGAGATCAGCGCCCGGATCACCGAGCACGCGTTCTACGACCTGGATGCCCCGGTGGGCCGGGTCTGCAGCGCCGAAGTGCCGATCCCCTACTCCAAGCACCTGGAGATGGCCGCACTGCCGTCCGTCGAGCGGATTGTGGCCGCAGCCAAGGAGGCGGTCGCGGCCAGTGGGTGACTTCCTGATGCCGTCCCTCGGGGCTGACATGGAGCACGGCAAGATCGTCGAGTGGCTGGTCAAGCCCGGTGACTACGTGCGCCGCGGGGACTTGGTGGCGGTGGTGGACACCGACAAGACGGTCATGGATGTGGAGTCCTTCCAGGAGGGGGTCGTCGCCGAACTGCTCGTGGACCTCGGCGAAACCGTACCGGTGGGCACCCCGCTGGCCAGGATCACACAGACCCCGGCCGAGGTGGGGGCTCCGCGTCAGGAGGCGCCGGCGCCTCCGGTCCGGGCCGCGGCCGCGACGGCCCCGGAAACTCCACCGATCGCGCCCCCGATCGCTCCTCCGGTGCGGCACCTGGCACACCGGCTGGGCGTCGACACGGCCGGGATCCACGGCACCGGCAAGGGCGGCGCCATCACCCGGGCCGATGTGGAGCACGCCGTGGCGGCCATGCCGTCCGGGGCACGGGTCCGTTCCGCGCCGCGGGCCAGGCGTCTCGCCGCCGAACTCGGCGTCGAGCTTTCCACCGTCACCGGCACCGGACCGGAGGGTGCCGTGACCGTGGCGGACGTTCAGCACGCCGCGGCCAGCCACCCGGCGGCCGCTCCTCGGGTGGCCGTGCGGGGGGTCGGGGCGCCGGAGGCCGTGCCGGCGGAAGTCGCGCCGGAAGCTCCCGCGAAGGACACCGCCGAAGAGCGGGTCCCCGGGCCCCCGGCCGCAGGGGCAGCGGTTTCCGGGAAGCCTGCTGAGGCCCGCGAGCGCGTGGCCAGCCTGCGCCGCGCCATCGGGGCCCTGATGTCGCGCTCGAAGAAGACCATCCCGCACTACTACCTGAGTACCACCCTGGACCTGCGCGCCGCCGTCGACTGGATGCAGTCCGTCAATGCCCAGCGGCCGGTCGCGTCCCGGCTGGTCCCCTCCGCGCTGCTGCTCAAGGCCGCGGCGCTCGCGGCCAGGGACGTCCCGGAGGTGAACGGGTTCTACGACGACGACGGCGGTTTCCGGCCCAGCGCGTCCGTGCACCTCGGTGTTGCCGTCGCCCTGCGCCAGGGCGGCCTGGTGGCCCCGGCCATCCACGATGCTGACACCCTGCCGGTCGATGTGCTGATGGAGCAGCTGAGGGACCTCGTCAGCCGCGCCCGGGCCGGACGGCTGCAGCGCGCCGAAATGGCGGACCCCACCATCACCGTGACGAACCTGGGGGACCTCGGGGTGGAGAGTGTCTTCGGCGTTATCTATCCCCCGCAGGTCGCGATGGTTGGCTTCGGCCGGGTCCTGGAACAACCGTGGGCCCAAAACGGGATGCTCGGCGTCCGGCCAGCTGTCATAGCCACTCTCTCCGCCGACCACCGGGTCAGCGACGGGCTGCGCGGGGGCCGCTACCTGGCGCGGATCGACGAGCTGCTGCAGACACCGGAGGAACTGTGAAACGGGAGGAATCATGAACGAACAGGACGCCCGGGCGGCGGTGCAGGCGGCTATCGGCAAGGTGGCGCCGGACGTGGATCTGGCCGAGGTGGACGAGGACGCCCGGCTCCGGCAGGACCTCGAGCTTGATTCGCTGGATTTCCTCCGGCTGGTCGAAACGATCGACACGGCCACCGGCGTCGACATCCCGGAGCGGGACTACCCGGCGGTGGCCACGGTGAAGGGACTGATCGGCTACCTCCAGGCCCACGGCTAGGCTGGCGTTCCACCCGCCGGAACGCCCCGCACCGGCCGCGTAGTCGAGCTCGCAGACCGTTCAGCGCCGGGGCAATGATTTCCCCGTCGGAGACCGGCGTAGGCCGCTACCGGCGCTGCGGGGCGCGCCGGGCGAACCCGGGGGCGTGTTCGGGCCGCGGCCCGAAAGCCACGAACCGCGGAACCACCTTGCCGACGGCCGGGAGGTGCCTCGCCACGAATAGCAGCACGGCCGGCGCCCCTGCCCGCGTTCCGGTCATGATCGGCTCGAACAGCAGACGGTGCATCACCCGCTGCACAGTCTGCACGACGACGGTGGGTGTCCGCCGCCGTCGTTCAACTTTCGCCAGGTCCCCGCGGGAGACCCGGCCCCGGAGCAGCGCCGGGGCCAGGCAGTCCGCGGCGGCCACGGCGTCCTGGATAGCCAGGTTGATCCCGACCCCGCCGGCCGGTGACATTGCATGGGCGGCGTCTCCAATGCAGAGCAGCCCGTTGATATGCCAGTGGCGCAGCCGGTCAAGGCGCACGTCCAGCCAGTGCAGATCCTCCAGCGAGGCAATCGCGTCCACGCGGTCGGAGAGATCCGGGCGGAGCCCCGCGATCCGGCGTCGGAAGCCCTCAACGCCCTCGGCGCGGATCCGGGCGTCGGTGCCCTTCGGCGCGAGGTATCCCATCTGGAAGTAGTCGGTGCGGTTGAGCGCCAGCAGTGCCTCGCCGCGGCCGAAGGCAGGGACGATTCCCGCGATCTCGCCGCGCTCGGAGACGAGCCGCGGCAGGCGGAACCACCAGGTGTCGAACGGCACGGGATACTCCTTCGGGGCCAGGCCTGCCGCGGCGCGCAGCGCGGAATGGCGCCCGTCCGTCGCCACCACCACGTCCGCCCCGAGATCGCCCGTGGCCCCGTCCGCGGTCCGATAGCGGACGCCCGTGACCCGGCCGCCGTTTCGGACCAGCGAGGTGGCCTTGTGGCCCATCCGCAGGCTGAAGGACGGTTCCTGCGCGGCGGCGTCGGCCAGGAAGTTCAGGAAGTCCCATTGCGGCATCATGGCCACGTAGTTGTAAGGCGGCGGCAGCGCATCGAAGTTGCCCATGGTCACGGGCGGACCTCCGGGCACCGGGAAGGCGACGTTGCTCAGCCGGCTTTGCGGGAGCCGGCGGAACTCCTCGCCCAGGCCCAGCTCATCGATGAGCCGGATGGTGGACGCATGGACGGTGTCGCCGCGGAAGTCCCGGAAGAAATCGTTGTGCTTCTCCAGCACCGTGACCTGCACCCCGGCCCGCGCCAGCAGCAGTCCCAGCATCATCCCCGCCGGCCCGCCGCCGACCACCACACATCCGGTCTTCTCCATGGCCATACGCTACGCCTGCGCGGGGTGCCGCGGGAGGGGTCTTCGGGGCGGTTGCAGGCGGTTCCCCGTGAGCGCGAGGGGTATTCGCGCAGCGCCAGGTATTTTGCGCAGCGCCACCGGAGCTTTACAGCGCCAGGCCGGAGGGGCACAGTTGAGCGCGGTTGACACTGCTGGCTAGGCTTTATGTCATGCGTGAACTCCAGGCGAAGATCATCGAAGAAATGGGCGTGCAGCCCCGGATTGACCCCGCCGGGGAGGTGCGCAAACGCGTCACGTTCCTCAAGGACTACCTCACGGCGACCCACACCAAGGGATTCGTCCTCGGCATCTCCGGCGGGCTGGACTCCTCCCTCGCCGGCCGGCTGGCCCAGCTTGCCGTCGAAGAGCTCACGGCCGAAGGCGTGGAGGCCAACTTCGTCGCCGTCCGCCTCCCCTATGGCGTGCAGCACGACGAGTACGACGCCCAGGCCGCTCTGGACTTCATCCAGGCCACGACTGAGTGGACGTTCAACATCTCGGCGGCCGTGGATGGCTTTGAGGACGAATTCGAGAAGACCGTGGGCAACGGGATCTCGGATTTCCACAAGGGCAACACCAAGGCCCGCACCCGCATGATCGCGCAGTACGCCCTCGCCGGCGAGCACAACTACCTGGTCATCGGAACGGACCACGGCGCGGAATCGGTCACCGGTTTCTTCACCAAGTACGGTGACGGCGGCGCGGACATCCTGCCGCTGTTCGGACTGAACAAGCGCCAGAACCGCGCCCTGCTCGCCGAGCTGGGCGCCCCGGCCCGGATCTGGGAGAAGGTGCCCACGGCCGACCTCCTCGACGGCCAGCCCGGCCGCACCGACGAGGACGAACTGGGCCTGGGCTACGACACGATCGACGACTACCTCGAGGGCCGCGACATCCCCGTGGCCGCAGCCGAGCTGATCGAACAGAAATATCTCCGGACCCGGCACAAACGCACCGTTCCGGTCACCATCTTCGACACCTGGTGGAAGTAACGCAGCGCCGAGGTGACAGTTAGCGCCCATGTGCCGCGGGAACATGGGCGTTAACTGTCACCTCGCGAGGCGGGCCATGCTGCTTTAGCGCCCCTGCAGCAGCGTGGAGATCCGGTGGGCCTCATCCATCAGGAGTCGGCCGAGCATCTCTTGCCGTTCGCCTTTGAAGCGCGGCTCGATACCCGTCAGCGACAGTGCCCAGGCCGGGCGCCCGCGCTGGTCGAAGACGGCCGCCCCCATCCCCCAGCTGCCTTCCAGCACGAGCCCCGGATTCACCGAGTAGCCGGCCTGCCGCGTCGCGGCCAGGTTGGCGCGGACCAGCGGCTCGGTGTGGGCTGCCGCGAAGCTGCCCGCGTGCGTGGGCCAGTCCGCCAGCAGTTCCTCCTGCTCGGCCTCGGGCAGGAACGCCATGATGGCGGTCCCGGCGGAAGCGACCCCGAGCGGGAAGCGGACGCCCTCGTGCAGCACGAAGGACCGCACCGGGAAGCTGCCCTCCTCCCGGAGCAGGCACACCGTTTCGGCGCCGCGCCGGATGGAGAAGAACGCGCTTTCACCGGTCGCCTCGGCGAGCCGGCGGAGGCTGGGCCGGGCGATGTCCTCCAGCGGAAACCGCGCCGAGGCCACCGAACCCATCAGCAGGATCTCCGGACCCAGCACCCAGTTCCCGCTGACCGGGTCCTGGTCCAGCAGACCCTCGGAGGCCAACGAGGAAAGCAGCCGGTGCACGGTGGGGCGGGTGAGCCCGGATTCCCTGACAAGTTCCACGAGCGGGGAGCCCTCCGGCTTCCGTCCGACAATGCGCAGCAGCGACGCGACACGGCTGACAACCTGCGCGCCCTGGACCGGTGGTGACGTCACATTTCCTCCAACCTCGACTTCGATCTAGCCAAACCATCCACATTGTGGATAGTCCCCAGCCTACCGTCCACACTGTAATAACGGCACCTTTGGCGCCAAGATATCCCATTGACAGGCCCCATTTTGGCCCCGTAGTCTCCATCAGCAGAGGAACAGTCCACAAAGTGGATTGCGTCAAGAGCTCAATGAGGAGATGCGATGTCAAAGCTGAAATCCGGAGCGGCCGCCGCGCTGCAGGACGTACTGCGGGACGGCATGACGCTCGCCGTCGGAGGCTTTGGCCTCAGCGGCATCCCGGCAGACCTGATCGAGGCGGTGCGCGATTCGGGCGTCAAGAACCTCACCGTGGTGTCCAACAACATGGGCGTGGACGGCAAGGGCCTCGGCGTGCTGATTGAAGCCGGCCAGGTCCGCAAGGTCATCGCCTCCTACGTGGGCGAGAACAAGCTCTTCGCCGAGCAGTACCTCGCCGGCAAGCTGGAGGTGGAGTTCACCCCGCAGGGCACCCTGGCCGAGCGCCTCCGCGCCGGCGGCGCCGGCATCCCGGCCTTCTACACCAAAACCGGCGTCGGCACCCTCGTCGCTGAAGGCAAACCGCTCGCGGAGTTCGACGGCGAGACATTCGTCCTGGAACGCGCCATCAAGGCCGACGTCGCCCTGGTGCACGCCCACACCGCCGACACCGACGGCAACCTGATCTACCGCTACACCGCGCAGAACTTCAACCCCGTCGTCGCCGCTGCCGGCGCCGTGACCGTCGCGGAGGCCGAGGTGATCGTGGAGCCCGGTCAGCTGGACCCCAACCACATCATCACCCCCGGCGTTTTCGTCCAGCGCCTGGTCCAGGCCAGCGACCGGGTCAAGGACATCGAACAGCGCACGGTCCGCCCCCGCCCCCGCGCCGAAGCCACCGTCGCCACCGAAACCGCCGACGCCGCATCCGTTCCGGCCTGAGCGCCGCCCCTACTTCCGTCAGGAGAATCATCATGGCTTGGACCCGGAATGAAATGGCTGCCATCGCGGCCGAAGAACTCAACGACGGCGATTACGTCAACCTCGGCATCGGCATCCCCACGCTGGTCGCCAACAACCTGCGCGAGGGCGTCCGCGTCGTGCTGCAGAGCGAGAACGGCCTGCTCGGCATGGGACCCTTCCCCTACGAGGGCGAGGAGGACGCGGACCTCATCAACGCAGGCAAGCAGACCGTCACGGTCCTGCCCGGCGGCAGCATCTTCGACTCCGCCGCCTCCTTCGGCATGATCCGCGGCGGGCATGTCAAGGTCGCCATCCTCGGCGCCATGCAGGTCTCCGGCGACGGCGACCTGGCCAACTGGACCATCCCCGGCAAGATGGTGAAGGGCATGGGCGGCGCCATGGACCTCGTCGCCGGCACCCCGCGCGTTGTGGTCCTCACCGAGCACAACGCCAAGGACGGCACCGCCAAGATCGTGAAGGAATGCACCCTGCCCCTCACCGGGCTGAGCTGCGTGGACCGCATCATCAGCGACCTCGCGGTGTTTGACCTCGTGAAGCATGAACAAGATACAGGCGGCGGCCGGCAGCTCACGCTGACCCGGCTCGCCCCGGGCGTCACCGTGGAGGAACTCCGCGGGAAAACCGAAGCCCACTTCGACATCGCCCCATCCCTCGACGCAACCCCCACCCTTGAAGGAGCCACAGCATGAGCCTGCGCGAACAGTTCGGCAAAGACGTCCTGCTGACCGGCTGGGGCCACAGCCGCTTCGGCAAACTCACGGACGAGACCCTGGAGTCCCTGATCGTCCAGGTCGCCACGGAGGCAATCGGCAACGCAGGGATCGAACCGGGCCAGATCGACGAAATCTACCTCGGCCAGTTCAACTCCGGCATGATGGCGCTGGCGTTCCCGTCCTCGCTGGCCCTGCAGGTCTCGGAGCAGCTGGCCAACGTCCCGTCCACCCGGGTCGAGAACGCCTGCGCCTCCGGGTCGGCTGCGTTCCAGCAGGGCACCAAGTCGCTGCTGGCCGGAACCGCCAGGACCGTCCTGGTGATCGGCGCCGAAAAGATGACGCACGCCGGGGCCGACGTGGTCGGGGCGGCACTGCTCGGCGCCGACTACGACATGGCCGGCAAGGCCTCCAGCACCGGCTTCACCGGGCTCTTTGCTGAGGTCGCCAAGCACTACGAGAAGCGGTACGGCCCGGTGTCGGACGTGCTGGGCACCATCGCCGCGAAGAACCACCGCAACGGCGTCGACAACCCCTACGCCCAGCTCCGCAAGGACCTCGGCGAGGAGTTCTGCCGGACTGTCTCGGACAAGAACCCGATGGTCGCCGACCCGCTGCGCCGCACCGACTGCTCGCCCGTGTCCGACGGCGCCGCCGCCGTCGTGCTGAGCGTCGCCCCCACCGGCGGGGCCACTGCCCCGGTCCGGCTCGCCGGCTTCGGCCACGCGAACGATTTCTTCCCCACTGAGCGCCGCGACCCTACGGCCTTCAACGCGACACGGGCCTCCTGGCAGCGCGCCCTGGGGATGGCCGGCGTCGGGCTCGAGGAGCTGGACTTCGCCGAGGTGCACGACTGCTTCACCATCGCCGAGCTGCTGATGTACGAGGCCATGGGACTGACCGAACCGGGGCAGGGAGCCCGTGCTGTCGAGGAAGGCTGGGTCTTCAAGGACGGCAAGCTGCCCATCAACGTCTCCGGCGGGCTCAAGGCCAAGGGCCACCCCGTGGGCGCCACCGGCGTCTCCCAGCACGTCATCGCCGCGATGCAGCTCACCGGCACCGCCGGCGGCATGCAGCTGCCCACGGCCCGCCGCGCTGCCGTGCAGAACATGGGCGGCGTTGGCATCGCCAACTACGTCAGCGTCCTCGAAGCCGTCTAGGAACACCAGCGCGGGGTCAGATGCGGTCCATCGACGCATCGGGGATGGACCGTACCTGACCCCGCGTTGGCTGTGGCGTGCGGGCCGTCGGGCGCGGTGGCCGCACAGAGGAACGGGCAGTGGTCACCGCTGTCTTTGATGCCGCGATTCCCATAGGATTTCAGCGGGCCACATGCATTTTCCGGCGACCGCCGGACCACAGGGAGGTGGCGATGCCGACAGGACCGCCCAGTGCATCGAGCAAATTCCGAGCGCCCGAGCCGGTTGGCCAGTGGGTTCACCGCACGCGGCTGACCGAGATGCTCCACTCGGACCGGAAACGGCGGCTTGCGTTGATTCACGCCCCGGCCGGTTTCGGCAAGTCGACCCTTGCCGCCCAATGGATGGAAAACCTCGCATCCCAGGGCCTCATCACCGTCTGGTTGTCCTTGGACCGGGACGACAACAACACCATCTGGTTCCTTTCCCACCTGCTCCAGGCAATCCGCAAAGCCAGGCCCGGGTTCGAGGAGGAACTGCAGCAGCTGCTGGAGGAGCGGCCCGCCGACGCCGAACAGTACGTGGTCCCCGCCCTGATCAATGCCATCGACGCGGGCGGCCAGGATATCGTCATCACCCTGGATGACTGGCACCTGGTCACGGAGCCCAGAACCAGGGCCGTCGTCGAACGGCTGCTGGATGCCGGCGGCTCACATCTGTCCTTCATCATCACCAGCCGCAACCGCTCGGGCCTGCCACTGGGCCGGCTGATGGTGCGGGACCAGCTACTCGAGGTGGACGCGGTCGCGCTGAGGTTCGATGAAACGGAATCCCAGGACTTCCTCGTCGGCATCAACCGGCTCGATCTGGACGCGGGAGACCTGGCCAGCCTCCACCGGACGACCGAGGGCTGGATCGCTGCTCTGCAACTGGTCTCCCTGTCCCTCCGGGACCACCGGGAGGCTTCAGAACTGATCGAACGGCTCTCGGGCCGGCACGCCTCCATTGGGGAATATCTGGCCGAAAACGTTCTCGACACCCTCGACCCCGAAACGCTGGATTTCCTCCTGATGACGTCGGTTCCGGAACGGCTGTGCGCGGGACTGGCGTCCGCCCTCTCGGGCGTGGAACTGGGCCAGGCCATGCTGGAGAAGATCCAGGCACAGGATCTTTTCCTGCAGCCCCTTGACGAGGACGGCACGTGGTACCGCTATCACCACCTCTTTGAGGATTACCTGCGCCGCCGCCTGGAGCGCGATTACCCGGGCCGGACCCAGGAACTGAACCTGACCGCTGCCCGCTGGTATTCGGAAAACGGATTCCCCAGCGACGCCGTGGACCATGCCCTCGCCGCCGGCGACGTTGAGCTTGCGGTGGAGATCGTGGAATTCCGCGCAATGTGGCTGGTGGAACACTCCAGCATGTCGACCCTGTTGGCTCTCGTCGGCAAGATCCCGGCTGGCCATGTGGCCGGGCAGGCCCGGCTCCAGACGGCGATAGCGTGGGCCCATACGCTGCTTCACCAGTCTTTAGCGGCGCAAAGTGCGCTGGACCGGGCCGAAGCCGTGATGCCCGCGGACGCGACCCTGACCGAACACGACCGCTTTGAACTCGGCGTTGAAGGGCTCGTTGTTCAGAGCTGCATCGACATGTACAGCGACAGAGTGAATCACGTGGATGAACTGGACGAAAAATGCTTCGCCCAGGCGGATCTGCTCCGGCCCTGGATCGTCTCAGTCGCAGCGAACGTCTCAACATTCAAGAAGATCCACGACGGCGAGTACCCTCTCGCTTTGGAACAACAGCGCTGGGCCGCGAAGTTTCATGGCCTCACTTCGGGCCCCTTCAGTGGCGTGTACGGGCAGTGCTTCGCGGGGCTTGCCGCCTACGCCCTGCTCGATCTGGACAGCGTGGACCAGCATTTCACGGCGGCGGTGGAACTCGGCCGGCGTAAAGCGGGGCGGTACTCGCATGCGGCGCGGCTGGCCGGAGCGATGATGGGCCAGCTCCTTTATGAACGCGGCGAACTCGATAAGGCCGAGAAGTTACTGGAAGAAACCCGCGAGCTGGGTTCCGAAGGCGGGGTGGTGGACTTCATGTTGTCCACGTACGCCACGCTGGCAAGAATCAAAGCACTCCGGGGGGACACTCCGCGGGCCCGGGAAATACTCGACGAAGGCGATCTGGTGGCCGACAGCCTCGGCCTGGACCGGCTCAAACTGGTCATGAATCTGGAACGCGTGCAGTTGGGAATCAGCCCCCGGCCCATCCACGCAGGACCCCACGGTGACGTACTGGGGGCGGCAGCTGCCCAGGAAGCGGCGGACGGCACGGGACCGCGGTTGGACGGGCTGGCCGAGACCAAGCACCAGATCCAGCTGGCCACGCTGCTGCGGACTGCCCTGGCTGACGCCGGGCAGGAGGGCCCGGACTCCCCCGGCAAACCGGACACGGTGGAAGGCGCCCGCCGCCTGCTCTCCCGTGCATCAGCCTATTTGGGGCCGAGGGCGGAACTTAATGCCCGTATCCTGCTGGCAGCCGCGCTGGAACAGGCGGGGAACCGCGCGGAAGCCGAAACGACGCTGTGGCCGGCCCTGGAGACGTGTTCCCGGCTGGGCCTGGTCCGGCCCGTGCTCGATGGCGGCGCGGGCTGCCTGGAGCTGGTGCGCGCGATTTCGGCCAGGCTCCGGCGCGGACCCGCCCCGGAGGGGGCCAGCCCCGAGTTACCGCGCTTCCTCAGTGTCCTCATCCGGCTGGATGCCCAGGCCAGGACCAACCGCGACGCCGCGTGGCCTGTGGAGGCGGCCGCTCCCACCACCGGCCCCGGCACCCTGTCCGTTCCGGAGCCGGGCTTGTCACAACGCGAACAAGCGATCCTGCGCCTGGTCGAGAAGGATCGGTCCAACCGCGAGATCGCCCAGGAGCTGCATCTGGGCATCGATACAGTCAAGTGGTATCTCAAGAGCCTGTTCAACACTCTCGGCGTCAGTGACCGAAGGGCCTGTGTGAGAGAGGCGCGACGCCGGCACCTGCTGCCGTCGAAGTGACCACGGGCAGTTACCCCAGGGTTTCCAGCCGGGCAAGGACGCCCTCCGGCGAAGCGGCGCTGGGGATCTCGCCCAGGTAGAAGTCCCCGGCGGGGAGTTCCACGTCCGGCTCCAGCCAGAACGCTGCAGGAATATAGGCGCCCACCGCAGCGTCGCCTTGCAGGCGAGCCTGGTCGTCGTCGAGCTGGCCCAGCGTCCAACGGTAGTTGCCGGCCAGATTGGCAATCGGGGTGTAGGCCGCCAGCGGCACGTGCACGCCGCGGGAGGCGCCAGCCGGCGTTCGGTTGTCCAGTAAGAGTCCCGCGATGGGCAGCCCCGCGAACGCCCGCAGCCAGTCGCTGACGTACATGGAGGCGTTCTCGGCATTGTCGGCGTCGAGGTCGCTGGCGTCGTCCGCGCCCGAGAAATGGTGCGTTTCCGTGAGCCAGGCCATCGGCGACGGGAAGCGCAGCACCACAGGCTGGCGGGCTGTCTTGGCGAACACGGTAACGAAGTCCAGCACCGCCTTGTTGAGGTCATCCTCAGCCAGCAACGTCTTCAGCGCGAAACCTGTCCGGGCCCGGGCCGCCATGGCGGTCTCGAGCCCGCTGTTGCCGGCGGATAAGTGGCCGTAGAGCCGGTCCAGGTCCAGGAGCGCCACGTCCGGGCGGAGCAGCCCCTGGGCCTGGGCGAAGAAAGCCGCGTAGGCGGTGGCGTTGTCCCAGGGGACGGGCCGGCCCCGAAGGATCACGGAAGCTGCGTACTCGTGGTGATCAAGCACCACGGCTTTCGGCCGCCCCGACGGAGGCGAGGCAACAACGTTGGCGAGGGTGGTGGCAGTGCTAGTGGTCATGACGACTTTCTCCAAACTTTGGCTGATAGAGGCCTTCAGCGCCGCACCGTCCGGGAGTGGGAGGATGCGGCGCTGAAGGATTCTTGAGTTGCTGCGTCCCGGACCGGGACGAGCCGCAACGGGCTAGGACTTGCGGTGGACAACTTCCCCGTGCTTAAGTTCGAGCTCGCGGATTCGGTCCTCCAGCGCGCTGATCTTGACTTCCCTGCGGTCCGGAAGCATGATCAGCGGCAGCTTGTCGATGGTCGCCTTGACCCGTTCCGGCCCGTTATTGGTGAAGTGGGTGGCAGTGAGCTCCTCCGTATCGTCGCCCCATGACCCGTAGTAGAGCAGGTCCTTCGGGGGCTCGGTTTTCACGTAGCCCTCAAGGAACTCCTTGTACGGCTTGCCGCGGGCGATCCGGGCCTGCCGTGAGTCGTGGCGCAACTGGGTGGTTGCCTCCTGGTCCACCACGAACGTCTCGGGATCCCAGACGACGCCATAGATGCTGGTAGCGACCTTCGGTGAAATACGGCCGAGTTCCAGGTCCTTGGCCACCGCTTCCGGATCCCGTTCCAGAACATCGCCGTACCCGCCGCCGGAGCCCTGGGCGATCATGTACATCTCGCCGTCCTTGGCCACGTCGAACTGCAGCCCCATATGGGAGGTGGTGTATTTACCGCCCTCGTAGGGCTGCTCGTTCATGATCCGTTCCATGGACAAATCGAATTTGCTGGAATCCTTGCGGATGACGTCGTAGATGTTGATGCCCTTGACCATGGCCAGCGGCGTCGTGCTGCAGCCGTAGCCGCCGAACATTCCGGTGACGGACGAGAACTTGGATCCCGAGGTCACGGTCATGAACCCCCACATCGGCGTTCCCTCGGCGGCAACGATCATCTCGTAGCCCATGCCGCCGCTGTTCTTGCCGAAGCCCTGGTTGTCACGGACGATCCGTTTGCTGACCAGCTGCATAAAAGGAACTTCCTCTTCCATGACTTCCTGTTCAGCAGTGTCGGCCATGGCACAGAACAACGGTGAGACGGCGTCTTCGCCGTCGCGGAATGCCTTGGCACCGCCGCCCATGCCGTTGAGGTCGGCACACAGGTTTCCGACCTGGTCGCCGTGCTGGGTCAGCCCTCCCCACAGGAAGGTGTTGATCTGGTTGAACCACGGAGCCAGGACATTGGAGAACTTCTCCGGGTTGGAGAACTGCATCTTGGCGAAGGCGGTCTGCAGGGCTGAGAATCCGCGGAACGACGCCTGCAGCGACTGCCCCATCGGCGCATCGTAACCAGCGTCGGCCCACGTGTGTTCATCCGAGATGATGTCGATGGGCGACATCGCCGACGTACAGCGGGGCAGGTCAGGCCACCAGAACGCCAGGATCGCCTGCATCATCATCGATTTGACCGAGCACAGCGGGGAGTTGATGGCCCGGTTGAGGATTTCGGGACCCGTCCCCCTCAGGTCCACCGTCATTTTGTCACCCTTGACCGTCACCTTGCAGGCGAACTTGATCAGGATGTTCTCCTTGAGCGTGGAGTCCATGAACTGGTTGAAGGACACGGTCCCGTCCGGCAGTTCACTGATGCGGCGCTTTACTTCCTGCTCCACGTCTTCAACGGTGACCCGCAGGGCCGCGACAAAGGTCTCCACGCCCACTTCGTCGATGATGCTGTCGACGCGTTCCTGGATGCGCTGGACGGCACCGATCTTGACCTTGAGGTCAGCCAGTTGCAGCTTGGGGTCGCGAACCGAGTGCTGCAGGAACGTCAGCAGGTCCCGGCGCAGATCGCCCTTCTCAACGATCTTGAACGGGGACATCCGGAGTCCGTCGTCGAACGGGGTCTCGGAGCCTGAGGGCATGCCGCCGGGCTCGCAGGCCCCGTTCTCGCCTTCGTGAATGGTCGCGGCCACCCAGGCGATGATCTTTCCCTCGCGGAAGATCGGCATGATCATGGACTGGTCCGTGTTGTGGACGTTTCCGTACCGGGCATCGTTGTGGATGAATCCATCGCCGGGGTTGATCCCCACCGTCGGCTCGTCCTTCCAGTACTTCATGATGTAGCGGATCGGGTGATGCAGGATCGCCGAGAATGCGATCACGCCGTGGCAGGACAGGTAGGTGACGTCCCCTTCGGCGGTGTAGATCGCCGTCGTCAGGTCCCCCCATTTGGCACCGGGAGCGGCACCCATGGCCTCGCACATTTCGTAGCCCTCATCCAGTGCGCCGGCAAGGCGCTTGCGGATGCGGTCCACTTTGATGGGGTCCACGCCCTTGGAGATGCACTCGTCCTCGTAGGCGGAACGCGAAGTGATCTGGTGGCTCCGCATGATGGCCGGGTCCGGGCCGAGGAAGAGGGTCGTTTCGTCCATGAATTGGTCCACCCACTGCTGCTCCTGGGCAGTCAGCGGCTGGGCTGCGTCTCCGGCTGACTCTCCGGCTGCGCCTGACGTGCTGTTTTCATTTGCTGTAAGCGTCATTGCTGTCGAGCTCCTTCAATGGGATGAGCTGGAAGGTCTGTTTGGGATCCGTGCGGCACGGGGTCAGTCTTTGAGGAACCACACGGCTCCCTGGGACGTCGGTTCCAGGCGCCATCCGGGTTCAACCAGGTACGTGGTGTTTTCCGTGGTGACGATGGCCGGGCCGTGGATGACGTGCTGGTGGTGGAGGGCCTCGGCGTCGTACACCGGGGTATCCACAGCTCCGTCGATCTTCACGAAGTGGACCTGCCGGGTCCCGACCGGGCTGGGCATGGTCCGGTCATGTCCGGAGTCGATCGAATCGAACTTGACCACGTCCCCGTCCACGTAGGAGGACACCCGCACGGTCTGTGCCCGGATGCCGGCCTCGGGAGCCTGGCTGCCGGAGCCGTAGCGCTTGCCATAGATATCCGAGAACGTCCGGATCAGGTGCAGCACATCGGCGACGCCGTTCACCCGGTTGATGTCGAAAACGACGGCCGTGGTCACCAGCTGATTGCCGTAGCGCATGTCCATTTCGAGGCTGTAACGGATGTCGGCGGCGTCGTAGCCCTGACGGATCAGGTCCTCCTTGCCCTTGGCTTCCAGCTCCTGGATGACACTGTTCAGCTCGTCATAGCTTCGATAGAGGCTGCGGTCCGTGGGGTTGTAGAGCACCACGTGGGAGCCGCGCTCGTGGATGTGGAGGGGTTTCATGTTGCCGGCGCCGCAGGCCGAAAATACCGAGGAAAACGGCGGCGCGAGGATCCTGCGGATGCCGGCGTGGTCGGCAATGCCGCAGGCGTGCAGGGGACCGTTGCCGCCATAGGCCAGCATGGTGAAGTCTTCCGGAAGGTATCCCCGGACCCGCAGTTCCTTTGCCATTCCGATCGCCATCTGCTCGTCGACCGCATTCTTGATGATCTTGGCAACCTGGATGGTATCCATGTTCAGGTCATCAGCGAGGACCTCGTCGATGGCGTAGACGGAACGCTTCTTGTTCAGCTTGATGAAGCCGTTCGCGTAGTTGTCCGGATCCAGGTATCCCAGGACCAGGTCAGCGTCCGTGACGGTAGGCCGGAGGCCGCCGCGGTCATAGCATGCGGGGCCCGGATCGGAGCCGGCGGATTCCGGCCCGATCTGGACCGCGTGGTGGATGCGGTCATAACTGGCAATCGAACCGCCACCCGCGCCCAACGTCAGCAGGTGGATCATGGGAACCGAGACCAGCCAGCGGCCGATGGTCGGCTGGAAGTCGTAGTGCTTGACGCCGCCTTCCGGGACCAGGCCGATGTCGAAGGACGTGCCGCCCATGTCCGTCGAAATCACGTTTCCCAGGCCGGTGCTGTGCGCCAGGTGCTGGGCAGCGCCCACGCCGGCGATAGGTCCGGAGTGGATGGTCTGCAGGGCGTCCGTCGAGTTGGACTGTGCCATACCGCCCGAGTTGTGGATGACAAGCATGGGCTTGTCGTAACCGGACGACCGCAGGTTGTTGGACAGCTGCCCCAGCGCGTGGAACATGATCTCGTGCAGGAACGCGTCCACGATCGTCGACGTCGCCCGGACGTACTCGCCTTTGCGGCCCGACACCTGGCTTCCCAGGAGGACGGGGATGGCCCCGAGTTCGTGGGCCGGGTACTCGTCCAGGATGATCTCCAGGATCTGCTGCTCATGGACCGGGTTCTCGGTGGAGTTGACCAGGGAGACCACGATCGCTTCCGCCCCGGCGTCCACGAGTTCGCGCACCTGGGCTCGGACATCGTCCTCCATCAGCGAAACGACCACCTTGCCGGCCGAGCTGATCCGCTCCTTGACCGACCGGATCAGGGCGCGCGGCACCAGCGGATCAGGGCGGGTGGCATCAGGCATGTTCTGCTGTTTGGAAGGGTCCAGTCCTTCGCCGTAGCCACGGCCGCGGGACAGCGGGATGGTGTCCTCGAAGCCGTGGGTGACCAGCGCCCCCACACGTGGGCCTTTGCCTTCGATCAGGGCGTTGGTGCCGAGTGTGGTGGCGTAGCGGACGGAATCGACTTCCTTCAGGACGAGGTCCCGGTCCAGTCCGGCGCGGGAGCAGGCGAGGTCGAGTGCTTCATTGAAGCCTTGGGCCAGGTTGTGGTGCGTTGTGAGCGCCTTTGCTTCAACGTACTGGTCTTCCCAGGCAAAAAAGCAGTCGGTAAATGTGCCGCCGATGTCGACGGAGATTCGTTTCATGACCAGTGGTCTCCTTTATTCCAAGTACTAGCTGAACGAATGGGGGGAATGGTTGTGGGTGTTGTATGAGCCGAGGGCCGGGGTGAAATCGGCAACCGCCTCTTCGCCGGGTCCGTAGTTGATGGCGACCTCAGGCTTGGTGCCCCGCTTGATCCATGTTTCGCGGAGCGAGTCGATGTCCCACAGCATGTCCACCGTCGGCGGGTGTCCCGGCGGGACGTACTCCGTTTCCAGCTGTGTTCCGCAACCCGGGCAGTAGAACTCGAGAATCCGGCAGAAAGTGGGGTCCGGAGCGAACGTGAATTCGTACTTCTCCGGGTCCAGGATCGACTGGTGGATTTCTGTGGGGTCCCGGTCGTAGACCAGCGTCCCCTCCTTGTAGTTGCCTCTGGCCTCGCCGAGGTCCTGGTTGCATACCTTGCAGTTCCACCGCTCGGTTTCGAGGTCGATGATCAGATATTCCGTCATTGGAATTCGCATTGCGTGTCTCACCTGTTTTCTGGCTGGTTGTGTGGGGTCACTTCTGGATGGTGTCTGTGAGCATGAGGTCACCGGAGACCGTCACGTCGAAGACCCAGCCATGCGGCACACGGGCCGTGAAGTAGGGGCCTTCGACGATTGCGGGGCCCGACGCCGATGCCCCGGCCGTTTGGCGGTCCAGTTCGAAGACGTGCACCTCATCCACCTTGTCCACGGCGGAGCGGACCTTTCGGGTGGAGGCGGCGACGGCGGGCGTCTTCGCCACGGATTCGGCCCGCCGGATCGATGCGTGCGGCAGTTCGTACCGGGCGGTCAGTGTCAGCATGGTGTTGTGTTCGCCGGTGCCCGGCTGCGGGTCCGAAGCCAGGTATGGCAACTCGGACACCAGCTGGCCGTCCGCGTCTTCCAGCACCACGTTCCATTCGAGCCGGCAGTCGTCAATTTCGTGGCCCTCCTGGAACATGTCCCGCGTTGCCCGGGCCAGCAGCGTCGCCTTGGTTGCGGCGAAGTTATCAGCGTCCATTCCCGCGACGTTCGCCTCGTAGGTCTGCGCAATGTCGGAAAAGCCGATTCCGAAGGCCGAGAAGACCGCGGCCATCTTGGGCACCAGGACCCGGCGAACACCTGCGATCCGCGCCGCGCCACAGGCGCTCATCGGTCCGGCACCTCCGAACGCAGCAACCGTGGTGGCGTCCACAGCCTCGACGTCGGCGGCAAAGGACTGCGACATGCGTTCGAAGTATGCGGCCTCCATCCGGATCAGTGCGTCGTTTAGGGTGACCCCCAAAGGTTCTGCGATGACTTCGGTGATCACTGCGCGGGAGCGTTCCGCGTCAAGACTGAAACCTCCATCGAGGTAGGTGTCCGGATCGAGCACGCCGAGAAGCAGATTGACGTCCGTGATGGTGGCCTGCTTGCCCCCAAAACCAAAACAAGCAGGACCCGGTGCGGCTCCGACGCTCTCGGGGCCGACCGTAATGACGCCGTCGCGAACGGCGATGACGGAACTGCCCCCCACGCCGCTGGAGTGGACGTTACTCATCTCGAATGAGACCGGAACTCCCTGAATGGAGCCTCTGCGATCCGTCGAGATGGTCGAATTCTTGACCGAGCCGACGTCCGTGGTGGTGCCGCCGACGTCGATCATCAGAACGTGCGCGAGTCCATACGCCTCCGAGAGCGCTTTGGTTCCTTCCAGCCCGCCGCGGGGGCCGGAAGAGTAGGTCTTCAACGCGACGGACTTGGCCACCCGTGACGAAGCTCCGTCGTTGCGGTAGATGAGGAGCGGGTTCTTGACCTTGTGGTCCCGCAGCCGGTGCTCGGTGTTGTAGAGGAACCGCTCCATGGTGGGATGCAGGAAGGAGTTGATGATTCCGGACCACACCCGGCGGGCCTGGACGGCGTCGGGCGTAAATTCCCAGGAGAACAACATGGGAACCGAGCCCAGCAGGTGGCGGGGGAACTTCCGGAGCAGAACGCCCTTGACGGCCTTCTCTTTAGTGCGGTCCGCCATGGCGATGACGAGCCGTGCGGCGCCGTCTGTCGTCAGCCGGTTGACATGCTTGACAATGTCCTGGGAGAGCTCCTCCAGGTCCTGTTCAGCGTTGATAACTGCCACCCGGGTGCCGACGAGATCTTCGAACAGCTCAGCTGCCGCCCCGCCGTTGCGGAGCTCGCCGGCCAGCGTGGTGCTGTCTGTGAGGATGCCGATCCGGGGACCCTTGCGCTCCACGAGGGCGTTAGTTCCCTGGGTGGTGGAGTACCGGATGTGACGGGTTGAGTGCAGCAGCCCGGGGAGATCCTCTTCGCCGAAGATTTCCTTGGAGGCTTTGGCCATGCCGTCGAAGAGACACTGGGAGAGGTCAAAGGGCGTCGTGAGGGTCTTCGTGAACGAAAAATTCTCACCGTCCCAGACACAAATATCGGTCAGCGTCCCACCGTTGTCGATGTTAATGAGCCGTTCCATTGATACTCCTTTGTATGTTGAGGCGCGGTGACACCAGCGGCGTATTCCTCAACTTGCGACTGTGATCCAAGCCACATTGAGGACTGGTCTCAGTGTGGCTCAGCGGCCGGAGTGGCCCGCAACCACCTGACCGGGTGGACTATTCGGGGCGTGGGCGACTACCCGGGTGGGTGGCGGAGTGGCTGATCCTGGATGAAGGCGGCCGCGCACGGCACCTGGCCTTCGGCCGGATCGACGTCCTCGACAACAATGTCGGCATCGCCAAAGTGGGCGGCGTCATGGCGCTGGCGCGTGGACGGCGGAATTTCGTTGGGGATCTGAGGCCGGCGGCAGGAGCAACGCGGGGTCAGATACGGCCGATGCCCGGGGGCATTATGGGCCGTATCTGACCCCGCGCTGTTCTCAGGCGTAGTTGTAAAAGCCGCGGCCGCTCTTGACCCCCAGCCAGCCCTTCTTGATGTATTCCTCCAGCATGGGGGCCGATTTGTTCTCAATCCCGGCCAGCGCGCAGTAGTGGTTCTCGATGTCCAGGACCGTGTCCAGGCCCACCTCGTCCATAAAGCGGAAAGGAGTGATCTCGGATTTGAAGAGGTCAGCGAACATGGCGTCCACGTCCCGCGGCTCCGCCACGCCCTCAGCCACGACCAGAAGCGATTCGCGCTTGATGGCTGCCCAGATCCTGTTGAAGATGAAGCCGGCACTCTGCTTGCGCACCCGGTGCGGGACCAGCGCGTACTTGGGCAGCTCGGCCAGGAGCAGGTCGATGATCCGCGGGTCGGTGTGGCCGCTGGACATCAGCTCCACCGAACGCACTTCCGGCGGCATGTAAAAGTGCATGTTCAGGACACGCTCCGGGCTGTTCACGCCGCCGATGAATTCGGAGGACGCGAACGAGGAAGAGTTACTGGCCAGCACGGCGTCCGGGGCTGCCAGCTGGTCAAGCTCAGCGAAGATTGCCTGCTTGAGGCCCAGCCTGTCAGGCACAGACTCGACCACGAGCCACGAATCCCGCAGGGCGTCCGCGAGATTGTCGCTCGCCGCGAGCCGGACCGCCGGACTGCCCCCGAGCTCTTCCACGGCGCGGTGGCGCTGGGTGGCGACGTACTCGAGCGCGGCTTTGGCTACCGCGAGGCTTGTGTCGTAGACACGCACTTCGGCGCCTTGGAGCGAAAGCATCAAGGCGATGCGCCGGCCCAATGTTCCGCCGCCGACGACGGTAAGGGGCCGGTCCGCGATGTTGGCGGGGAGCGTGTAACTCATGTCGATTCCTTTCAGGAGGCTGCCAGCGCCATGGCGGCCAGGTGGGTGCGGTTCGTGCTGGTGCCCTTGGCGATCAATACAAGGGCAGGGACAGCGGAAGCACAAGGACCGAATGCCGGGCGGCGCCGCCGGGAGACCCCCCGGCACTGATTCGCCCGTTGACACCCTCCTGAACAGGCGCCTCCACTGCCTCTTGAACAGGCTCTTGTTCTGCCACGGCGCGGGGGCTAGCGTGAAACGCATCAGCATCCGCCGCCGTCGAGGAGCCGTCATGGCCAGGTTCGTGCAGATCATCGAATTCCAGACCTCCCGCATCGAGGAAATCGAAGCGCTGGGCCGGCCGTCCAGGACCGAGGGAAGCACCCCACCCACCTTCCGGCGGATCCTTGCCAGCGCGGACCGCGACCGTCCCGGGACGTATCTCACCCTCGTCGAGTTCGATTCCTACGACTCGGCCATGCAGAACTCCGCGCGGCCTGAGACCTCCGAGTTCGCCGCTCGGATGGCGGCCCTCTGCGATGGGCCACCGGTGTTCCGCAACCTGGACGTGATGTGGGAGGACACCGGCAGCCCAACGGACCTTCCGTAGGGGCCCGCCATGGATTCTGCGCGTCCTGACCCGTCGGCCGGCAGTTCACCCGGAGGCCCCCTCGTGCTGGACCTCAGCGGGACGGGCACGGCCCCCCTGCGCCTGGTGGGCGGCAAGGCCCTGAACCTCGGCAGACTCCTGGCGGCCGGCTTGCCGGTGCCACGCGGGTTCTGCCTGACCACCGTCGCCTACGAACTGGCGGAACCACCCGGACTCGCTGCCCTCGCAGCCGAACTCGATGTGCCGGCATCCGGGGCAGGTACAGCGGCGCCCGGGGCAGCGGCATCCGGGGCAGCGCCGGGCACCTTAACGCCCGGCGTGGTGCCCGGGCGGGCCCGTGCACTGATCGCGGAAGCGCCGATCCCGCCCGAGGTGGATGCCGCCGTCCGCTCCGCGTACGCGGAGATGGGCGGAACCCTGCCGGTGGCCGTCCGCTCCTCCGCCACGGCGGAGGACCTGCCATTCGCCAGTTTCGCCGGCCAACAGGACTCCTACCTCGATGTCATCGGCGCCGACGCCGTGGTCGAGGCGGTCCGGCGCTGCTGGGCGTCGCTCTGGAGCGACCGGGCGGTGGCGTACCGGTCCTCCTACGGGATCAGCAACCGCGACGTGGGGCTCGCCGTCGTCGTCCAGGCCATGGTCGACGCCGCCACGGCCGGGGTGCTGTTCACCGCAAACCCCGTCACCGGGACCCGGACCGAGACGGTCATCAATGCCAGCACCGGCTCGGGGCAGGCCGTGGTCTCGGGGTCGGTCAACCCGGACCAGTTCGTGCTGGACACGGCTTCCGGCCGCCTCAGGCTTCGAACGCCGGGAGGAACGGACCCCGGACGCGGCCCGGTCCTGAGTGAGCCCCAGCTCCGGGACCTCACGGCGCTCGGAGACCGCGTCCAGCGCCTCCTCGGGGCGCCGCAGGACATCGAATGGGCGATCGACACCGCCGGCCGCATCTGGCTCACCCAGTCACGGCCGATCACCACGCTGTATCCGCTGCCCGAGCCCGCGCCCGAAGACGCCGGCTCCGGCGCCCCGGCCCCCACCCGGGTGTACCTGTGCGGCACCCTGTTCCAGGGGCTGACCCGGCCGATCACGCCGCTGGGGCTGGCTGTCCTCGAGCTGATGCGCAACAGCAAGGGACCCTGGCGGTATGTCAACCCCGGGATGCGGATGTACGTGGACCTGACGGCAGTGGTCCGCAACAAGTCCGGCCGCGCCTACCTGCTGCGGTTGCTTCCCCTGGCGGACGGCAGATCCGGTGCCGTCCTCCCGGCACTGCTCGAAGATCCGAGGTTTGGCATTGTCGACCACCCGTTCCTGGAGACCCTGCGCAGGCCCAAGGCCGGCCGCAGCATCCCGCCACCGCCCCGACGCACCGGCAGCACCGAAAAAACAGCCACCCTCAGCCTCTTCGCGGGGCTGTTTCCTGCCATGATCCGGGCCGCTATCCGGCCCGCCGCTGAGCTGCGGCGGGCGAAAAACTACGGCCGGGAGCTCGAATCCGAGCTCCGGCTGGCCGAGCCCGCCAGCTCCGCCCAGCGGCTCGAATACACCGAACAGATCCTGGGCCGCTCGGTTGATGGACTGATACGGGCCACCCTCCCGGGCCCGTCCGTTGGCTACATCATGCTGGCCGTGGCCCGACGGCTGCTGCGCGGCATCGCCCCACCCAGGGAGCTGGAAGCTGTGCTTCGCGGCCTTCCCCACAACATCACCACGGAGATGGACCTGGAACTCTGGCAGCTCGCCGTTTCCATCGGCGAGGACCCGGTGTCGCGCGGGGAATTCCTGGCGAAACAACCCGAGGTGTTGTCCGCCGAATATCTCGCCGGCACGCTGCCGCCACAGGCCCAGGCCGGGGTGCGTGGCTTCCTCGCCCGCTACGGCCACCGCGCCGTAGCGGAAATAGACCTCGGCATGCCCCGCTGGTCCGGGCAGCCCGACCACATCCTCGGCATGATCTCCAACTACCTCCGCGTCCAGGACCCGGAGCAGGCTCCCGACCGGCAGTTCGCCCGGGCAACCGAGCATGCGGAGGACAGGATCCGCAGCCTGGTGGAGCAGGCGCGGGCGCGGAGCCCCTGGCGCGCACGGGCGCTGGCCCTCAGCCTGCGCCGCGTGCGGCAACTGGCAGGACTGCGCGAACTGCCGAAGTTCTATATCGTGGCTGTGCTCGGCGAGATGCATCGGCAGCTGCTGCAGGTCGGCGCGGACATGGCCTCGGCCGGCACAATCGCCGCCTCCGATGACGTCTTCTTCCTCCACTTCGACGAAATCCGCGTGGGCCTGCGCGGCGCGGACCTGCACGGCATCGTCGCGGGCCGCCGTCAGCTGTACGACGTTGAACTGCGACGCCGGCGCATCCCGCGACTGCTGCTGTCCGACGGCACCGACGTCGAGGCCGCAATGATGGCGACGTCTCCGGCGTCCGGGGCCATGACCGGGACACCGGCGTCGGCAGGCACCGCCACCGGACGGGTCAGGGTGATCGTGGACCCGGTGGGCGCCCACCTGGAACCCGGCGAAATCCTGGTGGCCCCCTCGACGGACCCCGGCTGGACGCCGCTGTTCCTGACGGCCGGTGCGCTGGTCATGGAAATGGGCGGAGTGATATCCCACGGAGCCGTGGTGGCCCGTGAGTACGGCATCCCGGCCGTTGTGGGCGTCCCGGACGCCACCACCCGGCTGCGGACGGGCCAGACGGTCACCGTCGACGGCGCGGCGGGCACCATCCGCGAGGAGCCTTAATCCGGTCGTGCAGCGCCGTGATCCGGGGATGCCGCGCCGCCGCCCGCGCGCTCCGGGACAGGGCAGGCTGGCCTCACAGCTGTAGCACAGCTGTGCCAGATAGAATTGGCTCATGACCACACCGGCCCACCAGCCAACGCTGCACGAGTCGTCCTTGCAGCTGGCCCGGCACCGGCCGCAACAATCCGTCGGCACCTTCGCGCTGGCCCGTAAAGCGCGGAACGTCCTGCGGCGCGTTCCGGTGTGGACCTGGCGGGTGCTGATGCATTCGGTGAAGGCCAGCGAGAACTCCCGCTTCAACGTCGACCCGATTACCGGCGTCGAATACTTCCACGACATCGATTTCGTGGGCGATGGCATCCGGGCACACCGCCTCGACGTCATCACCCCTCAACCGTCCGGCGGCACCTCAGCAGCCGGCGCCGCATCTGCCGGCGCCGGCTCGACGGGGGCGCTGCCCGTCTACGTGTACTTCCACGGCGGCGGCTGGACTTCCGGGGACAAGGCCTCGCTGACCAAGTACTGCGCCAGCCAAGCCGAGGGCGGCATGGTGGTGGTCAACGTGAACTACCGGAAGGCTCCGCGTTTCCAGATGGCCCACGTCCTGGCGGACGCCAACGCCGCGCTGGCCTGGGTCCGGCAGAACATTGCGGGCTATGGCGGCGACGGATCGCGCATCGTGCTGGGCGGCGACTCCGCCGGCGGCCAGATCGCGGCGCTCCTGACCGCAGCCAGCTTCCGGCCGGAACTGGCGCGGCACCACGGCCTGACCCCGGCCGTACCGGCGTCGGACTTCAAGGGACTGGTCCAGCATTGCAGCGTGGTGGACTTCTCCGTTTTCTTCGACAAAGGCTTCGTGCTGAGCTTGAGCTTCATCCGGATGCTGCTGCCCGGGCTCCGTTCCGGTGGCAGGAACCGCGGCATCGGCGGGGGTATGCGCGGCGGCTTCGGGAGCAGGTTCACCGGCTCCGGTCCCAGCCGGCTTGAGGCCCTCCGCGAGGGCGCAGGATTCCTCTCGCCGATCGAATGGCTGGATTCCCGCTTCCCGCCGGTCTTCGTGACCACTTCGGAACGGGACTTCTTCTATGCCGCCAACATGAACTTCATTGCCCGGCTGCACGAACACTCCGTCCCCGTGGACAGCCTCATCTACGACTGGGACAACTCCAACACCGAGCACACCTGGCAGCAGAACTTCCGCTACCCGGAATCGCAGGAGGTCTACCGCCGGCTGCATGCCTTCGTGCGCACGGTGGCCTGAGGACCGCACGGGGCTATGTTTAGTCCATGGTGTCTGCCGACAGCAACGCACAAAGCGACCAGGAACCTGAGGGATTCGGGTCGGCGCTGGTTGACGAAGCCGCCCGCCGGGATGCCGCCCTGGGCGACGTGGACTGGGCTGCCCTGCCTGACGGTGCCGTGCGGGGCACCTTCGATGCCCCCAGTGGACCGCTCGCTACCCTGTCCATGGGTACGCCAGGGAATCCTCGGGTGCTTTTGATCCCCGGTGCCACCGGATCCAAGGAAGACTTCGTGCTGATGCTGCCCGGGCTCGCCGCGGCCGGGTATTTCGTCCTGAGTTGCGACATTGCCGGCCAGTACGAATCCGCCGCGGCGGGTCCGGAAAACCTCGCGCCTCCCCGCGCGCACTACGATTACGAGCTGTTCACGAACGATCTGCTCGCCATGCTCGACGCCGACGACGGGCCTGCGCACGTCGTCGGGTATTCCTTCGCTGCGATAGTCGCCCAGGTGGCCCTCTCCCGGCGGCCGGAGAAATTCCGCAGCCTCACCTTGCTCAGCTGCCCGCCCGAGCCCGGCCAGAGCTTCCGCGGCGTCCAGCGCATCGGACGGTTCAGCGGCTGGGTCAACCCGCGGGTCGGCGCCGCGCTGATGATCTGGGGCATCCGCGTCAACGTCGTGCGTGTCCTGCCAAACCGGATTCGGTTTGTGAACTACCGGTTCCGTTTTACCCGCCGGAGTTCCGTTCGCGACATCGTCGGGCTGATGCAGCACGCGCCGGATCTGAGAGCGGTACTGTCCGAGGCGGCGCTGCCGAAGTTCGTCGCCGTCGGCGAACACGACCTCTGGCCCCTTGCGCTGCACCGGCGCTTCGCGCAGCTCATCGGCGCGCGCATCGCGGTGTACCGGGGCGGCCACAGCCCGAGTGAGACCTCGCCGCACCAGATGAGCCGCGACCTGATCGAGCTCTACAGGTCAACCTAGCGCGGGTTGTCGCGTTCCCATTGACGGCGGCGGCGCCGCCGCCGGAACGGCCACTCCTGCTTGAACTCGACACTGAAAGTGGTCCACGCCATCGACAGGCGGCGGCCGACGGAGTGCCTGTCCGCCAGCGGCCGCGCGGAGACCTGCACGCGCAGTGTGGGGTCGCCGATCACTTTCACTTCGGGCGGGATCTGGTAGGAAATGTCCAGATCATCGTGGACCAGCGGATTGCCCCGATGCACGGAGCCCTTGATCCGGTCCCAGACGTCCGACCGCAGGGCGAAATTCGAGCCAAACAGCGGAGGATGTCCCAGCAGCTTTTCCATGGCCCAGAAATATCCGGGAATGTAGACACTCGTGCCCACCCACCGGGCGAACCGGGTTTCGCCGTAGAAGTCGGCAGGACCGGATACGGCGGACAGCGGGCCCGCGTGGTTCAGAATGGCTTCAACCCGTTCGAGCCAGTCCACGGGCGGGATCGAGTCCGTGTCCAGCCTGGCAATCAGCTCGGAGCGGGCCGCGTCGAATCCGTGCGCCGTAGAGGCGGCGATACCCGGGAGTTCGACGGTGATCCGCCGGGCCCCGGCGGCGGCGCAGACCTCCGCGGTGTTGTCCGTGCTGGCGTTGTCTATGACGACGATTTCATCAGCCGGACGGGTCTGCCGGGCGAGGGCGGCGAGGCAGACGGCGAGCATGTCAGCGTCGTTCCGGGTCGGGATAACCACCGAGATTGTTGTCATATTGCCCCGACTATAGTCCGGGGACGGGACGAAATGTCCCCGTTGGACTCTTGCACCAAGGCCCCCGGCCCCGTAGGTTGGGCAACAGCGGACGAATGTCTCCGCAGCCGTTGGCCTCCGGGCCGCCGGAGATCAGCAGCATTTCAGAAGGATATGGCATGGCTACAGGCACAGTTAAATGGTTCAACGCCGAAAAGGGTTTTGGCTTCATTGCCCCGGATGACGGGTCAGCCGACGTTTTCGCCCACTACTCGGCAATCGCCAGCAGCGGCTACCGCTCGCTGGACGAGAACCAGAAGGTAGAGTTCGACGTCACCCAGGGTCCGAAGGGCCCGCAGGCCGAGAACATCCGCCCGCTCTAAATACTCCGGATAGCAGCACCGGCCAGCCGGCCGCCATGCTTTCCCCAAGACCACAAACGCCCCCCTCGAGGATTCCTCGGGAGGGGCGTTTGTCGTGGGGTGCGCTTGTCGGGTGGGAGCGCAGGGTGGTAGGACGGCGGGGTGGAGGCCGGTGGGTTCGCGGCGGCCGTGCTTGCATAAACGCGAGCCGGTGTCTGCCTGGACGTTGCCTGCATGAACAAGTCAGGGCCGGCATGCAGAGGCTTTTTTAGTTGCGTGCATGTAGGTGATCTGACCTCCACTCCTCATCTCGAAAAAGCCATGCGCGTCAGAACAGGATCCTTAATAGCCAGGAAGTTTCTTACGCCGTCGTCAGCCATAGCTGAAGCTGGAACGCGACAAGGAGCGTTGGCCAAACCCGTATGACCACGGAATCTTCGTTTCAGGTCCCGGTCCTAACTCTGATCAGCGGAAGCCGGCCAATCCCGTCAGCTGGTCGAGCATGGTCCTCACAGGCAGTCCGCGCCCGGATTCAGGGGCATCGGGAACGTGCCAGTCCCCGATAGAAGGCGCCGGCAATACCCTTTTCGATTCTATTGAGAAGCAGGTATCAATCGGGCACCAATTAGGTATTGGAACTTTCCTAATATCCGTGGAAATGTGACGAAGGATACAAAAACCCACCTGCTGGAGGAGCCCGCGCATGTCCCACCTGTCCCCACTCAGAGCTGCGACCGGGGCGCCCCGGATTCGTACCGAACGCTCCGGGGCGGTTGCCGTGGTTACTCTCGATGACCCCGCCCGGCGCAACGTTCTTGATGGTGCACTCCGGGAAGGGCTCCGCACTACCTTGGCAGAACTGGCCGGGGATCCCGGGGTCGGCGCAATCGTACTTACCGGCGAAGGGGACTGCTTCAGCGCCGGGGGTGACCTCGCCTCGATGCCGCCGGAAACCCGCAGTGATGCCCTGGATCGGATGTCCGGCGTCGCCGCCCTGCTGCGTGAGATGACGCAGCTCGACAAGCCGGTGGTCGCCGCTGTGCGGGGTCCCGCCGCGGGCGTGGCAGTGGGGTTGGTATGCGCGTGCGACGTTGTGGTCGCCGGCGAAGGTGCCCGCATCCTGCTGCCGTTCACCCGGCTGGGCCTAATGCCCGACGGTGGTCTGGTGCATCTGCTTGCCGGGCGGGTCGGGACGGCACGTGCCCGGCGGCTCCTGCTTGAGGCAGCCGCCGTCGGCGCCCATGACGCCCTGGACTTCGGCCTGGTCGACGAGGTGGTGGCCGACGAGGACGTGCTAGCGGCGGCAGTCGGGCGCGCCGACGAGCTCGCACGGCGCGCTTCCCTCGCCGTCGCGGCCGTCAAGCAGGGCTTCCGGAGCGCGTCCAGTGGCCTGGAGGACGTCCTCACCTTCGAGGGGAGTCGACAGCCGCGATTATTCGAGACGGCCGACTTCCTCGAGGGCAGGAATGCGTTTTACGAGAAGCGCGAACCGCGGTTCACCGGCCGCTGACCGCGGCCGACCACCTATTCGAAAGGGCGCCATGAAAAAGGTGCACAGCATGATCCTCGCACTCGCTGCGATCCCGGTTATGACCTTGACGGGCTGCGCTGGCGCAGCGCCCGGGCAGGCACCGGGTCCAAACGCTCTGCCGCAACAAATGGTGTGGTCCACCTACAACGTGGGAACCGGAACCTACAACGACCTCGCCGCCATCGCCAACACCCTCACCAGCGAGGAGGGCGTGCAGGTCCGGCTAATGACGGCCGATACCGGCATTGGACGGCTCGCGCCACTGGTGAACGGAACCGTGGACTACGCACGTACCGGCGACGAGTACTTCTACGCCTTCGAAGGGAACTACGAGTACGCCAATCCCGAGTGGGGACCCCAGGATATCCGCATGGTCTGGGCCCCGCTGGGCAACTACGGGTTGTTGGTGCGCGAGGACAGCGGGATCGATTCGTACGAAGACCTGAAAGGCAAACGCTTCCCGAAACTGACCGCGAACACGTCGATCAATAACAAGATGGAGGGCTTCCTCAACTACGGGGCACTGACGTGGAACGACGTTCAACAGGTCCCCATTTCCTACGGTGAGCAGATAGCCGGCCTTGAAGCCGGCCAGATCGACGCCCTCTACCAGAATGTCGTCGGATCCAACATCGAGGAGCTGTCCAGCAAGACCGGCGTCAAATGGTTGAGCTTCGATGATCCGGACCCGGCCCGCTACGAAACCTGGAAAGAACTGGCCCCCATGGTCCAGATAGCTGAAGTCACCGATGGTGCCGGGATGGACAAGGGTGAGGGGGCGCGGGTGTTGGAGTACACGATTCCTCTCACCACCTTGGGCTCACGCGACGCGGACGAGGTTTACAGAGTGGTCAAGGCTATTGACGAGAACTTCGACGACTACAAGGGGAGGACCCCGGACGCGAAGCGGTTCAGCTTCGACGACGTCCTGAAGGAGCCGCTGGTGGTCCCGTTCCACGAGGGAACGGTTCGGTACTTCAAGGAGCGCGGCGCTTGGAGCGAGGAGCTCGAAAGGAAGAACAACGAGCTCATCGAGCGCGGCGAGAACATGCGCAAGGCCTGGCCCGGGGTCGTCGACTCGTCCTCCAAGCGGGACCTTGCTGAGAACTGGAAGAACTGGAAGAAGACCGGGCTGGACGGGGAGTCCACCACCGAGCCCAATGAGGGGACCAAACCATGAGAACTGAGACACGGATCACGCCTTTCTGGCGGGTGGCCGTAATCGCGCTGACCGTCGTGGGCGTGCTGCTGGCCATGAACCAAGTGTTCTTCTGGAATTTGTTCGGGCTCTCCCTGCTGACGAACTCCTACCTGTATCTGGTGCTGGCGTGCTTTCTGCCGGTCGTATTCATCGTCAATCCGCTGCGCAAGACTCCCCTGACGGAGGAAATCGAAGCCACCCAGGAGGACGATGCGCAGCCGGCAGCCCCGGCGCGCGGCTCCTCCGTGCGCTGGTACGACATCATACTGATGCTCATATCGGCTGGGGTGTGCCTGTACTTCGCATTCAACGGCACACAGATCAAGAACTTCGGCTGGGAGTACATGGCTCCCGCCCCTGCCACTGTCGCAGCCTTCGTGTTGTGGGCGGTCGTTCTCGAGGTGCTGCGCCGCACCGGCGGACTCGCGGTGACGGTGATAGCGCTCGTCTTCTCCATCTACCCGCTCTTCGCCGAGTACCTGCCGGTCGGTGTGCTGCAGGGCGTAACTTATGACCTGCCAACGCTGGCGCAGGTGCACGCGATGGGCGCAGAAAGCATCCTGGGCCTGCCCATCCAGACGGCCGCGACAATCCTCGTGGGCTTCCTGATCTTCGGCGTAGCCCTGCAGCACACCGGTGGCGCGGACTTCTTCCACAATTTCGCGATGTCGATCTTCGGACGGTACCGGGGCGGGGCCGCCAAGGTGGCAGTCGCAAGCAGTGCCGCCATGGGCATGATGAGCGGCAGTGCCGTGTCCAACGTGCTCACTACCGGCCCCATGACCATCCCCGCCATGAAGCGTTCAGGGTTCAGCTCCACGTACGCCGGAGGGATCGAGGCCACGGCCTCCTCCGGAGGGTCCATCACACCGCCAATCATGGGCACTGCGGCGTTCCTCATGGTTTCCTTCGTCGGCGTGCCCTACACCGAGATCCTGATCGCCGCGATTATCCCGGCGTTCCTGTACTTCCTGGGCATCTTCCTGCAGATCGACGGGTACGCCGCCCGCAAGGGGCTCCGGGGCGTGCCGGTCGCTCAGCTGCCGCGGGCCAGGGCCGCCCTTCTGACCGGCTGGCCCTACATCGTTGCCCTCGTGCTGCTGACCAGCCTGCTGTTCGTCATGAACTCCGAAACCCAGGTGCCCTACTTCGTGATCGCTGTTTTGCTCATCGTGGCCGTGCTGAGGCGCAACCAACGATTTGGTCTCCGCGAGTTCACCGACTTCCTCGTGGACTCCGGCAAGACCCTCAGCAACATCATCGGCATCATCGCCGGTGTCGGGCTGATCGTCGGGGGCCTGACGGCCACAGGTGTCAGCTTGTCCCTGGCCCGGGAGCTCGTCGCCCTGGTTGGTGACAATGTGGTTCTCATCCTCATTGCCGGCGCAGTGACCTGCTTCATCTTAGGGATGGGCATGACCATCTCGGCGGCTTACGTCTTCCTGGCCATCGTCATGGTCCCGGCAGTGGTTGACCTGGGTGTGAACCCCCTCGCAGCACATCTGTTCGTCATCTACTGGGCTTCTGTCTCCTACATCACCCCGCCGGTGGGCTTGGCCGCATTCGCCGCTGCCGGGCTGGCTAAGGCGCCGCCGATGGCCACGAGCTTCGCGGCCATGCGCCTGGGCGCTGTGAAGTACATCGTCCCCTTCGGTTTTGCGCTAAATCCGGCCCTGGTGGCCCAGGACGCACCCGGGAAGATCCTGCTCGCCTTTGTGCTCAGCATCGTCGGGGTATATGCCCTGGCTTCCGCCCTCGAGGGCTGGGTGGTCGGCTTCGACCGGCCGATGCGCCCATGGTTCCGGGTCACCGCGGGCATCGGCGGCTTCCTTTTATTCCTGCCGATGACGCTGTCCGCTGTCGCCGGTCTGGCGCTCGTGGCCGTGAGCGTCGCGCTCACCTTCGTGACCACCAAGCGCCCCATCCCGGGCAGCGGCGCCAAAGGCCCCGTCCCTGCCGGTGGTGCCACAGCGGACAGCAAACAGAGTGTTGGCGCAACCCGCTGACAGTAAACAGGGCAGGGCAGACGGGGGACCCCGAAGACCTGCCCCACCCATCAATCGAGAAGCTCTATGCGCAAGGCCGCTACGGGCCCAAGACCGGGCGCGGCTGGTACGAGTTACGCCAGTGAGCGCGCCCGGTCGAACCCGATTGAACTACGAGAGGAAAAAAATGAACCAGTCCCTGGGTGCAGCGGAACTGCGGGAGATTTTCGGGCGACCCGGGACAGGCCCCCTGGCCGGCGTCGTGGTGGCCGATCTCAGCCGGGTGCTCGCAGGCCCCTATTGCACTATGCTGCTGGCCGATATGGGGGCCACGGTAATCAAGGTGGAAAGCGCCTCCGGCGACGACGCCCGCGCGTGGGTGCCGCCGCAACGGGACGGGGAAAGCACTTTCTTCCTCTCAGTAAACCGTAACAAGTACTCCATCTCACTGGACTTTGCGGACCCGGAGCAACTCGATGTGGTGGAGCAGATTATCGCCCGGGCAGACATCCTGGTGGAAAACTTCAAGCCAGGCGGGCTCGCAAGATACGGCCTCGACTACGAAAGTATCAGCGTGTCGAGGCCGGACCTTGTATACGCCTCCATTACCGGCTTCGGCACGGCCGGTGGGGCAGAGCTCCCTGGCTACGACCTGCTGGCCCAGGCTCTCTCCGGCATGATGAGCCTCACCGGCAGCCAGCACGGTGAGCCCTACCGGGCAGGCGTAGCCCTGTTCGACGTCATCACCGGGCTGCACGCGGCGGTCGGCATTCTGGGCGCCTTCCACGAGCGGCAAGAGTCCGGGACGGGACAGCACGTCGAGCTGAACCTGCTCTCGTCGGCCCTGTCCGGACTTGTCAACCAGTCCGCGGCCTACGTGACCGGGGGCAGCGTTCCCACCCGTATGGGCAACGAACACCCGAGTCTCTACCCCTACGAACCGTTCCCCGCACGGGACAAAGAGATCGTCATCGCTGTTGGCAACAATGGCCAGTTCGGACGTCTGTGTGCATGTCTGGGTGTCCCGGCGCTCGCGCAAGACGAACGCTTCAGCACACCTGCCGCGCGCAACGCGCATCGAGCAGGGTTGCGTCAGATCATGATAGAACGACTTGGCACCGAAGATGCAGAGGTCTGGTTCGAACGACTCAAGGCGGTCCAGGTGCCGTGCGCCCCGATCTTGACCGTCGAGGAAGGGGTCGGACTCGCCCAGAGACTCGGCCTGGAGCCGGTGGCTGTGGCTGGATGCGGAGACCGCAGCATCCCCACCGTTCGTCACCCCGTGGCTTTCAGCAGAACACCCGTCGACTATACCCAGGCTCCGCCCTTGCTCGACGGCGACCGGGACAAGGTACTGGCCTGGCTGCGCAACTCACAGCGGGCGGTCCGGAAGGCATCATGAGCTCCGTGTCCACCGCACTGCTGCCCGTCCGCTGGCCGGACCAGGAGCCCTGCACTGGCGACGAACGGGCATGAACGCAGCGGCACAGGGCAACACCGGTAACGGTGCAAGCCGTATCGCCTACATTGCCCTGCTCGGCACAACCGCGCTGGGCACCCTGTCGGCGAACGTCATGAACGCACCGTTGTACGTCATTCAGACCGATCTGGGCATGACCACCCAGCAGTCGGTCCTGGCCGTGAGCGCCTTCACCATGGCGATGGCCATGTTCGTGCCGCTTGCCGGATGGATCGGCGACCGTTTGGGAACCAAAACCCTACTAATCTGGGCCCTCGGTGTCCTGATCCTCGCCGGGGCCGCGGCATCGCAGGCCTCCGGGACCGAGGCGCTGATCGCCGCCCGGGCTGTACAGGGCGCAGCGTGCAGCGCCATCCCACCTTGCGTCCAGGCCGCTCTGGTGAAACTTTGGCCGGACCGGACGGCGCAGGCGATGGGCGCCTGGGCTTCGGCCATCGGTCTGGGCCAGGCGATCGGACCACTCTTCGGTGGTATCGTCACGGAGGCCCTCGGCTGGCGGTATGTCTTCCTCAGCCACGCGGCGCTGGTCCTCGTCATGATTCTCCTGCTCTCGATGTCCATGCCGCCCACCGGCCGACAGCGCCCGCCCATGCACAGGTTCGCGATGTTCTGGCTCGTCGTCGGGGCCGGGTCCACGGCCGCCGGGACAGTACTGATCGGCCAGACCACGTCCTGGTGGTGGATTCTGTTGTCCGTGGGCTGCGGCGTTTTCAGCTGGTGGTTGTTTGCCCGCCTTTCAGTGCGGCGGGCCAGATTCGCCGCCGAACATGAAGGGGCTCCGGGGCCACTTCTGGACCCGTCTCTAATGCACGACCGGGGATACTTGAGGGCCGCCGCCGCGGCCGGACTGGCCATGGGGTCGATGGCGGTCTTCATCGTAGCCGTACCGTTGTTCCTTGCCTCAGACCTGAATCTTGGCCCCGCGAGCATCGGGGCCATCGTGTTTACGATGGCTCTGTCCATGGTCATAACGGGACCCGTCGCCGCGAGGCTGGGCCGCCGCCGTGGTGTCCACGTGCAACTGAGTTATGGAATCGCCATTCTCGGGGCATCCGGACCTGTCGTCGCCCTGGCCATGTGTTGCTCCCGGCTCGGCGTGGTCCGCTGGGCAGTCCTGTCCCTGGTGGTGACGGGGCTCGTGCTCGCCGGAATCGGGATCGCCTTCACCCAGAGCGCGGCTGCTATGGAGATCGTCCTCTCCAGGGCAGGGAAGTCAGGCACCGCGGTAGGTATCCACAATATGATCCGCTTCCTCTCGATGGCCGCCGGGTACTCCGTCGTCGCCCTGGCCTACGCAGCCAATGCAACCCTGCTTCTTTTCCCCGCTGTCTCCCTGACGGCATTCGCCCTGCTCGTCACACTCCGGTCCGCTCAGCGGGGCCGGCCAGGCGGGCCCGGTGTTTCTGGCCCGTCTCCACGCCACGGGATTCCTCACCCCTCCATTGAAGACCAGCCATGACCACTGAGGCTGCAGCCCAACGAGGCATCGCAGCCGCCACGGGCACCAGTACCGACGCAGGCTCCTCCCGGCCCGACGACGACCTCAGCCCCGAGGAGATCACCGGGCGGGTCACGGTGCGCGTTTTTTCGCGCAGGAACGCGGCTGCCAGTGATCAACGGCTACTGGGAGCGTGCTAATTTCCCTGGGGGCTGCTGCCCGCCCTCGCGCTGAACGTCGCGGACACAACCATCCAGGGCCATGAGTGCCCGGGCCTGAACCCGAAGGCGGCAGGCATGGTCGCCCACGCCAACGGCAGCATCGACTCGCTCTTCGGTGTTCACTCAAACGCTGCATGGGTGCGATCAGTATGCCCGGCAGCGAGAAGCAAGGAACGCTGGCGCTTAGGGGGGAGCCGGCAGTCCGGGTCCAGCCGCAACGACATTGTTCGGATGGTGTCGGTGCATTGAGTGCCGTGGTGGAGGGCGGACCCGGCTGCCGTCCCTTACATCCTCAGGAGGGACACGGTTTCGGCGATGCAGGCCGGCTTCTCGGAGCCTTCCAGCTCGATCCTGTGCAGGACCTTCAGCTGCCGGCCGTTGGCCGTCTCGGTCACCGAGGTCAGCGTCAGCCGGTCCCGGATGCGGGAACCGACCTTGGCCGGGGCCGGGAACCTGACCTTGTCCAGCCCATAGTTGATGATCGATTCCGCGCCCTGGACCCGGTATACCTGTCCGGCCAGGTGCGGCAGCATCGACAGGCTCAGGTAGCCGTGGGCCACGGTGGTGCCGAAGGGCCCGTTGGCGGCACGCTCCGGATCGGTGTGGATCCACTGCTGGTCCAGGGTGGCGTCAGCAAACGCCTGGATCTGGGATTGCTCCAGCCGGTGCCAGCCGCTCACCCCAATTTCCTGTCCCGTCAGGCTCTCCAGCTCGGCAATATTTTCGAACAACCTCATTAGACCCTCTCCAGCAGCATCGCGACGCCCTGGCCCAGGCCGACGCACATCGTGGCCAGGCCGCGGGCCGCGTTTTCGCGTTCCATCCGGCCCAGCAGTGTAACGACGATCCGGGAACCCGAGGATCCCAGCGGATGCCCCATGGCGATCGCGCCGCCGTCATTGTTCACTATTTCCTGATCCAGCCCCAGCCGCCGCATGCAGGCCAGGGACTGCGCGGCGAACGCTTCGTTGAGTTCGACGGCGCCCAGGCCGTCCATGCTCCAGCCGGCCTTCGCCAGAGCCTTCCGCGTGGCCGGCACCGGGCCGATGCCCATGACCTCCGGGGCCACCCCGGCGGCCTGGCTGGTGACGATCCGGGCCCGCGGCGTCAGACCCCAGCGGGCAACGGCCTCGCCGCTGGCCACCACCACGGCAGAGGCACCATCGTTGAGGGAACTGGAGTTGCCCGCAGTGACGATGCCGTCCGGCCGGACGATCGGCCGCAGGGCCGCGAGCGCTTCCGGGGTGGAGCCGCGGCGCGGTCCTTCATCGGTGTCGACAAACAAAACGTCGCCGCGGCGGCCGGCCACGGGAACGGGAACGATCTCGTCCCGGAACCGGCCGGCGTCGATCGCCGCCAGCGCCCGGTCATGCGAGCGCAGGGCGAAGCTGTCCGCATCGGCACGGGAGATACCCTCACGCCTGGCCACCTCCTCAGCCGTTTCCGGCATAGAGAACCGGGCGCCGGCCTGCATCCGCGAATTGACGAACCGCGCACCGATGGAGGTGTCCGCCAGTTCCCCCGGTTTGGCAAACGGCTTTTCCGGTTTGGCCATCACCCAGGGTGCACGCGTCATGGATTCGACGCCGCCGGCGACCACAAGGTCGGCGTCGCCGTTGCGGACGGACTGCGCCGCCATGCTGATGGCGGTCAGGCCGGAGGCACAGAGCCGGTTGACCGTCACCGCGGGGACGGCGTCGGGCAATCCGGCCAGGAGCACCGCCATCCGCGCAACGTTGCGGTTGTCCTCCCCGGCCTGGTTCACACAGCCGAGGATGACCTCGTCGATGCTGTCAGGGTCGATGCCCGCCCGGGCCACGGCGGCCTGCAGCACCAGGGCGGCCAGGTCGTCGGGCCGGACCGTGGCGAGCGCCCCGCCGTAGCGGCCCACAGGCGTGCGGACACCGCCGACGAGGAACGCCTCCGGCATCAGCGTGCCCCGCCGTTGATGTACAGCGTCTGGCCCGAAATGTAGGAGGCGTCGTCGCTGGCGAAGAACGCCACGGCGGCGGCCACTTCTTCGGGCTGGCCAACCCGGCCCAGCGGTGTACGGGCGGCGACCGCCGCCTGGTGGTCGGCCGGGCTGCTGCCGACCCGCTCGGCTGTCGCGGCAGTCATGGACGTGGCGATGTAGCCTGGGGCCACGGCGTTGACGGTGATGTTGAACGGGCCAAGCTCGAGAGCGAGAGTGGCTGTCAGGCCCTGGATGCCGGCCTTCGCGGCCGCGTAGTTCGCCTGGCCGCGGTTGCCGAGGGCGCTGCGGCTGCTGAGCGAGACAATTCTTCCGGACCGGGCCGGGACCATGTACCGCTGCGCCGCCCGGGAACAAAGGTAGGCGCTGGTCAGGTTCGTGGTGAGCACCGATTCCCAGTCGGGGCGCTCCATCTTGAAGAACAGGTTGTCGCGGGTGATGCCCGCGTTGTTGACGAGGATGTCGAGCCGGCCGAACTCCCGGTGGAGCTCCGCGAAGACCCGCTCAACGGTGGCTTCGTCCGTGACATCGCAGACGGCCGCGACGGCCCGGCCGCCGGCCGAGAGCACCTGCGGATGGGCGGAGATCTGCTTTGCCGTGTCCTTGGCGCCGTCCTCGTTGAGGTCCAGGACAGCGACGACGGCACCGCCGGCCGCCAGCGTCAGTGCGGTGGCGGCGCCGATCCCCTGCGCCCCGCCGGTGACGACTGCCACCTTGTTCGTGAAATTGCTCATGGTGTTTCCTTTGGTTGTGTCGGGTAAGGGATCTAGCCGAAGGCTGAGATGCCGGTGATTTCTCGGCCGATGAGCAGGGACTGGATGGAGTCGGTGCCCTCGTAGGTGGACACCACTTCCATGTCCGTCATGTGCCTGGCCACGTGATTTTCAAGCAGCACCCCGTTGCCGCCAAGCATGTCTCGGGCTTCGGAGCAGATCCACCGGGCCTTCTGGGCCGTGTGCATCTTGGCCAGGGAGGCCATGGGCCCGGTCATGCGCCCGTCCTCGGCCAGGACCGCCAGCCGGAAGCAGATCAGCTGCATGGCTGTCAGTTCGGCGAGCATGTTGGCGAGTTTGTTCTGCACCAGCTGGAAGCTGCCGATCGCTTTGCCGAACTGCTGGCGGGTCTTCGCGTAGTCCACTGCCGCCTCGTACGCGGCCATGGCGTGGCCCAGGGACTCCCACGAGGCTCCACTGCGGGTGGCGGTCAGGACGCGGGTGACGTCCTTGAAGGAGTGGCAGCCGGTGAGCCTGTTGTCCGCCGGCACCCGGACGTTTTCCAGGGTGATGTCCGGCTGCAGGATCGCACGTTTGCCGATTTTGCCCGTGATCACCTCGGTGTGGTACCCGGCCGGGTAGCTTCCGTCGTCGTTGCGCTCCATGACGAAGGCCTTGACCTTGCCGTCCTCCTCGTCGCGGGCGAAGATGATGACGACGTCGGCCATGCTGGCATTGCCGATCCACCGCTTACGGCCGTTAATGATGTAGCTGTCGCCCTCCCGCCGGGCGCTGGTCTCCAGCGCCACCGAGTCGGAGCCGTGGTCCGGCTCGGTCAGGGCGAACGCACCGATTTTGTCCAAGGTGGCCATTGAGGGAAGCCAGCGTTCCTTCTGCTCATCACTGCCCAGCATGTTGATGGTGCCCATGGCCAGGCCGGACTGGACGCCGAGGAAGGTGTTGACGGAGCCGTCGCCGCGGGAGACTTCAGCCGCGACAATCCCGGCAGCGAGCCGGCTCAGCCCCGGGCAGCCATAGCCTTGGATGGTGGTGCCCACGATGCCGAGGGCCGCGAGCTTGGGGATCAGCTCAAACGGGAACTCCGCCCGTTCCCAATAGCCGTTGATGACCGGAAGCAGGTCCTTGTCCACGAAGCTTCGGACCTTCAGCCGCAGGGCGCGGTCCTCAGCTGTGAGGAAATCGTCCATCAGGTAGAAGTCGGTGCCGTGTCCGGCCGGTTCGATTGTCATAGCGTCAACTCCATGGGGGTGGGATCGGAAATCTGCGGTGCGGGTGCTTCGGTGCGGCATTGCCTGGGCTGGAACTCTGCGAGCCAGCGCCGCTCCTGCTCGGTCAGGGGCCTCGCCGTGCCGGTCTCCGGCCAGACCGAAACCAGCACGGTCCGGCCGTCCACGGCGACGTCGGCGCCCTGGGTGGCCGCGCACTCGAGGGTGAAGGAACTGGTGCCGATCCTGCTGACCGTCAGTTCGACCGTGAGGTCCTGGCCGTGGACCACAGGGCGGCGGTAGTTCAGCTCGAGGGCGGCCACCACGGTCGGGGTCGCGCCGCCAGTCCCGAGGCCCGGCATGGTCGAGCGCCATTGGATCCGGGACTCCTCCAGCAGCGTCACGACTGCGGCATGATTGACGTGGCCGTTGAGGTCCTGGTCCGACCAGCGCGGGGAGATCCTCGCCCGGTACGGCTCAGGCATGGGCCAGGGTTTTCTGCCGGAGCAGCCAGTCGCGGACCAGCTCGGAGCTTTCGTTGAGCTCCGGAGGCGCGAGCGGGTAGTCGACCGGGGTGCGGGAGTACTCCACGGGGTGCCGGACCGTGGGGATTTTCCGCGTCCCGCTGCCGGCCAGGACCACCGGCTGCAGTCCCAGCCGTTCAGCGAAGTCGACACCGCCGCGCACGTCCTGGATCGGGGCGCACGCCAGGCCGGCGTCGGAGAGCTGCGTGAACCACTGCGCGGCGGACTGCGCGGCCAGCTTGGCGTGGAGGATCTCCCGGAGTTCATCCCGGTGCGCGTTGCGTTGCAGTGTCGTGGCGAATTTCGGGTCCGCGGCGACTTCAGGAATCGCCAAGGCAGCGCAGAGCCGGGCAAACTGGGCGTCATTGCCTGTCGCGATGATGATCATGCCATCACCCGTCTGCATCGGCGCATAGGGGTACATGCTGGGATGTTCGTTGCCCATCCGGGTGGGCACCACGCCGCCGGTCACGTACGCCGCTGACTGGTTGACCATGCCGGAAAGGGCCGAGGTCAGCAGATTGAGTTCCACCAGTTGGCCCTCCCCGGTTCGGGACCTGTGGTGCAGCGCCCCCAGGATGCCGATGGCGGCGTGCAGGCCGGTAATGACGTCGAACAAGGCGATGCCGGCCCGGTAGGGCTGCGTCTCCGGGCTCCCGGTCAGGCTCATCATTCCGGAGGCGGCCTGGACGAGCAGGTCATAGCCTGGGATGTGCGCGCCGGCGCCGGTGCCGAACCCGGTGATGGAGGCATAGATGATGTCTGGCTTTAACTCCGAGGCGGCGGTGTAGTCCAATCCCAGGCGTTCCATGTTGCCCGGCTTGAAGTTTTCGATCATGACGTCCGCGGCGCGCACGAGGGACCGGGCCACTTCAAGGTCCTCAGGGTCCTTGAGGTCCAGTGCGATCGAGTGTTTGTTCCGGTTCACCGCCAGGAAGAACGTGGCCTCCCCGTCGCGGACCGGTGGCATGTAGCTGCGGGTGTCGTCACCTCCGGGCCCCTCAACCTTGATCACCGTCGCACCCATATCGGCCAGCAGCATGGTGGCATAGGGGCCAGCGAGCACCCGGCTGAAATCTGCGATCACGACGCCGGCCAACGGGCCAGTCCCCGGGCGGCCCAGCACCTCGGCGGCCGGACCGACAGCGTCGGGGGTAGGACTATGGCCCGCTCCGGCGGCTGTTTCAGCGTTCGGTTGTTTCATGTGATTCCTCCGGTGTGTGGTCTGCATCACCTACCTTGGCAAGCGGATTGATCCACGTCCAATACATATTTGGTGCCGGATTGATACCGCAGGCTCATCAACGCCGGCGGCCGTTTATTGGGTATCGTGGGCAGATGAACAACGACGTTTACCCGGACCGGGCCTGATCCGGCATGGAAATTCAACAGATCAGGGCCTTTCTAGCGGTCGCCGATGAGCTGCATTTCGGCCGGGCGGCACAAAAGCTCCACATGGCGCAGCCACCCCTGAGCCGGGCCATTCAACGGCTGGAGCACGAGCTCAAGGCACCCCTCTTCGTCCGGAACACTCGCACGGTCCGGCTGACGGCCGAGGGCGAGGCACTGCTGGTGCCGGCGCGGGACATCCTGGAGGCCTGCCGCCGATCGGCCGTCGCGGTGGCGTCAGTGGGCAAGGGCGAGACCGGGAGGGTGCGGGTGGCGTTCGCCGGGGTTTCCTCCCACGTTATGGTCGGAAAGCTTGCCAAACGGGTCCGGGAAACCCATCCAGGCATCGAGTTCCAGCTCTCCAGCTCAAACTTTGCGTTGCCAGCCATGGACCGGGTCATGAGGGGCGCCATGGAAGTGGGGCTGGGCCGGTGGAACTTCATTCCGGCGGCCCTGGAATCCCGGACTGTGGCGAATGAGCGGCTTGTGGTGGTGCTGAACGAGGCCCATCGCCTGAGCGGGCGGGCCTCGCTCCTTATGGCCGATCTCGCAGGCGAGCCCTTTGTCACACTTCCCGAGCATCCGGGAGCCATTCTGCACGACTACCTTCGCCGGCTTTCCAGCGCCGCCGGCTTTGCCCCGGACATCGTGCAGGTGGCGCCGGATTCCCAGACGCTTATGGCACTGGTCGCCGCCGACATCGGGGTCGCGTTGACGGTGTCTTCGGTGCCGGAGAACTTCAGCCACCCCGGTGTCGTTTTCCTGCCGCTGGCTGATCCTGCCGACATCATCCAGCTGCGGCTGGTCTGGCGCAAGGACAACGTGAGTCCGGCCCTGCGCGAGGTCCTGCGGCTCTCCGAGTCTGTTCTCCCGTCGCCGGGCCCCCTACCGGATTGATGCGTTGCAGGTATCAGCGCGGACATCATTTGGTATTGGATCAGGTGCAATCCGACTGGCACAGTGGTTAGCACCCCCGGCCCATGCCGGAACCAATTGGGACCGCCGCCCACTTACCTGCCTGGAGTTGAACCTGTGACCATAGCCGAAGCCACCCTCGTGGACGATGACGTCCTCAACCTCGATAGCCTGCTGACGGCGGAGGAGCTCGAGCTGCGCGCGACTGTCCGCGCCTTCGTGACGGAACGCATCCGGCCCAACATCAGCGCCTGGTACGAGCAGGCACATTTTCCGCTCGAGCTGGTGCCCGAGCTGGGCAAGCTCGGGGTGCTCGGAATGCACCTGGAAGGCTACGGCTGTCCCGGCCGGAGCGCCGTCGATTATGGCCTCGCCGCCATGGAACTGGAGGCCGGGGACTCCGGGCTCCGGACGTTCGTGAGCGTGCAGGGCTCACTGGCCATGACTGCGATCCACAGGTGGGGATCCGAGGAGCAGAAGAACGAGCACCTGCCGGCGATGGCACGGGGCGAAAAAATCGGCTGCTTCGGGCTGACCGAGCCCTCTGCCGGTTCGGACCCTTCCAGCATGGCGACCTTTGCGGCACCGGACGGCAGGGGCGGCTGGATCCTCAACGGCGCAAAGCGCTGGATCGGCCTTGCTTCCGTCGCCCAGATTGCGGTGATCTGGGCCAACACGAGCGACGGCATCCGCGGGTTCATCGTGCCGACGGACACTCCGGGATTCAGCGCAACGCCGATCGGGTCCAAACTGTCCATGCGGGCGTCGATCCAGTGCGACATCGACCTTGAGGACGTCCGCCTTCCGGGCACAGCGCTGCTCCCCGGCGCGCGGGGACTCAGCGGCCCGTTTTCCTGCCTCAACGAGGCCCGCTACGGGATCATCTGGGGTGCGATGGGCGCCGCCCGGGACTCCTACGAGGCCGCCCTGGCGTACTCCCAAGACCGCCTGCAGTTCGGCAAGCCTTTGGCTGGCTACCAGCTCACTCAGGAGAAGCTGGTCAATATGCTCCTGGAGATCCAGAAGGGAACGCTGCTGGCCGTCCATACCGGCCGGCTGAAGGATGCCGGGTCCCTGGAGCCGGTCCAGATCTCCGTGGGAAAGCTGAACAACGTCCGCGAGGCCATCGCCATCTGCCGCGAAGCCCGCACTGTCCTGGGCGGAAACGGCATCACGTTGGACTACTCGCCGCTGCGGCACGCCAACAACCTCGAATCCGTGCGGACTTATGAGGGCACAGATGAAGTCCACACCCTCATCCTCGGCCAGCGCATCACGGGCATCTCCGCGTTCCGTTAGGCGGCGCCGGCGCCGCCTCGGCTTTCAGCGCTCGCTGCGCGGCACCCGCGGGGCAACCGGGGTGCCGGCCAGGAACATTCTGGCCGGCACCCCAGTGCGTTAAACGAACGCGGACTTCCCGGTCACGGCCCTGGCCACGATCAGTGAGTTGATCTCGTAGCTGCCCTCGTACGTGTACAGGATCTCAGCATCGCCAAAGAGCTTGCCCATCTCGTAGTCGCTGCTGATGCCGTTGCCACCCATCAGCGAGCGCCCCATCGCGACCGATGCCCGTGCCAGCCGGGTGGTCGTTGACTTGGCCATCGCGGCCTGGACCATCTCGAGCTTTCCGTCCGCCTGGATCCTGGCCAGCTGGGCCATCAGCGACAGCGACGCGGAAGCGTTGCCCAGAATCTCGGCCAGCTGCTGCTGGATCAGCTGGAAGCGCGCCAGTTCCTTGCCGAACTGCTTCCGCTCCAGCGAATAGGCACGCGCGACGTCGAACGCGGCCAGCTGGATGCCGGCCGCCTGCCAGCCCACCCAGGCGCGCGAATCGCGCAGCAGTTCGTTGGCTTTGGAGAAGTCGGTGGCCCCGGGGAGCAGGTTGGACTCCGGGATGCGGACCTCGTCGAGCACGATATCCGCGTTCTGCATGATCCGCAGCCCGATCTTGTTCGCGATCTTGGTGGCCGTGTAGCCGGGCCGGTCCGTCTCGACGATGAAGCCCTTGATCTGCTGGTCCGCGACATCCCGCGCCCACACCAGGGCGAAGTCCGCAATGGTGCCGGCGCCGATCCAGCGCTTCGCACCGTTGATGACCCACTCCCCGTCCTCCAGCCGTGCCGTGGTGGCCAGCCCGCCCGCGATGTCCGAGCCGTGCTCCGGCTCGGTCAGGGCGAAGGCGCCGATCTGTGTCAGGGCGGTGAGCCCCGGCAGCCAGCGTGCCTTCTGTTCTTCGGAGCCGAGCTGGTCGATCATGCCGACGATCAGCTCATTGTGGATCCCCACGAGGGCCGAGAGGGACACATCGGCGCGGGCCACCTCGACGTACATCAGGCCCTTGAACAGCTTGGACGTCCCGTCCGTCTGCAGGCCGCCCAGACCGTACTTGCCGAGCTCGGCAAGCAGCCCGAAAGGGAACTCCTCGCGGTTCCAGTAATCGATCGAGGCCGCCCGGATCCGGGACTGGAGGAAGTCGCGGATTTCCAGGTAGCGGGACTGCTCCTCCGGGGGAAGCAGGTCGACGATGTACATCAAATCGGCGTCCGGGAAGGGCGGAGCCGCCACGCCCTCAAGCGCCGCTTCATGCTCGGTGACCTTCTGTCCGCTGGCACGTCCTTGTGGCTGCACGGGCATGTATCCCTTCGTAGTGATCCGGTCATGAACCGGGTCGGCTCTTCCAAACCCTTGGATGTCCTAGTATATTGCACAGTGATGGGGATCACTAGACAACGGGTGGTCTCCGGGCAACGGCGCCGGGCTTGAAACGGCTGCGCCACCAGACTTCGAAAGGTGCACCATGACAGTCACTGAGGAATTCCGCGCAGCACGCGACCGCATGCTTGACCTCCGCATGGACTACGAGGCGGCGCGCAGCGAATTCCAGTGGCCGCGCTTTGAGCACTTCAACTTCGCCCTGGACTGGTTCGACCAGATCGCGGCGGACCCGGCCAAGGCGGACAAGCCGGCCCTCGTCATCGTGGAGCAGGACGGCTCTGCCACGCGGCGCAGTTATGCAGACCTGTCCCGCCGCTCGGCCCAGGTGGCCAACTGGCTGCGCAGCCGGGGTGTCCGGCGCGGCGACCGCATGATCATCATGCTCGGCAACCAGGTGGAACTCTGGGAACTGATGCTCGCCGGCATCAAGCTGGGCATTGTCATGATCCCCACCACCACGCTGATGGGGCCGGCGGACCTCAAGGACCGGGTGGAACGCGGCGGCGCGAACTGGGCCGCCGTCGGAAGTGCCAATATCCAGAAATTCGATGAGGTCCCGGGTGACTACACCCTGATCGAAATCGGCGCCGAAGCCGGCACCGCCGAGATAAACAACGCCGCCCTGCAGTACACCGAATCCGCCGGCGCGGAGGAGGCCTTCACCCCGGACGCGCCGACCCGTGCCGACGAGACCCTGCTGCTCTACTTCACTTCGGGTACCACCTCCAAAGCCAAGCTGGTGGAGCACACGCACACCTCCTACCCGGTGGGCCACCTGTCCACCATGTTCTGGATCGGGATGGAACCCGGCGATGTGCACCTGAACGTGGCCTCGCCGGGCTGGGCCAAGCACGCGTGGTCCAATGTGTTCACACCCTGGATCGCCGAGGCCTGCGTTTTTATCTACAACTACGAACGCTTCGATGCCAAGGCACTCATGGAGCAGATGGACCGCGAGTCGGTGACGAGCTTCTGCGCCCCTCCCACCGTGTGGCGCATGCTCATCCAGGCCGACCTGACCCTGCTCAAGAACCCGCCCACCAAGGTGGTGTCCGCCGGCGAGCCACTCAACGCCGAGGTGATCGACCAGGTCCATCGAGCCTGGGGACAAACCATCCGCGACGGCTTCGGCCAGACCGAATCCACGGTGCAGATCGCAAACACCCCCGGCCAGCCGATCAAGATCGGCGCCATGGGCAAGCCGCTGCCCGGTTACGACGTCGTGCTCGTGGACCCGGCAACGGGTGACGAGGGCGACGACGGCGAGCTCTGCCTGCGCCTGGACCCCCGCCCCGTCGGGCTGATGAAGGCGTACTACGGGGATACCGAAAAGACGGCGGATGCGTTCCGCGATGGGTATTACCACACCGGTGACATGGCGAGCCGGGACGAGCGCGGCATCATCACCTACGTGGGCCGCGGCGATGACGTCTTCAAGTCCTCGGACTACCGGCTGTCCCCGTTCGAGCTGGAAAGCGTGCTGATCGAGCACCCGGCGGTGGCCGAGGCCGCCGTCGTCCCCTCCCCGGACCCGCTCAAGCTCTCGGTCCCCAAGGCGTTTGTGGTCCTGGCGGCCGGGCACGAGGCCGGCCCGGAACTTGCCGAGGACATTCTGCGGTACTGCCGCGACCACCTGGCACCGTTCAAGCGGATCCGCCGGCTGGAATTCGCCGAGCTGCCCAAGACCATCTCGGGCAAGATCCGGCGCGTGGAGCTGCGGCACAGCGAAGAAGTACGCCATGGCGGCGGGACGGTCCCGGCCGGCCTCGGCACGGAGTACTCCGAAGCCGATTTCCCCGGCCTTAAAAGCCCCGCCGAAAAGCTAGGCTGAATCCCATGAGATTCAGGTCGAGAAGCTGGGGGTGCCGTGGCAACGCCGCTGCCGCGTGATCCGATCGCCGATGCCCGGCTGAACTGGGAACGGCACGGCTGGACCGACGTCGCCGCGCCGATGGCCGCCATCACCGCCATCATGCGGACCCAGCAGATCCTGCTGGCCCGGATCGAGGGCGTCCTGAAGCCGTTCGGATTAACGTTTGCCCGCTACGAACTGCTCGCCCTGCTGAGCTTCGCCCGCAGCGGCGCGCTGCCCATGAACAAGGCGAGCGCGCTGCTGCAGGTCCATCCCACCTCGGTGACGAACGCCGTCGACCGGCTGCAGCAGGCGGGGCTGGTGCTCCGCTCGCCGCATCCCACGGACGGGCGCACCACCCTGATTGAACTCACCCAGGAGGGGCGGACGCTGGCGAAACGGGCGACGGCGGCACTCAACTCCGAGGTGTTCGCCCAGTCCGGCTTCGCGGAGCAGGATGTCGACCAGCTGATCCGGATCCTGGGCACTTTCCGCCGCAACGCTGGCGATTTCAGCGAATAGCCCCGGCCGGAAGGCCCCCAGAACTGACTTCCCGTCACAATGCAGTGATGGGTTCCGCGGCACCAGGAGACGACTCATGAAGCCGAACGCCTATTCCCGCCCCGATGACCGGGAGCTGCTCCGCGCCTCCCTGCGCCTGCTCTCCGGCAGGTTCCGGCCCGCCGTGCTGTTCGCCGGGCTGGCCAGCGGCGAGCGGCTGCAGCTGACGGATTTCCTTGGCACCGCCACGTCCAGCCTGCACCAGGTCGTCGTTGTCCCCGGCGCGGGCCTCGGCGGCCGGGTCTTCACGCAGCGGCGGCCGTTCCTGGTCGAGGACTACATCGCCTCCGAGGGAATCACCCATGAATACGATCTCGCCGTCCGGCGGGAACGCCTGACGTCAATGGCAGCCGTCCCCGTGGTGGTCCAGGGCCGGTCGCGGGCGGTGCTGTACATCGCCAGCAGGGACAGCGCCCCGCTGGGCGAAAACGCGGTGTGCGAGGCGATGCAGGCGGCCGCCGAGATCGCCGAGGAACTGCGGATCCGGGACGAGGTGGACCGGCGGGTCTCGATCATCGATACCACCAGGGCCGAGCCTGCCCTGGCCCTGGACCGGAGCTGGCTGGAGCACGTCCGGGAGGCCCACGCCGAGCTGCGGTCCCTGGCCGGCACCGTGTCCGATCCGAACCTGGCACGGCAGCTGGACATCATCGGGAGCCATCTGGCGCCGCCGCCCGCCGACGGGGTCCATCCGACGGCCCGGCTCGCCCGCCGGGAACTCGATGTCCTGGCGCAGGTGGCGCTCGGCTGTTCGTACCAGGAAACCGCGGAGCGCCTGGGCCTGAAAGCCGTGACGGTCAAGAGCTACCTGCAGAACGCGATGGCCAAACTGTCCGCGCACAACCGGCTCGAGGCCGTGTCCGCGGCCCGCCGGCTGGGACTTATCCCGTAGAGCGGGGCTGCCGGTTTTCGCCGGCATCCCCGCTCCTCCACCCGCGGATCCCCCAAAGCCAGAATCCGCAGCCTGGATCGCCCCGGCTCAGATTCCTAGGGACCGGCGACGGGCTCGATAACTGCTGTGCCTTCCGCATGCTCCGCAGGGGCGTGCGGCTTGCCGTCTTCCAGCCCGCGGTTTTCGCGGTTGGGCAGGGCCAGAGTGCAGAGCACGCTGAACACGCCGATCCCGGCGAGCAGGAACCCGATGGACCACGCACCGGACGTGACGGCGAGCTGGGCCGCCACGAGCGGGACAATGCCTCCGCCGACGACGCCGGCGAGGTTGTAGCCCATGCCGGCGCCGGTGTAGCGGTACCGGGTCTCGAACAGTTCCGGGAGCAGCGCCCCGGCGGGACCGTAGGCGATGGCGAAGATCACCAGGGTCACAGTGAGGCCGAGACCGAAGGCAAAAACGGTGTTCGCGCTGAGGATCGGGAACAGCATGAGGGACCACGGCACGGCGAGGATGCAGGAGGTGGCGATAACCTTCTTCCGGCCGAAGCGGTCCGACAGGACGCCGGAGGCCAGGGTGGCCGCGGCAACGAACAGCGAGGCGACGATGCCGGTGCTCAGCACCTCCACCCGGCTCAGCTGCATCCCGGTGGGGCTCGTGGCGTAGCTGGTGAGGTAGGCGGTGCCGATGTAGAAGAATGCGAACAGGAGCGTCAGGGAGCCGCCGGCGAGGAGGATTTCGCGCGGCTGGCGCTTGATGGATTCGAGGATGGGCAGCTTGGTGCTGGTATCGGTGACCTTGGCCGCGTTCTTGAAGACCGGGGTTTCCTCGATGCTCAGCCGCACCCAGAGGCCCACGAGGACCAGCACGGCACTGAGGATGAACGGGACGCGCCAGCCAATGGTGATGAAGGCGTCGGATTTGTCCCCCAGCGTCAGGTTGGTAATGAGGAACGTGCCGCTGGCCAGGGCGAAGGCAACGGACGGTCCCATCTGCGGGAAGGAACCGAACAGCCCGCGCTTGCCCTTGGGGGCGTATTCGGCCACGAGCAGCGTGGCGCCGGCCCATTCGCCGCCAACGGCGAGGCCCTGCACGAAGCGGAGCACCACCAGCAGGATGGGCGCGGCCACGCCGATGGTGTTGGCGTCCGGAATCAGGCCGATCATCACGGTGGCGATGCCCATCATGAGCAGCGTGGTGATGAGGGTTTTCTTCCGGCCGATCCGGTCGCCGAAGTGGCCGAAAATAATCGCGCCGACGGGACGGGCGAAGAAGGCGACGGCGAACGTGCCGAAGGAGGCGATGGTGCCGGCGGCGGCGCCCAGAGCCGGGAAGAACACGACCGGGAAGACCAGGGCGGCAGCGGTGCCGTAGATGAAGAAGTCGTAGAACTCGATAGTGGTTCCGGCGGCGCTGGCGAAGGCAACCTTGCGCAGGGTCTTGCGGCTGGGCGGCGCCTGCAGCCCGGCCGGCGAAGTCGGTGAAACTGAAGTCATGGCAATCTCCTTTGATGTCAGCCTCGATGCACGGCTATGTGACTCAGATCACCGTAGCGAAAAGCATGGACATCCAACTACCTCCTAAAAGAGGTAGTTCCGAAAAGCCCAGAACCCCCGGGCGGTCACCTAGACTTCGTGGGGAAACCAAGCCTGAACCTGAGGAGCGCGATGATCCCGGAGATCAACATCTGGGCGGTACTGCTGGCCACCTTGTCCAGCATGGTGGTCGGGTCCGTCTGGTACACGCCCAAGGTGTTCGGCAACTACTGGATGCGCGTCGCCAAGGTCACCCCGAGCGGGGATGCCAAGGACGCCGTCATACCGATCGTGATCACGCTGGTCGTCAGCTTCGTCAGCGCCCTCGTGCTGGCCGGGGCCGCCGCCATCTCGCAGCACTTCTACGGCGGGAATTTCCTGGTCAACACCTTGGTCACGGCCCTAATCCTGTGGGCCGGGTTCACGGCCGCGCGCTTCATCACCCACGACGCCTTTGAGGGCCGCCCGGTCGGCCTGACCGTGCTGAACTGCGCCCACGAACTCCTGACCCTCATGGTGATGGCCCTCGTCATCGGCCTGTTCGGTATCAGCGCGGCCTGATGTCCTGACGGCGCCGGGCAGGCCTCACGCGGCGGGTCCGGCCCGGCGACGCGCAAAAGCCCTGACGCTACCGGAATACGGTAGCGTCAGGGCTTTTGCGCATCATGGAGCGGTTGCCGCGTCGCAGGAAGGTCCGGAGGGTCCTGGTCAGCGGTGCGTGAAGTCCGGCTGGCGCTTCTCGGCGAAGGCTGCCATGCCTTCCTTCTGGTCCTCGGTGGCGAACAGCGAGTGGAACACCCGCCGTTCAAACAGCACGCCCTGCGCCAGCCCGGTCTCGAACGCGGTGTTGACGGCTTCCTTGGCCACCATCGCCACCGGCTTGGACTTGGAGGCAATCACGGCGGCGGCCTTCAAGGCCTCGTCCACCACGTCCGCGGCGGGCACCACACGGGACACGAGGCCGGCGCGTTCGGCTTCCTCGGCGTCCATGAAGCGCCCGGTCAGGATCATGTCCATCGCCTTGGATTTGCCCACCGCGCGGGTGAGGCGCTGCGAACCGCCCATACCGGGGAGCACACCCAGGTTGATCTCCGGCTGGCCGAACTTGGCGTTGTCCCCGGCAATGATGAAATCGCACATCATCGCGAGCTCACAGCCGCCGCCCAGGGCGAACCCGGACACGGCCGCGACCACCGGGATGCGCAGCCGGGTGAAGTCCTCCCAGCCGCGGAACCAGTCCGCCGCATACATGTCCATGTAGCCCTTGGACTGCATCTCCTTGATGTCCGCCCCGGCTGCGAACGCCTTGGCGGAGCCGGTTAGCACGACTGCCCCTACCCCGGGGTCTGCGTCCATGGCCGATACGGCGGCCACGAGTTCGTCCATGGTGGCCTTGTTGAGGGCGTTCAGCGCCTCGGGCCGGTTGAGCGTCACGAGCCCCACCCGGCCACGGCGCTCCACCAGAATGTTTGAGTACTGCTCCGTCATGCCTGTCCCCTCAGTGCTGTTCGGAAATGTTGGGTGTTCGGCCAGCCAGTGTTCAGAACCGGCTAGTGTTCGGATTTTTCCCGGATATCGGTGATGATGCCGGAGAAGTCCCGGCCCGCCCCGCCTTCCGCGGCAAAGCTATCGTAGATCTCGGAAGCGAGCGGACCCAGCCGCGCGGCGACACCGGTGCTTTCGAGCGCGTTAAGTGCCAGCTTCAGGTCCTTCGCCATGAGGGCTCCGGCGAACCCGGGCTGGTAGTCGCGGTTGGCGGGGCTCGTGGGCACCGGCCCCGGTACCGGGCAGTTGGTGGTCAGCGCCCAGCACTGGCCCGAGGCCGCGGAGGCGACGTCAAACAGCGCCTGGTGCGTCAGCCCCAACTTCTCGCCCAGCACAAAGGCTTCGCTGACCGCGATCATCGAGACGCCAAGGATCATGTTGTTGCAGATCTTCGCGGCCTGCCCTGCACCATGCTCCCCGCAGTGGACCACACGCTTGCCCATCACCTCGAGCATCGGCTTGACCGCTTCGAAGTCCTCCGGAAGTGCCCCCACCATGAAGGTCAGGGTGCCCGCCTCGGCCCCGACGACGCCGCCGGAAACCGGGGCGTCAACGGCCCGGTGCCCGGCCGCCACGGCGAGTTCGGCCGCCTCCCGGGCCTCATCCACGTTGATCGTGGAACAGTCCAGGAAGAGGGTGCCGGGGGCCGCCGTGGCGAGGAGGCCCGGCTGGCCGGGCTGTCCCGGCTGGCCGGGGGTGCCGCGGTAGGCGTCCAGCAGGTGCTTACCACTGGGCAGCATGGTCAGGACGACGGCGGCACCGGCCACTGCCTCGACGGCGGTGTCCGCGGTGGTGATGCCGTGCGTCCGGGCGGTTTCCAAGGCGGCCGGCACCACGTCGAAGCCGGTCACGGTGTAGCCGGCTTTGACCAGATTGATGGCCATCGGCCCGCCCATGTGGCCCAGGCCGAGGAAGGCGACCGCTCCGGCCTGCGCGCCGGGCCGGCCCGGTTCAGACGACGAAAGATCGGTCGGCGATGGTTCAGACATTGTCGCGCTCCTTCGAAAGCATCAGTTCCCGGTCACCCAGCGGCGCAAAATAGGATTCGACGTCGTCGCGGCTGACCTCCGCCAGCGTGGCGGGCTGCCAGTGCGGGTTGCGGTCCTTATCAACCACCTGCGCGCGGATGCCTTCGCGGAAGTCGGGCCCGGCGAGGAACCGCAGTCCCACCCGGTACTCCTGTTCCAGGGCTTCCTCAAGGCTCAGTCCCCTGACCCGGCGCAGGGATTCCAGCGCCACCTTCACGGCGGTCGGCGACTTGGCGTCGATGATGTCGGCGACTTCGGAGGCTTCACCGCCCACGGCCCGCAGCCGGCGCACGATCTCCCCGGCATCGTCACTCGAGTAGCAGGCGTCAATCCACTCCTGCTGCGCGGCGAGGACGGAGGGCGGAGCCTCCCCGGCGAAGCGTGCGACGGCGGCGGCCGCCGGCTCGTTCTCCAGCGCCCCGGCAAGTTCCGCGAGCTTCGCGGACGGAACGAAGTGGTCCGCGAACCCCAGGAACAGGGCGTCGGCGGCGCTCAGGTGCGCGCCGGTGAGGGCCGCATGGGTGCCGGACTCCCCTGGTGAGCGGGAGAGCAGCAGGGTTCCGCCGACGTCGGGCACGAACCCGATGGTGGTTTCCGGCATGCCCATCCGGGTGCGCTCGGTGACGATCCGGACCGAGCCGTGCGCGGAAATCCCCACGCCGCCGCCGAGGACCAGTCCGTCCATAAACGCGACATACGGCTTCGGGTAGCCCGAGATCAGGGAGTTCAACCGGTATTCCCCGGCCCAGAACTCGGCCGTCGCGTCGCCGCCGCCGAGCATGTCCCGGTAGATGGCCACAATGTCGCCGCCGGCGCACAGGCCCCGGTCACCGGCGCCGCGGACCAGCACCGCGGCCACGGCGTCGTCGTCCGCCCAGAGGGAGAGCTGGTCCAGCATGGCTGCTGCCATGCCGGCGGTGAGCGCGTTGACGGCCTGCGGCCGGTTAAGCGTGACGATGCCCAGGGTGCCGCGCCGTTCGAACAGCACCTCCGACGGCGTGGCGTCCGAGGAGTGCTTCCCCGCCATCAGCTGCCTTCCGGCATTACGAAGCTGGCACCGGTGCGGATGCCGGAGGGCCAGCGGGTGGTGACCGTCTTGGTCTTGGTGTAGAAGCGGAAGGCGTCCGCGCCGTGCTGGTTGAGGTCGCCGAAACCGGAGGCCTTCCAGCCGCCGAAGGTGAAGTAGGCAATCGGCACCGGGATGGGGACATTGATGCCCACCATGCCCACCTGCACCCGGCTGGCGAAGTCGCGGGCGGAGTCGCCGTCGCGGGTGAAGATGGCCACGCCGTTGCCGAACTCGTGCTCGCTGCACAGTCGCAGGGCCTCGTCGTAGTCCTCCGCGCGGAGCACACTCAGTACCGGGCCGAAGATCTCTTCCTTGTAGATCGTCATGTCCTTTGTGACGTTGTCGAAGAGGGTGGGGCCAACCCAGAAGCCGCCCTCGTAGCCCTCGACCTTGAGGCCTCGCCCGTCGGCCAGCAGTGTGGCGCCCTCGTCGACGCCGGCCTGGATGTAGCCCTCGATCCGTTCCTTGGCGGACGCCGCCACCACCGGGCCGAAGTCCGAGTCCTTCGCGAGGCTGTGGCCGACCTTGAGGCCAGCGATCCGTTCCTCCAGCTTGGCGACGAGCGCGTCGCCGGTAGCCTTGCCGACCGGCACGGCCACCGAAATCGCCATGCAGCGTTCGCCGGCGGAGCCGAAACCTGCGCCCATCAGGGCGTCCGCGGCCATGTCCAGGTCCGCGTCGGGCATGATCACCATGTGGTTCTTGGCGCCGCCGAAGCACTGGGCGCGCTTGCCGTTCGCGGCGGCGGTGGCGTAGATGTACTGCGCGATCGGCGTGGAGCCGACGAAGCCGATGGCCTGGACCCGGGGGTCCTCCAGCAACGCGTCCACCGCTTCTTTGTCACCGTTCACAACGTTAAAGACACCGGCGGGCAGGCCGGCCTCGGTGAAGAGCTCCGCGAGGCGCAGCGGCACGGAGGGGTCCCGTTCGGACGGCTTGAGAATGAAGGAGTTGCCCGCGGCGAGCGCCGGGCCGGACTTCCAGAGCGGGATCATGGCCGGGAAGTTGAAGGGAGTGATTCCGGCGACGACGCCGAGCGGCTGGCGCAGCGAGTGGACGTCGATGCCGGTTCCGGCGTTGTCCGAGAATTCGCCCTTGAGCAGGTGCGGGGCGCCTGCGGCGAATTCCACGACCTCAATGCCGCGCTGGATGTCACCCTTCGCGTCGAGAAAGGTCTTGCCATGTTCCGAGGACAGCAGGGTTGCGAGTTCGTCCAGGTTCTGGTTGACCAGATCGACGAACTTGAGCAGGATCCGCCCGCGGCGCTGCGGGTTCATGGCCGCCCATTCGAGCTGGCCCTTTTCCGCGTTGGAGACCACGTTGCGGACTTCCTCGGTGCTGGCCAGCGGCACCTTGGCCTGGACCTCGCCGGTGCACGGATCGTAGACATCGCTGAAGCGCCCCGAGGTGCCTTCAACATGCTGTCCGTCAATGTAATGGGATAGCTCGCGAACCATGATGGAATGCTCCTTTGCACCGTGTGATTGCCGAAGTGACGGCCGGGCCGCGTGTGACCCACGCCATCTTCTGCTCCCGAATATACTCGGACTTCCTACTAAATTCCAGAGGGGTGGGGCCGGCCCGCCGCTTCGTCGGGCAGACAAGTTCGGTAAGTTAGGGATTGTGAAGATAGCTACCTGGAATGTGAACTCGCTCCGCGCCCGCGCCGACCGCGTTGAAGCCTGGCTTCAGCGCACCGACTGTGATGTCCTGGCCATCCAGGAAACCAAGTGCAAGGACGACAACTTCCCCTGGGAGCTGTTCGAGAATATGGGCTACGAGGTGGCGCACTTCGGATTGAGCCAGTGGAACGGCGTCGCGATCGCTTCCCGGGTGGGGCTCGACGACGTCGAACGCACCTTCCTGGACCAGCCCGTGTTCGGCAAGAACGGCAAGGACGCCGTGCAGGAGGCCCGCGCCATCGGCGCCACCTGCGGCGGTGTCAGGGTCTGGAGCCTTTACGTCCCCAACGGCCGGGCCCTCGACGACGAACATATGCCCTACAAGCTCGGCTGGCTGGACACCCTGCGGACCCATGCCGAGGGCCTGCTCCGGGAGGATCCCGCGGCGCAGATTGCGCTGATGGGCGACTGGAACATTGCTCCGCAGGACGACGACGTCTGGGACATCGACTATTTCCGCGCCGAGGGCCTTACGCACGTGAGCGAACCGGAACGGGCAGCCTTCCATGCCTTTGAGAACGCCGGCTTCCAGGACGTTGTCCGGCCGCACACCCCCGGCCCCGGCGTTTACACGTACTGGGACTACACCCAGTTGCGCTTCCCGAAAAAGGAAGGCATGCGGATCGACTTCGTGCTGGCCTCCCCCGCACTGGCCGCCCGGGTCACCGGCGCCGCGATCGACCGCGAGGAACGCAAGGGCAAGGGTGCCTCGGACCACGCTCCCGTGATCGTGGAGCTGAGCGACTGATGGGCGCAGCCCCGGGAAGCGACGTGATCCAATGACGGGAAACCTCTACCGAGGCCAGGCCGGGCTGCCGTTCTCCTCCGCACTGCGGGTCTACGAACCCCTGGAGGCGTTCCCGGAGGACCAGCAGGTGGCCCTGCGCGCGGCGGGCGCCCGGAGCGTTTCCCGGGCGGCCATCGAAAACGCCGAGCTGCAGGCCTCCCTCGGCCGGATCACCCGCCCGGGCGGGGACCCGTTCCCCACCGGGGCGACGGATCTGGTCAGGGTTGTTGCGGTGCCGCGGACCGGCGGGCCGGCCCCGGCAGCAGGTCCGGACGACGCCGGGGTTCCCGACGCCGGCGCTCCGGAGCGCCTGCTGTACTGCCCCAGCCAGCTGGTGCTCCGGGCCGGGCTGGCGGCCAACGCCCTGATGGAGGGCATCCACGGGCCGCTGGCCCGGCTCCTCATCCCGGATGAGCAGCGCGACAAGCATCAGGAGCGCATCGATGAAGTGCGGGCGCATTCCGGGCTGGGCCGTGTGCACACCCGGGCGTCCACCTGGGGCATCCCCTTCAGCTGGTTTTGCCTGTACAAGGAATCGGACCCCACGGACGTGGTGGAATCCGAAGGGCGAATCGTCACCGTGCGCATCCGGGCGACGATCGGCGAGGCCCTGGAGCGGGTCCGCTACGCCGTGGCCCATCTGGCCCTGGCCGCCCCCGATCTGGACATGCTCGAGGACCTGACCCAGCTCACCGAATGGCTGGAGCTCTTCCATCCGGAGTCCGTGGTCGAACTGGACTACGGCGCCGTGGCGGACAAGGTCTACCCGGATGACTCCCCCATGGATGTCCGGCTGGGCATTGAGTGCCTGGCCGAAGGGGACATGACCGGGGCCGCCGCCGCCTACCGCCGGCTGGCATCCCGCTGGATCCCGATCCGGCAGCTCGCCCGCGCTTCGTGACAGGTTCGCCGGGCACGGCCTGTGGTTCACAGGCGGCGGCCGGTGCTATGGACGGCCGGCCTGATCGGTGAGAATGCCCGGCGCGGCGCCCTTCCGGGCTGCCGCTTCCGCGCTCTTGGGCGGCGCCGTCGTGCTTCGGACGACCAGCTGGTGCGGGGCCACCGTGGAGCGCACTGAACCGGCGATCCCGTCGAGCTCATCCAGCAGCATTTTCGTGCCCAGTTCGGCCTGCTGGTCCGGGCGCTGCCTGACCGTGGTGAGACCCATGGCCTCGGAAAAGTCGTGGTCGTCGATCCCGATGACCGAGAGGTCCTCAGGGACCCGCACCCCGGCCCGGGCGGCCTCAAAGATGATCCCCATGGCCATCTCGTCCGAGGCGCAAAAAATTGCCGTGGGCTTCGGTCCGGACCTGTCCCACAGCCGGTGGAAGGCGTCCTGGCCGCTGCGGACCGTAAAGTCCCCCCACTCGTCCCATTCCTCCCGGACGGTCAGGCCGGCTCCCGCCATGATGTCCTGGAAAGCCTTGATCCTGACCCTGGGGACGTCGAAGTTGAGGTCGGTTTCGTCGTCGCCGTGCAGCAGGGCGATCTCCGTGTGGCCGAGGTCGATCAGGTGCCGCACGGCAGTGGCGGCGGCGGCATAGTCGTCGATACCGATGTAGGGGCACTCTTCGACGTGGCCGCCGACGACGACCAACGGGATGTCGATCTTCTGGAGGTGCTCGATTTCCTCATGGGTCAAAGCCATACACAGGACCAGCAGCGCGTCGATCTGTTTGTAGACCATGGTCTTGCTGAAGAGCCGCTCACGGTGACTGCCATGCCCGCCCAGGTTGAAGAGCGAGAGGTTGTACTGGCGGGCATGGAGTTCCCGGTCGGCGCCCTCGATGGCCTTGGAGAAGAACCAGCGGCTGACGAAGGGGGCCAGCACGCCGATGGTTTTGGTGCGCCCGGTGGCCAGCCCGGATGCCGAGGAGGAGGCGACGTAGCCCAGGGCTTCGGCGATGCCCAGGATCTTCTCCCGGGTGGCCGGCGATACCCTGGGCAGGCCACGGACAGCGCGGGACACGGTGGCGGTTGACACTCCGGCGGCAGCGGCCACATCTTCGATGCTGACACCGGAGTGCCCTCCGCGCTGCGCCCTGTCTGTTGTCTTTGCCACCGTGTCCCCTTGTTGACTGACTCCTGAGGCAACTCGCAGCCTCCGAAGCACTCCATTAGCCTGTCTCCCCCACGGCAACAAACGCCCCCAAGCAATGCGGGGTCACTTGCCGCCCATAAACCCCCTCGGGATGGGCGCCAGGTGACCCCGCGTTCACTTGCGCCGGGCTGCCGTCCTTTCCGGCAGGCGACGGCGCAGCCGGATTAGTCCGTACAGGGCCAGCACCATGGCCAGCAGGCCCAGGGCCCAGCCAAGCGCCGGCTGGCCGGTCACCTCCATCCAGACGGTGACCACCAGCAGCACAAGTCCCCAGAACCCGAGGAGACCGATGATGATATCGAAATCCTCCGCGGAGCGGACACGGCGGTGTTCGTTGCGCACCAGGCCGTGGCTCGACTTGCTGTTCATGGCCAGGCCGTCACTTCACAGCGCCGGCGGTGAGGCCAGCGACGATCTTACGCTGGAAGACCAGCACCAGAATGACCAGTGGAATTGTGACGATCGTTCCGGCGGCCATGATGGCCGTGTAGGGAATCTGCTGCGGCTGGGCCCCGGCGAAGTTGGCAATGGCCACCGTCACCGGCTGGGTCGCATCGTTGGAGAGCTGGCTGGCAATCAGGAACTCGTTCCAGGAGGAGATGAACGCCAGGATCGCGGTTGTGAAGATGGCCGGTGCCGCCAGCGGCATGATCACCCGCCGGAACGCCTGTCCCTGCGTGCAGCCGTCGACCCGGGCCGCTTCCTCAAGCTCCCACGGCATTTCCCGGAAGAACGACGTCATGGTGTAGACCGTCAGCGGGAGGACGAAGGAGATGTTCGGAATGATCAGTGCCTGGTAGGTGCCGATCCATTGAATATTGGTGAACAGCTGGAACAGCGGGGTGATGAGTGCGACGCCCGGGAACATGGACGCCCCCAGGATGAAGCCGAGCACCAGGTACTTGAACCGGAAGTTCAATCGGGCCAGTGCATAGGCTGCGAAGACGCCGATCACCAGCGAGATGACGGTCACCGTTACGCCGATGAACACACTGTTCAGGAGCGCCTGGCCGAACCTGTTGCCGAACGAGGTGTCGAAGGCTGTGGCGAAGTTGTCGAGCGTCACGTGGGTGGGCAGGAGCGAGGTGTCGTAGGTGAAGCCCACGTCGCGGAACGCCGTTACCACCATCCAGTAGGCCGGCGCGAGGCACCAGATCAGGATGACGGCCGCACTGACATACGTGCGGACACTCGCCCACTTCTCGCGGTTCTGGGCTACCTTGCGGCCCCGGTCCTGCCGGGCGCGGAGTTCGGTCGCGGCGGTCATTTCTTCCCCTTACCTGCGCCGGATTGCTGCTCCACAACGTTTGCTCCGAGGAAGCGGACGAAGATGAAGGCCACCATAAAGATGATGATGAACGTAATAGTGGACAAGGCGGCGGCGGAGTTGAACCCTTGCCTGATTTGGTTGACCACCAGAATGGAGAGCGTCGTGGTGTTGTTGGAGCCCTCCGTCAAAATGTATGGAAGGTCGAACATCCGCAGGGCATCCAGGGTCCGGAAGAGAATCGCGACCATCAGGGCCGGTTTCACCAGCGGCAGGGTGATCATCCGGAACCGCTGCCAGGCAGAGGCCCCGTCGACCTTGGCCGCTTCGTAAACGTCGGCCGGAATCATCTGCAGCCCCGCCAGGATCAGCAGCGCCATAAACGGCGTCGTCTTCCAGGTGTCGGCGATGATGACGGCCCACCGGGCCGGGACTTCGCTGCCCGTCCACAGGATCGTGGTGTTGAACAGTTTGTTGCCGATGCCCTCGAAGGCGAAGATGAACAGCCACAGCTGGGCCGTGACGGCGGTGGGGATGGCCCACGGCACCAGGACGGCGGCGCGGACCAGGCTGCGGCCCCGGAAGGTACGCGCCATGATGATTGCCATCCAGAAGCCGAGGATCGTCTCCAGCGTCACCGTGATGATGGTGAAGTAGAAAGTCGTACCGGTCGCGGACCAGAACTGCGCACCGAGGGTCCCGGGCGGGCACGCCACGGTTCCGCCGCCCGGGGCGGCGCACTGCTGGAAAAGCCAGCTGACGTAGTTCGAGAATCCAGCCGGGCCGCCGGCGGTAAAAAGGCCCGAGTCGGGGTCAAGGCCGGCGTCCTTCTGGAATGACATCACGATGGCGCTGATGATCGGGTAGACGATCACAATTGCCAGCGCGACGATGGTTGGCGCCAGGAGCCACGAAGCCCACTTGCCCTGGCTCGCGATCGCGTTGTCCTCCCCGACGCCCTTGGGCCCGTGGTGGATGGGGGTACCGCCCGACGCCGGTTCCTTGACCGGCGTCGGGCCCAATTCGGTTGCCATGGCTGGCTACTGTCCCGCGCTAGCGGACTCGATGGACTTCTGCATATCGGACAAGGCCGCGTCCACAGTCTTCTCGCCCTTGATGGCCGAGTAGGCATTTTCCTGGATGGCCTTGGTGACGGCCGGGTAGAACGGGGTGACGGGGCGCGGCACGGCGTTCTCGATCGAGGTCTTCAGCACCGGCAGGTACGGCAGCTTGGCTACGAGTTCCTGGTCCTCGTACAGGGACTCGAGGACCGGGGCCAGTGAGCCCTGGGTGGCGAAGAACTTCTGGTTCTCTTCGTTGACGAGGAACTTGACGAAGTCCAGGGCCGTGGCCTTGTTCTTGGAGTAGACGCTGACGGCCGCGCTGTGTCCGCCCAGTGTTGATGCGCCGGGGCCATCCTTGCCGGGGAGCGCCGTCATGCCGAGGACGTCCTTGACCTTGGAGGATCCTTCCGTAGCGGCCAGGTTGTACACGTAGGGCCAGTTGCGGTGGAACAGGAGCTTGCCGTCCTGGAAGGCCTGGCGGCCCTGTTCCTCCTGGAAGGTGATGGCTTCCTTGGGGATGCTGCCGTCGGCGTAGGCCGCGGCGAGGTTTTCGAGGCCTGCCTTGGCCTCGGGGGTGTTCAGGTTCGGCTTGCCGTCCTCGTTGAGCACGGAACCGCCGGCGGAGTTGATCGCTTCGGAGGCGTTCACCGTGAGGCCCTCGTACTTGGCGTACTGCCCGGCGAAGCAGCCGATCCCGTTTTCCTCGGCGATGGAGCACATGCCCATCATCTCGTCCCAGGTCTTGGGAGCCGTGGGGACGAGGTCCGTGCGGTAGTAAAGGATGCCGCCGTCGGACGACACCGGAGCCGCGTAGAGGGTGCCCTTGTAAGAGCCGGCGTCAATGGTGGGTTTCAGCATGCCTGCCGTGTCCACTGCCATCTTGTCCTTCAACGGCTGCAGCCAGCCCTTGGCGGCGAATTCTGCAGTCCACACGACGTCGACACTGGCGACGTCGTAGTTGGGGTTCTTGGCCTGGTAGTTCTGGACGAGGTCATCGTGCTGCTGGTCGGCCTGGTCGGTCTGTTCCTTGAACGTGACCTTCTCGTCCGGGTGGGCCGCATTCCACTTCTCGATCAGCGGGCGGACCACGTTGCTGTTGTCCTTGCCCTGGACGTAGGTGATGGGACCGCGGCTGTCGAGGCCCTGCTCGGCGTCGGCGCCACCGGCGGTCGTGCCGCCTCCTCCTCCGCCGCCACAGGCGGAGAGGGTCAGGGCTAGCACGCCTGCTGCGGCGACGGGAAGTAAGAACTTCGGTGTTTTCATACTGGGGGCTCCTCGCTGAGTACCGGACAAAAAACGGCGGTGCGTTCGTGTGGTGTCCATCACGATAATCAACACCCGGTGAGGAATGCAAGCGTTTACATAGAACCTTTACAGAAAGGAGACTCTTGTGCCGGAGCCCGTCCTGTGCACCGGACCGCGCCAATTCAACGAAATCCGACGGCTGGGCGCCGCCAGCGCCACCGCCGAAACATGTTGCCGAAAGCTCACCCCGGTCAGCGAACCCGCTCGGCCCGCCCAAACCTCGACCGGGCACCGGAGGCGATATGGATGAGCACCAGGGTGCGTTTTCCGAGCGCGACGTCGAGCGCCTCCACGAGGGCGGACACCTCGGCTGCGAGCCGGTGCGGTGCCACGCCGTGGCGGGGCTGGATCCGGATTCTCAGGGCCGGTTCGCCACGGAATTCGTAGGTGGCAACGCTCGCGCCGGCCAGGTCCGGACGGTCCGCCAGGGCGGCCCGAAGTGCCTGCTCGGCCACACCGCTGCCGACCCTGACGTTTCCGGGCACCTCACCCGGATCCTCTTCGGACACGAGGAAGTTGGCCCGGCCCTTGCCCTGCTGGGCGACCCAGGCCACCATGGCGCCAATCACGAGGAGCAGCATCAGGACGACCACGATCCAGAGCCAGCTCTCCGGGCGCCCGGGGAAGCGCGTGCCCTCGAAAAGGTCTCGCCAGATGCTCCAGACGCCGGCGGCCCAGCCCTGCCACCAGGCGGCGACGGCCGGCACAGTCACCAGCAGGATGAGCAGTATTCCGATGGCCAGGAGCTTGAAGCCGAGGACGCCGATCAGGATCCGGTTGAGGGTTCTGGGGGTGCCGTTCATGCGCCGATCACCCCGGTCGAAGCCACATTGATGCGAGCCTCCGGTGTAGGTGACAATCCCATGTCCCGGAGCTCATCCTGGACGGCCGCGAGGACGGCATCCCGTCTCAGCGAGACGCCGGAGGTGGGACGGACGTTGACTTCGACCCGCTGCCGGGACACGGTCACCATCACCTGTTCCTGGCTCACGTTGGCCGCCAGCCGTGCCCGCCGCGCGAGCGCGGAGGCTATCACTTCATCGTCCACGACGACGGCGGCGCGGTTGTTCCGCAATCGGTGGCGGGCACGTCGTCCCGGCAGCACCGCGTTCAGGAGGAAGAACAGCCCCGCCATAACCAGCACCGCACCAACGACGCCGAGCAGGAGCGGCTGCACCCCGTTCGGGAGCGCCACCGCCCGCTCCGCGGCCGTCTGCGGATCCACGAGCCACGGCGGCTGGCCGACGGCCCGGACAGCGGTTTCCAGCAGGGCGTAGACGCACAGCGCGATCACGAGCACGGCGGCGATGATCGAGGCCACTGCCCTGGAGGAGTGAGTCTCGCGTTTGAGGATCTCTTCCACACCCTCGAGGTCCGGCTCCGCAGCTGCCGGGTTGCCGGCCGACGGTGCGGCGCTGGGAGCGGGCGGGACGTGGCTCCCGTGGCGGGAATTGTGAGAAGTGGAGTGACTCAATGGACCCGCCGTCCTTCGCTCACGCTGGCGCCGCTGATCCGGATGTCGACCCGGCTCAGCCGGGCACCGCTCAGCTCGGTCACGCGGCGCAGGATGTCAGCTTTGGCGGCCACGGCCCGGTCCCAGACAGAGCCGCCGAAGCCTGCGGCGCGTCCGGGGTCCCGCAGGACCGCTGTCAGCGGCGGAAAGGTGATGGGTGAGACAAGGGACAGTGCCAACAGCCCGTCGTCGTCGGACCACTCAGCCCGCACCTCATGCGGCGTGACGCCAAGGGCCTCCGCCGCGGCGGCCCGGGCCACGCTGGTGAGCGCCTGGGTGCTGATCCTGGTGTGTCCAGCCATCGCGGCGGCGCGGACCGCACCAGCTGTCCCGCTCATGACGAGGAACGCCGGCCTGTGAGTGCGTCAAGCACGCTGCGCAGGTCCAATTTCCCTTCCGCGGCGCGGCCCAACAGGGCTCCGATTCCCATGAACAGCAGGGCGCCCAGGAAACCCCATACGCCGAACTGGAAGGACATGAACGCGGCGAAGGCGCCCATTGCGATTCCCACAACCGTCAGATTCACTGGATTGCCTCCCTTGAATGCGGCGCTTCGGCCGGGGTTCCGGGCTTGGCCGGGCCGGGCACGTAGACGTCGTTGATTTCGATGTTCACTTCGATGACCTGGAGCCCGACGAGTTCCTCGACGGCCCCGTACACGGCGGCGCGGATCTGGTCTGCCAGGGCGTGAAGGGGTGTGCCGTAAAGCGCCACCAGGTCTATGTCGACGGCCACCTGGGTTTCACCGACCTCGGCGCGGACTCCGGCGGCATGGTCCGAGCTGCCGACGGCGTCCCGGAAAGCTCCGAGCGCGCGGGACGGGCCGGATCCCAGGGAATACACGCCGGGCACTGAGCGGGCGGCGATGCCCGCGACCTTCGCGACGGCGGTTTCGGAAATGACGGTGCGGCCGGCACCGGGCAGCGGCAGGTTGGTGGCCAACCCGGGCACCGGGGCCGCTGCACGCTGAGAATCCTGGTATTCCATGAGGCACTCCCCCTTCTCTTTGAGACCACCCTAGTACCTGCCAGCGACAAGGTGGCCGCTTGAAAGAGGGATTGGACGCCGTCGCCGCCGTCGACCTGGCATCGGTTGCTCCATTACTGCCCTTTTGCCCCGCCAGAAGGGCGGCTACAGAGCAATCGATGGGGTTAAAGAAGAAAAGCACCAGTTCCGAAGAACTGATGCTTCCCAGTGGTGGCTCCGACCGGCGTCGATCCGGTGACCTTTCGATTTTCAGTCGAACGCTCTACCAACTGAGCTACAGAGCCTAGGTGACATGTCACCATGAGAGCCGGAATTTCTTCTGGCAATCAGAGCGACCCTGACGGGACTTGAACCCGCGACCTCCGCCGTGACAGGGCGGCGCGCTAACCAACTGCGCTACAGGGCCTTGCTATTTTCTTGCTTCTCTGCAGTATCGCTACTGCAATTTTTCAAGGCCTTTAGCCTACCAGACTTTCATACCCGGCTTGACCAGTTCCTTGCGTACCCCCAACGGGATTCGAACCCGTGCCGCCGCCGTGAAAGGGCGGTGTCCTAGGCCGCTAGACGATGGGGGCCAGAACGCCATTCGGCTAAACCCACTGAAACAAAGACAAAAATTAAGGGCCGAAGCCTGTCGTTTTTGTCCTTTCGGGTTCCTCCGAACTGGACTATAAAACTATAAGGGCAGACCCCCGGATTATCCAAAATCGGCGGTCGCCGCCTGCCGGGACGCTCAACTCCGCCGGCCCAGGCCCTGCTGCGCCCGCTCCACGTCGCGAGCCGAATCCAGCTCGCCCTTGGCCCGCAGGCCGGCGATGACGCCGTCCACATCGGCAGCCGAACGGTTCTGGCTCAGCTTCCGTTTCGCTTCCACCCTCGTAATGACAAGTTCGACGCCGACAATCGCCCAGAGCTGGCCGGCGACGAAGCTCGCCGGCGCATCGTCGACGGTCCAGGGCTCTGCCGACGCCGCTTCATGCAGCGCGGTCAGCCGCCGGACGAGGTCGTCCACCCAGGCGGGGTTGTCATGGATGACCAGCCGGCCATAGACGTGCGCCGTGGTGTAGTTCCACGTTGGAACCACCCGGCCATGTTCGGCCTTGGCCGGGTACCAAGACGGGGAGATGTACGCATCGGGGCGCTGGATGATGACCAGGGATTCGCCCAGCGCCGGCAGCTGCCACTGGCCGTTGTTGCGGGCAAGATGGCCCAGCAGCGCCCCGTGGTCGCCGGCCTCCGGGTCATAGACGAAAGGCAGCAGCGTCGCGAGCAGTCCGCGCTCTGTCGAGGTCACCAGGTTGGCCGCACCCGGGTTCGAGAGCAACTCGTTAATGGCGCCCTGGTCGGCGGCGAAATGCGAGGGGACGTACATGGGAACTTCCTTTATCGTTTGCGTGCTGCGGTGTGCTGCGGAACGGCTGACAAGCTCAGACTACGAGCATCACAGCCAAGGTGACCATGACCGCGGCAATGCCGCCGTCGAGCACCCGCCAGCTGCCCGGCCGGGCGAACACCGGCGCAAGGAACCTGGCACCGGCGCCGAGGGCTGCGAACCACGCGATGCTGCCAAGACCTGCTCCGCCGGCAAACCACCACCGTCCGTCGGGGCCGTGGGCGCCGGCGAGGGACCCCAGCAGCAGGACGGTGTCCAGGTAGACATGGGGGTTGAGCCAGGTCAGCGCGAGGCAGGTCCCCAGCGCGGCCGCCCAGGTCCCCGCCTGCCCGGACACGGGCTGGGACGCCTGCGTTCCACGGATGGCCCGCCGTGCAGCCATCAGTCCGTAAACCAGGAGGAAGGCGGCACCGGCCCAGCGCACGGCCTCGATAACGCCGGGTGCCTGCTCGATGAGGACGCCGACCCCGGCCACGCCCAGCATGATCAGCACGAGGTCGGACAGGGCACACACGGCAACGACCAGCAGGACGTGCGAGCGCTGGACGCCCTGGCGGAGTACGAAGGCGTTCTGCGCACCGATGGCGACGATGAGGGACAGCCCGCTGGCGAGGCCCGAAAGGAGGGAGAGGATCACAGGTTCCACGCTAGAGGGCACCGGAACATGAAACCAGTTAATTATCCTTGCCGAACATAAGATGAACTAATGATTGATATCCATCCGGACCAGGCCCGGACTCTGGCCGCCATTGTGGCGCACGGGAGCTTCGAGGCTGCCGCCAGCCACCTCCGGGTCACGGCGTCGGCTGTGAGCCAGCGCGTCCGCGCCCTCGAAGTGGCCGTCGGCCGGCCGGTGTTGAAACGGACCCGCCCCGTCGAACTCACCTCCTCCGGCCACGCGGTGGTGCGCTTCGCCCGGCAGCTGGACATGCTCTCCGCCGATCTGGCCGAAGAGTTGCAGCCCGGCGCGCAGCCCGCCAGCGTCCGGCTGACCCTGATCATCAACAGCGACTCCCTGCACACCTGGGCGCTGCCCGGGCTGGCGTCGGTGGCGGACAAGGTCCAGCTGGAGATTCTGCGCGAGGATCAGGACTACTCGCTGGAGCTCCTCCGCAGCGGCGCCGCAGCCGCTGCCATCACCACCACGGCGAAGGCGGCGCCGGGCTGTTCCTCCCGGCGCCTGGGTGTGATGCGCTACCTGCCGGTCTGCACCCCGGATTTCGCCGCCCGCTGGTTTCCCGGAGGGGCAACGGCGGAAAGGCTTGCCGCCGCCCCGGTCATCATTTTCGACCGCAAGGACGACCTGCAGGACCGCTACCTGCGGTCAATGAGCCGCACAGCACTCCAGCCGCCCCGGCATTATGTACCGGCGGCCCACGAGTTCGGCGAAGCCATCCGCTGGTCAATGGGCTGGGGGCTGCTTCCCGAAATCGAAGTTTCAGAGGAACTGAAGCGCCGCACGCTGGTTTCCCCGGACCCCGCTGCGCACGTCGATGTGCCGCTCCACTGGCAGCAGTGGCGGTACGGATCGGCTGCCCTCGACGAGGTCGCAGCCGCCATCCAGGCCGCCGCCCGCCCCCTCCGGTGAGCCGCCGGGCGCGGCTGCACCCCGGGTGGCAGGAACTCGACTAGACATGGCCGATTTCCGCCAGTCCCGGGGCCGTTGTGCGGGCTAGATTGGCAGTATGGCCACAACCGCCCAGACGGGCTCCCCGCAGCCGGACAGCTCGCACCCGGGCGGCACCCACGAAGTGCCGCCGCCCGCTCCCGCCCCCACTCCCCCGTCCACGACCCCGCAGCCGGGCCAGATCAGCAGGCTCGGCATCGCCGCCGTCGTCGTCACCGTGGTGTTGTGGGCGTCCGCCTTTGTGGGCATCCGGGCCGTGGGACCGAGCTTCTCCCCCGGCTCCCTGACCCTGGGCCGGCTGGCGATTGCCGCCGTCGTACTGGGACTGGTGGTGCTGCCGCAACTTCTGAAGAACAGCAACCTCCCCCGGGGCCGCGAGTGGTGGCCCATCCTGGCCTACGGCGTCATGTGGTTCGGCGGCTACAACGTGGCGCTGAACGCCGCCGAGCACCTCCTCGACGCCGGCACGGCCGCCCTGCTGATCAACGTCAACCCGATCCTGGTCGCCATCATGGCCGGGGTGATCCTCAAAGAGGGCTTCCCGCGCTGGCTGATCATCGGCAGCCTCGTCGCGTTCGGCGGGGTCGCAGTGATCGCCCTGGGTTCCGGCCAGCGGTCGACGGCGGACGTCGCCGGGGTACTCCTGTGCCTGCTGGCCGCAGCCCTCGCCGCGGTGAGCGTCATCGTGCAGAAGCCGGTGCTGCGGAAATTCCCCGCCGCCCAGGCCACCTGGTTCGGGATCATGGTCGGTGCAATCTGCTGCCTGCCCTTCAGCGGCCAGCTGATCGCCGAACTGCAGGCGGCCCCCCTGCCTGCCACCCTGGGCCTCGTCTACCTCGGCGTTTTCCCCACCGCGATCGCCTTCACCACCTGGGCCTATGCGCTGTCGCTGATCGACGCCGGCCGGCTTGCCGCCACCACCTATCTGGTGCCCGGCACCACCATCCTGATCTCCTGGCTGGTGCTCGGCGAGATCCCCACCGTCTGGGGCCTGGTCGGCGGCGCCATCTGCCTCGTCGGGGTGGGGCTGACCCGGCGCCGGTCCCGCTGATTCGGGGCTAGAGTTTCAGCTATGCCCGCCTCCCTGCCGCCAGGCCTCCCGATCATTCCGACCGGCCCGGACAGCCCGGACGACGGCGGGAACGGCGCCGGCCATGACCACCCCCCGTTCCCGATGTCCGAGACCGACTTCGAAGCTGCGGTGCACGACGCCCTGGACCGGATCCCGCCGGACCTTGCCAAGACCATGAACAACGTGGCCATTTTCATCGAGGACGACTACACACCCCAGCCCGGCGACGATCCGGACACCGTGCTGCTGGGACTCTACGAGGGCGTGCCGCTGACCGAACGGGACTCCTGGTGGGACGCCGGCTCGCTGCCGGACCGCATCACCATCTACCGCCAGCCGATCCTGGAGATCTGCGAAACGCGCGAGGACGTGATCGAGGAAGTGACGGTCACCGTGGTCCATGAAATCGCGCACCACTTCGGCATCAGCGACGATCGCCTGCACGAGCTCGGCTGGGGCTAGCCTTGTAGGCATGGGACACGACCACAGCCACTCACACGGCCTCTCGGCCACTGGCACAGCCAAGCACCGGAAGCGCCTGGTCGCCGTCCTGGCCATCACCCTCGGGGTCGTCCTGATCCAGATCGCCGGCGCACTGGTTTCCGGGTCCCTGGCCCTGCTGGCCGACGCCGGCCACATGCTCTCCGACGCGGCCGGGGTGTTCATCGCCCTGCTGGCCGCCTGGATCGCCACCCGTCCGGCGAGCGACCAGCGCACCTACGGCTACCAGCGCGCCGAGGTGCTGGCCGCCCTGGCCAACGCGCTGGTGCTGATCGTCATTTCGGTGGTCATCTTCACGGAGGCGATCCGCCGGCTGGGCTCTGCCCCCGAGGTGCAGACCGACGTCATGCTGTACGCCGCCGTCCTCGGCGCTGTCGCCAACCTCGTGTCCCTGCTGATCCTCCGAGGCGCGCAGAAGGAGAGCCTCAACATCCGCGGCGCCTACCTTGAGGTCCTGGGCGACCTGCTCGGCTCCTTCGCCGTCATCGCCGCCGCCCTGGTCATCATGGTCACGGGCTTCCAGACGGCGGATACCATCGCCTCGATCGTCATCGCGCTGATGATCCTGCCGCGGGCCTGGCACCTGCTCCGCGATGTGGTGGACGTGCTCCTCGAGGCAACCCCCAAGGGGGTGGAAGTGCAGATGATCCGCGAGCACATCCTTGCCGTGGAGGGCGTGGTGTCCGTGCACGACATCCACATCTGGACCATCACCTCCGGCGTGCCCGTGTTTTCCGCCCACGTCGTGGTGGAGGATGCGGCGCTGGGTGCCCGCGGCGCCGACCAGATCCTGGACAAGCTCGTCAGCTGCCTGGGCTCGCACTTCGACACCGAGCACTGCACCTTCCAGCTCGAACCGCTCTCCCACGCGGAGCACGAATCACACCAGCACGCCTGAGCCCCGGGCACTGGGCCTGGCCCGCTGAATTGGCGGAAGGTCCGCGGCCGACACGCCCCCCGGGAATGTGACTAAATGACACGCTTGTTGTTTATCGTCGATCATCCCTTGCACGGCGTCGGCTGCAGCGACCATGGAACGCGCGCCATAGCTGGCCTCGAGGGCGACAATGGTTTCACGGCCCGGATCGAACCAGCACCCGGCGATCATGGTCGGCAGCGAGACGACCACCTCGGAGAATTCGCGATCTTCTCGCGGCGGCAGCCCGGACGACTGCCACGACATGGTCCTGCTAGCGTGCGCGGGCCAAGCGGTCATGGAACCTCCGGATGTCTTAATAGTTCCGGGTACCCAAACGCTACAGGTTTGCCTCTGGTGCTGCTATCCCACTGCTCTACGGGCGGCGCCATCTTTGCCACCGAGGTCACCCCTTTGTTCACCACTGCTACCATCCCCAAAACATGCCGATGGTCCGCCTCAACGGAGGCGAACCATCGGGTCGCATTCTGCGGGGCTGCGTCCTCTGAACCCGCTGTGCACCACTAAGCCAAGGTCCGAGCCCTATGTGGCGGCTTAGCGCTCTTCCAGGACGCCGCAGACAGCCGGGTCGGTCGCTTCTGCCGGGAGATCAGGGGTCAGCTCACTCGCGCCTTCGGGGTTGCTGAAGTTGTAGGTGCCGTTTTCGTCGTAATCCAGTCCGTGAATGACCAGGACGCCCTCGCCGTCGCGGATGGCCTCAGCGATCTGCTTGGCGGTGCCGGTGCCGTCGGCTCCGGGGTAGCCTGTGCCTGCCACATCGGTGAACTTAATGTTGTGACGGCTGTAGTTGTAGCTGCCATCCTTCGAGACCGGGAATCGCGTGACGTCCAGGAAGCTGGCCGGTGTGGTGTCCCCGCTCGTGTTTAGGGACACGACGACGGGACCATATGCGGGAACGCCCTCGACAGTGTTCACGCGCCCGTCGTCGTTGGCGTCCAGCTTGAGCGTGGGGCACTCGTTCATAGCCTGCTCACCGTAGTGGATGTGCTGGGCATGCGGGGCGTCAGGAGTCAGGCCCCTGGCATGCACCTCAATGTGCTTGATGGTTTCACCTCGCACGACGGCGGTTGCCGTGCCTGAGGCTCCGGAGGCGTTGAGCTGCTTCAGCTTGGCGGTCAGGGTGACGGTTTTCTCCTCTGATTTCGAATTATGGGCCTGGGCGGGCCCCACGGCCAGTGTGGTTGCAGCGATTAACGCCACGGCTGAGGCCCCAAGGGCCACTACAGATTTCCGATTCACAATTCACTCCTCAGTCGACGGCCAGTGAGGAGATCCCCCTGGTCGATTGTGATTCGGAGCACACACAACCGCGGATTGGCGTGAACGCGAGTGGAGGCCGCTAAGGGACGAGTAGCCTCCGCTGTGCTGTGGAGGCTACGCTCCAACGTCGCGACCGCCCTCGAGACACTATTTTTGCCCTTTGGAAGACTGGGATCAGGGCACGTGAAGATCAGGACAACGAATGAAAGCCGCGCTGTGTCTAAGAGATAGCTCTTGCGGCAGAGCCGCGGCACCGGACGGGCCACTCAGACGCAGGCGCCTGGCCGCATACCTTTCAACGTTTGCTCACGCAAGCGGCGTTGTCCGCTGAGGGCAAATTTCGTTTTCGTTGCCCTCCACGGAGAAGCTGGGCGCTGGCTTGTGGTTGTGTAACGGGTTGGTGTCGGTTCCGGGGTGACCCATCCGGGGCGGGGGTGTTCCCGAAGTACTCCTGACAGATCAAGCCGGACCCGCTGGAAAGTGTCAGGCCGTATTGCACGGCCGCGGGACCGGGACCATCCACTCAACCCTTTCAAGGAGTACTGCCATGCGTACATCTCTCAAGACTTTCCTCGGCGTTGCCGCTGCCGGTTCACTCATGTTCTCCCTGGCCGCCTGCAGCCCGGCGAACACCGCGTCCACCGCCCCGGCCACCTCGTCCTCGGCGTCCTCCTCGGCCGCGGCTGAGAAGCCGGAACCGCTGGCCTCGATCCCGGCGTTGACCGGGGTATCGACCGCGGTGAAGCTTGATGCGTCCTTCGCGACGGCCCTGGAGACGCTGAAGCTCACCCCGGGCACGGTCGGGACCGCCGCACTGACCGACGGTTCGCTGATCTTCCCGATCACCGGCGGCAAGGTCGACTACTACGACCCGGCCAAGGACTACCGCCCGTTCGTCCAGGGCCTGATCAGCCACGCCGACTCCGGGTTCTCCCTTACCGCCGGGGACACGAAGGTCGACCTGACCAACTTCACCATCGACCCGGGCACCTCCAAGCTCTACGGTGATGTCGCAGTCAACGGCAAGACCGCCGTGAAGCAGGCCTACATCTTCAACCTCGACGGCTCGACCCTCAAGCCCCTCCAGGCAGAAGGCGACACCGCGGTCCTGGAAGGCACCCGCGTGCTGATCTCCGACACCGCCGCCGGCCTGCTGAACAAAACCTTCAACACCGACGCCGTGAAAGCCGACATGCTCGTCGGCATCGCCAAAATCACCGTCAACACCAAGTAACAACCCACCAGGAATACCTGCCGGATGCATGGTCTGCACCGGCGGGAAGTGCCACGGCTCCTACCTTGGGGTCCGTGGCACTTTTCTGTTCGCGTACCGTAGGGAATCCCGGGCGAAGCGCCACTGCGGAACCATAGCTTTGAGAGGCGTTTTACATGACTGGAGCCATGGTTGATGTCGTTCTGCCGTGTTTGAATGAGCGCGGCGCCCTCCCATGGGTGCTGTCCCGCCTGCCGGAAGGGTACCGGGCCATCGTGGTCGATAACGGCTCCACGGACGGTTCCGCCGAGCTCGCCGCGAGTCTGGGCGCCCTCGTGATTCATGAGGGCCGCCAGGGGTTTGGCGCAGCCGCCCATGCCGGCCTGCTCGCAGCGACTGCGGAGTTCGTCGCGTTCTGCGATTGCGACGGCTCACTCGACCCGGCGCAGTTGCCGGGGCTGGTCGCCCCGGTCGTTAGCGGCACGGCAGATCTGGTGCTGGGCAGCCGCCAGCCGCAGCGCGGCTCCTGGCCCCTGCATGCCCGGATCGCCAACGTCGTCTTGGCCTGGCGGCTCCGGCGCCTGACCGGGGAACGAGTGACCGATCTTGGACCGATGCGGGCAGCACGACGCGTTGGGTTGCTGTCCCTCGGGCTCGAGGACCGGCGCAGCGGCTACCCGCTGGAGATGTTCCTGAAGGCAAGCCTGCGCCAGTGGAGGATCCTGGAGATGCCCGTCCCCTATGCCCCCCGCACCGGCAAGTCCAAGGTGACCGGAACGGTGCGCGGAACGGTGACGGCTGTCCGGGATATGTCCGCCCAACTCAAGGCTGCCGCGGCGGCTGCATCTTCCGGACCGGTCCGGAAGACTCCCGGCAGCGAATGACTGTTATGAGCAAGAGCTTGAATCTGACAGTGGCGGTCATCGCCAAGGAGTGCCTGCCGGGCCGCGTCAAGACCCGGCTGAGCCCTCCGCTGAGCCCCGAAGGGGCCGCCGCCCTGGCCCAGTTGAGCCTCAGCCGGACCCTGGATACAGTCCGGATCCTCCCGGTGCGGAACCGGGTGCTGGTCATGGACGGAACACCGGCGGCGGCAGACGCTGAAGGCTTCACCGTCGTACCGCAGGCCACCGGAGGGCTGGATGAACGGCTCGCCGCCATCTGCGACGCGGCCACCGGTCCGCTGCTCATCATCGGCATGGACACCCCGCAGTTCTCCGCTGACCACCTGGCGCCGCTCCTTCACGACTGGTCCACGGCCGCTCCAGGTCATGACGCTTGGATCGGCCCGGCCACGGACGGCGGGTTCTGGGCCCTCGCGCTGCGCCGCCCCGACGGGGCGTTAATCCGGGGAGTGCCGATGTCGACGGACACGACCGGGGCGAAGCAGCTCGCCCGCCTGCTAGCTCAGGGCTTCAGCGTCGGGACGCTGGCGGAACTGGCGGATATGGATTACTTCAGCGATGCGCTCGACATAGCCGCCGCCATACCGGGAACGGACTTCGCGCACGCGGTCCAGGACGCCGCCCATGGCATGCAGGGCTCACTACTCGTCACCGGCGTCCTGCCGTGACGGCCACCGGAGTGGCATCAGCCGCCCACTTCGGCCAGGGCCACACGGAACCCTATGCCAGGGCGCTGGCGGACGGATCCGGCACCCTGACGCTTCGTCCGGACATCAAACATGCGGCAGAACCGGTGGACTTCGACGTCCAAAGTTGGTGTGGGGAAGCAAACCCGCTCGAGCGTTCGCTCCTGCAGAGCCTTCAGGGTCCGGTCCTGGACATCGGCTGCGGCCCGGGCAGGCTTCTGGCTGCCGCCCAGCGGATGGGCCTTCCGGCGCTGGGGATCGACACGAGTGCGGAGGCGGTCCGCCGGGCGCGCGCCCGCGGTGCCCGGGCGCTGGAACAATCGGTGTTCGCTCCGGTACCCCATGCCGGTCTTTGGCAATCAATCATTCTGCTCGACGGCAACATCGGCATCGGTGGCAGCATCACGTCCCTGCTGCGCCGCTGCGGCCAGCTCATCGCCCCGCACGGGACTCTCCTGGTTGAAGTGGAGGCCGACGAGGACCTGGACACCGTCTACTCCGCCGTGCTGGAGGACTCGAACGGAAACCAGAGCGAACCGTTCCGCTGGGCACGGACGGGAAGCGTGGGTCTCACGTCCCGGGCGCAGCGTAGCGCATGGACCGTAGCCTCCGTTCAACGGGTACAGGGCCGCGTCTTTTGCCGGCTCTCCCCCGGCACCGGGCCAGTCAGGACCGCAGCGTGACCGTCGCTATCCCTTCGCCGCCGGCGGACAGCGCGCAACGCCCCACCCTCAGACTGGCCGCCGCGCTGACGGCGCTGGTCCTGGTTCTCGCGGGCTTGATGTGGTGGATGGTGGTCCCCCACAATCCCTTCGAATCTGCACCGATTGTCGGCACCTTCCTGTCCTGGGGCGCACTCATCGGGGCAGTCAGTCTCCTCCGGCGCATCCCCAGACGCCGCGTGGGTGCCATCCTCATCGCGGGCACCGTGCTGCTCGGCCTGGTCGCCGTGAGCGCGCCGCCGCGGACCAGCAACGATTCCGCCCGGTACGCCTGGGACGGGATCGTCCAAAAGGCGGGGATCTCCCCCTACTCGTATGTGCCCGTCGATGAGACCCTCGCCGAGCTTCGGCCCGGGTGGCTGTTCGCCTCCGGTGCCACCGGCGACGCGGGCAGGCCCGTGTGCGCCAAGGACTTGTTCGGGACGGAATCTGTCGCGGCCTTCGGCTACCCGTCGGGAAATCCGTTGTGCACGGCCATCAACCGCCCGCACGTGCCCACCATCTATCCGCCCACTGCAGAGATCTACTTCTTGGGGGTGCGGGCCGCCATCCCTGACTCGGCCGGATACCTTCCCTTCCAGCTCGGAGGCCTGCTCATCAGCGTGGCCGTGACGCTGATGCTGCTCGGTGCCCTGGCCCAGCGAGGCCTGCCCCTTCACCTCGCCGCAGTCTGGGGCTGGAGCCCGTTCGTGCAGCTGGAAGCCGTGAACAACGCCCATGTTGATCTGCTCGGCGGCGCCCTGATCCTGGCCGCCGGAATGCTGTTGACCGGAGGCAAGCCGCTGCGCTCCGGGATGGTGTTCGGGGCTGCCGTCGCGACTAAGCTCATTCCGGTCATCGCCGCCCCCGCTCTGTTGTTCCGGCGCCCGGCCCGGTTCATCGCCGCAGCGCTGGCCACATTCGCACTCCTTTACGTGCCCTACCTGGCCGCTGCCGGGGCCGGAGTCCTGGGCTTCCTCCCCGGCTACCTCAAGGAGGAGGGCTACAGCCAGAGCGGCGGCACCCGCTTCGGGCTGGCGCAACTCCTCTCCACCGGCCCCTGGCCCCCGGTGCTCAGCGCCGCGGCGCTGGCAGTCATTGCGCTCACTGTGATGCGGCGGACCCGACCCGGGAATCTCTGGGAGCAGCAGACCGTCATGATCGGGCTGACGCTGCTGATCATCAGCCCGAATTACCCCTGGTACGCGCTCATGCTTTTGCCGTTCATTGTCCTGAGCCGGCGCTGGGAATACGTCGCCGTCATCCTAGCCCTGGACATTATTTACATGCTTCCCCTCAAGGAGCCCTTCAGCCTTCCGCTGCATCAAGCCGCCCTGTTTCTCGCGGCCGTCGCCGTCTCCGCCGGTTTCTGGTGGCGGCGCCGCAAAGGACTTCAGCTGGCGGCCCTCGCCGGCCTCGAGTCCCCGACGCCGGTTGTTGCTGCGGCAACCCAGTGACCGGCAACCCAGTGACCGGCAACCCCTCCCCCACACCACGCTCCCCCGAATGGCAGGATTGCACCATGGACACAGCACTCACCGGGACGCCGCAGGCGCGCATCGGCATCATCGGCGGGTCCGGGACCTACCAACTCCCCGGAGCGGCGGTCCTGGCCGCCGTCCACGTTGACACCCCGTACGGGCCGCCGTCTGGTCCCGTGACTCTTGCCGACGTCGCCGGACGGACCGTGGCCTTCCTCCCCCGCCACGGCGGAGGACATTCACTTCCGCCCCAGAAAATCAACTACCGCGCCAACTTGTGGGCCCTGAAGAGCCTCGGCGTCGAGGCCATCCTCTCCTCCTCGGCCGTGGGCGGCCTGCGGGAGGGCTTCGGCCGCGACACGTTCGTGGTGACAGACCAGCTCATCGACCGCACCTGGGGACGAGCGGACACCTTCTTCGACGGGACCGTCGTCGACGGCGTCCCGCCCGCCGGTGTCCAGCACCTGCCGGCCTCAGAACCTTTCTGCCCCACCCTGCGTGCGCACGTAGCTGCCGCCCTCGCCAGCCACAACATTGCCTACGTCCCGCAGGGAACGGTGGTCGTGATCAACGGACCACGGTTCTCCACGAAGGCCGAGTCCGCCTGGTATGTCACCGGCGGCGCTGACATCATCAGCATGACCCAGTACCCCGAACCCCTGCTCGCCGCCGAGCTCAACATGGGATTCGCCAATCTGGCGTTCATCACCGATTCCGACACCGGGCACGACGGCTCGGAACCGGTAACCGCCGACGCCGTCTTCGCCCGGCTGAAGAAGGCCCAGCACAGTGTCCTGGCCGTTCTTGAAGCGACCGTCGCCGCCATCAGTGAGGACTACCGCGCCCGGACGCTGATGGATCAGGAAGCGGTGCGCCGGATCATGGCACTCCCGGCTGTCCGGGAAATGGCCGACGCCGGATGAAACTCCTCATCACCGGAGGTGCCGGGTTCATCGGGTCCCACATCGTCGACGCCGCCCTCGCCAAGGGCTGGTCCGTGCGGGTCCTCGACTCGTTGGACCCCCGACTTCATCCCGCGCCGCCCGTCTTCGACCCGCAGGTGGAACTCGTCACCGGGGATGTCACGGACCCGGCCACGGTCGATTCGGTAGTACAGGGTGTCGATACAGTCTGCCACCAGAGTGCGAAGGTCGGACTGGGTGTCAGCTTCGCCGACGCACCGGACTACATCCACAACAACGACTACGCCACGGCCGTCCTGCTGGCCGCCATGGAACGCCACAGCATCACCCGGCTCGTCCTGGCCTCCTCGATGGTGGTCTACGGCGAGGGCGCCTACGCCGATCCCCGGACAGGGCTTCCCGTCCGGCCCGGTCCCCGCGCCGAGGCTGACCTGCGCGCCGGTATCTACGATCCCCGCGACCCGGCATCCGGGGCAGTCCTTGTCCCCGCCATGGTCACCGAGGACGCCGCCCTGGATCCCCGCAACGTCTATGCCGCCTCGAAATTGAGCCAGGAACATCTGGCCGCCTCGTGGGCCCGGAGCACCGGCGGCTCGGCCGTCGCTCTTCGCTATCACAACGTCTATGGTCCAAGGATGCCCAGGGACACGCCATACGCAGGAGTCGCGTCCTTGTTCCGTTCCGCGCTGGCCCGTGGCGAGGCACCACGCGTGTTCGAAGACGGCGGCCAACGGCGCAGCTTCATCCATGTCCGGGATGTCGCCGCGGCGAACATCGCCGCCACGGAGTCACTCTCCGGCGCCGGCACACCGGGTTTCCGGGCCTACAATGTCGGTGCAGACGAGGTACGGACGATCGGTGACGTCGCTACGGCGTTGAGCACCTTCAGCGCAGGTCCTGCGCCGGTAGTGACCGGCGAGTACCGGCTCGGCGACGTCCGCCACATCACAGCGTCTTCGGCACTGATCAAGGCCGAACTTGGCTGGGCCCCGGAAGTGGGATTTGCGCAAGGCATGCGGGAGTTTGCCACCGCTCCCCTGCGCGGCGAACCCGCCTGACCAGGACAGGCAGGCGAAAAAGGGGCCCTGAACGCCGGCTGAGGCAAACGTCCGCAGCAGGGACCCGGACCTCCCCAAGGTCCGGTAATCAGCCGGTGTCTGTGGTCAGGGACGTATGGTCCTTGCCAAGCGGGCCCGACGTTCCAAAAAGAAGATGGCGGCGGCGGCGGCCAGGGCCAGGACTACCCAGAACCACACAAGGTTCACGGCGTAATCGGCCTCCAGGACCGTGGCGGATTGCGCCACGGACTGGGCCTTTAAGAGGATCCCCGCCAGCAGGGTCACCACGGCACCGGTGAGCAGGGCACCGCGCAGGACGGCCGCGGACGGGGATTGGAGTTTCGCACCTGCCCGGGTCAGGCCCGCCCCGGCAAGCGTGGAGAGCGGCACAATGACGCCGTCGTGGATGAGGATGGCAACGGCCATCCATGTCAGCAGGCCGATCAGCTGCGACGGACCCAGTTGCGTGGGCAGCCCCAGCATCCCGTAGACGAGCATGGCCACGCCCGCGACCCCGAGCGCTCCCCGGGCGGCTTTGACCGTCAAGGACGTTTTCACAGGACCTCCACGCTGTGCAACCACTTGGTCTGCAGCACTCCGGGACGGCCGGGGGCGATGATTCGGGCCGGGTAGCCATGGTCCAAATCTAAGACCGAACCGTTGAGTTCCAGGGCCACCAGCGTCTTCTCGTCCCGGGTGTACTCAGCCGGCATGTTCATCGTGCGGTAAGCGCCTTCCGGCTCCAGGCTGGTGAACCGGAGTTCAGAACCCGCGGGAGCGCCAACAACGGCGATCAGGTCCTGGACGCGGACGCCCCGCCACGTAGCCATCTGGCTCCATCCTTCAACGCACGCGATCGGCAGTTCGTGGCTGTGCTGGGGCATCGCCCGGAGCTCCTCCAGGGTGAAAGACAGGCTGGAAGACCCTGAGCGCACCATAAGCACCCAGGTCGGGGACTTCGCCAGTTTGGTCACTTTGGCATCGGCTGCGGTCCGGTTCACCGGCACACCTTGGGGACCGGTCCCCATCTTGCGCGGGGCGAACAGGCTGGCCGGTGCCAGCCAGGAGAACGACTGTCCTGCCGTCGTCACGACGACAACTCCGGTCGCGGCTGCGACAGCCGCCAAAAACCCCCGCCGGGACCAGCGGCCGGGATCCGTTGCCGCGGCGTCGGATGAGGGATCGACGCCGGAAGTATCGGGGTCCTTCGCGGCCGGCCGGCCGACCGCGAGACCCTTTGGCGATCGCCGACGCCAGTGAGCGGCAATGGCGGGGAGTTTGACGGCAACGTGCAGCAGGAGCGAGCCCCAGATCACCCACGCCAGCCAGTAGTGGGTTTCGCGAAACGGAAACGGCCACGGATACCACTTGTAGGTATTGATCAGGCCCGTGGTCAGCTGCAGCAGCGACGAGGCAATGAACAGGGCAATGGAGGCCCGCTCAAGGCCATGCACGAAGGACTTAACCGGCGGCCACGTCAGCAGTTCCGGGTATACCGACCAAAGCTTCGCCAGCAGCAGCGGAATCGCGGCGATACCGGCCGTCACGTGCAGTCCCTGGGTGAGCTGGTAGATCCACACAGGACTGGTGGGAAAGAACATCCACGACGGCGGATTTTGAAGTCCATGGCTGAAAAGCCCGGTGAAAAAACAGATAGTGAAAGTGATCCCGAGCCAGCGGCCCAGGACAACAGTCAGACGTGTGCTCCGCGTCGGCGAGGCAAACTTCGCCGCCAATGCCTCGGTGATCTTCTGCCCGTCAAGCTTTTGCATGTCTGGATCACTTCACAATTCCGTGGCCGCCAGGGACCACTCTAACCGCCAAACCGAGAAGCCACGGACCCCCAAGGTCCGTGGCGTTCTCGGCTATTCCTGGTGGGTGTTATTTGGTGTTGACGGTGATCTTGGCGATGCCGACGAGCATGTCGGCTTTCACGGCGTCGGTGTTGAAGGTTTTGTTCAGCAGGCCGGCGGCGGTGTCGGAGATCAGCACGCGGGTGCCTTCCAGGACCGCGGTGTCACCGGCGGCCTGCAGGGGCTTCAGGGTGGAGCCGTCGAGGTTGAAGATGTAAGCCTGCTTCACGGCCGTCTCACCGTTGACCGCGACGTCACCGTAGAGCTTGGAAGTCCCCGGATCGATCGTGAAGTTGGTCAGGTCCACCTTCGTGTCCCCGGCGGTGAGGGAGAACCCGGAATCGGCGTGGCTGATCAGGCCCTGAACGAACGGGCGGTAGTCCTTGGCAGGGTCGTAGTAATCGACCTTGCCGCCGGTGATCGGGAAAATCAGCGAACCGTCGGTCAGTTCGGCGGTCCCGACCGTGCCCGGAGTCAGCTTCAACGTCTCCAGGGCCTTCGCGAAGGACGCATCAAGCTTCACCGCAGTGGACACACCGGTCAGCGCCGGGATCGAGGCCAGCGGCTCCGGCTTCTCAGCCGCAGCCGACGAGGACGCCGAGGCCGAGGTGGCCGGGGCGGTGGACGCGGTGTTGGCCGGGCTGCAGGCGGCCAGGGAGAACATGAGTGAACCGGCAGCGGCAACGCCGAGGAAAGTCTTGAGAGATGTACGCATGGCAGTACTCCTTGAAAGGGTTGAGTGGATGGTCCCGGTCCCGCGGCCGTGCAATACGGCCTGACACTTTCCAGCGGGTCCGGCTTGATCTGTCAGGAGTACTTCGGGAACACCCCCGCCCCGGATGGGTCACCCCGGAACCGACACCAACCCGTTACACAACCACAAACAGAGACCAGGAAGGCAGGCACCGATATTCTTCGCTGGTGGCGTCGACCCGCAACCCTGGCAACGGCTTGTTTAGCAGGGTGTCAAACCCCGGTTTTTGTGGAGACGTTTTTAGTTGGATATTGAGAGCAGCTCCTGTGCGGAGCCGGGGGTCCACACCCGTCTGCCCATGCCCAGCATCCACGCCACAACATGGACCCGACCGCACCCACCCCGGCTCAGTCGCTTCAGAACTTGTCGGCCAAGGGCACGGGGAGGACACTGCACCGCATCATCGAGATCCTTGAAAATCGCGACAACCTCACGCACCGGGCGATGCTGCAGCTCATCTCTGAGGTGGTGGGGCAGGACCAGCCTGGCCGGTGAACTGCGGCCGGCCGGCCGTACGACCGCCAGCGCTTAGGCCGCGAGTCAGACCCTTCGCGCCCGGGTCTTGACCTCATGGATTGGTTCCCAGCGGGCCAGGAGGCCTGCACTGCCGAGCCGGCAGAGGAACGCTTTATTAGGCGCAGCGCCGAACAGAAGCCCTCCGGTGCGCTAAAGTCGGCGCGCCCTATTTCTACCAGCGCGGCATTTCTACCAGTACGGCGGAACGGGCACACCCGGGGATTCGACTGATCCGGCCTGGTGCAGAACGCGTTCGCCGCGGCCGGAAAACACCTGCCCCGCACGGCGTCCCAGCAGTTCGCCCAGGCACCCCTGCATGTTCCGCTCTCCCAGGCCCAGCCCGGGGACCTGCTGGTCCGGGGCTCGGCACCGGGTTTCTACCATGTGGCGATCTACCTCGGCGGCGGACGTGTGGTCCTGGCGCTGAACGAGGACGCGGGAATTACCGTGACAGACCTTGCTGCGATGTCAGGAATGCAACTTCACCCCGTAGCCGCCCGCTACTGAGCGGCCCCGGCAATGCGAGGCCGGAGACAGCACGGCCGGTGACCGCTTTTAGGAGAGCACGTCCTTGGTGATGAACCTGCCGTAGGCGAGCGCACCGAACACGGCGACGTAGCCGCCCTGCAGCAGCGCATTGGTGAGGAAGGAATCCCACGCAATGGGCTGGCGGAGCAGGTCCGCGAAGTCCAGCCAGTAATGGCTGAACAGCCACGGGTGCAGCCATTCCAGCTGCGGCAGCGCATCCAGCACCTGCGAGACCACCGAGAGCACCACCGTGGACGCCATCGCACCCACGGGGACGTCGGTAAGGGTGGACATAAAGAGCCCGATCGCCGACAGGCCCATCAGCGACACAGCAAGATAGGCGGCAATCAACAGCAGCCGCTGCAGTGCCTCCGCTGCCCCGATGGAGTCCCCGGAGAGCAGCGTGACCGGCCCCACGGGGAAGAGTGCCGCACCGATGCCGGCCCCGACCAGCGCCACCACGAGCGGCGCCGCAACAGCGAAGGCCACGGCCCCGGCGTATTTCACCAGCAGCAGCCGGATCCGGCCCGCGGGCGCCACCAGCAGATAGCGCAGGGTTCCCAGCCCGGCCTCTCCGGCCACCGTATCGCCCGCCACCACCCCCACCGTCAGCGGCAGGAACAGCGGGACGGATACCAGCATGGCGGTCACGCCGACGAACAAACCGTTCTGCGAAATCCGGTCCAGGAACGCCGGTCCCCGGCCGGGCGGGACCGCGGAGGACAACCGCACCGCCACAGCGATCAGGATCGGAATCGCCGCCAGCGCGCACAGCATGGCCCAGGTCCGGCGGCGGCGGAAGAGCACACCGAGCTCGGATGCAAGCAGCCCACGGCCCCACTGCCTCCGCGGCGTTGATGCTGACGCGGCCGCGGGACGTCCACCGGGGCCGTCCCGGCGGCCGTCACCCGCCGGGGCTGTTTCGCTGGGACTGGATTCTTTACTGGACAACGTCGAAGCCCTCCCCCGTCAGTGCCACGAAGCGTTCCTCCAGGCTGACCTGTTCGGTGGCGAAGCCCCGGACCCGGACGCCGGCCGCCACCAGGGCGGACACGACCGCTTCCGGGGCCACGGCTCCGTTCCCTGCCACCGCCGGAAGGGGAGCGTAGAGCACCGCGCCGGTGCTGCCGGGGATTTCACTGCTGGAACCTGTGCTGCCCGACGCTGAACGGCCTGGCACCCCGGCGGCACCCGGCCCTGCTGGCCCCGGCCCGGCGACGGCCGCGGTCAGGCCCAACCGGGCGAGCACCTCGGCCGCGGTCCCCGCGTCGGGCGTTAGAACCCGGATCCGCGCCTGACCGCCCTGGCGCAGCTCCGCGAGGGTTCCCTGCGCCACCAGCCGGCCAGCACTCATGATGGCCGCGTGCGTGCAGATCTGTTCCACCTCGGCCAGCAGGTGGCTGGAGACCAACACGGTGGCGCCGTCGGCCGCGAGTGAGCGGACCAGGCTGCGGACCTCCCGGGTCCCCTGCGGATCCAGCCCGTTCGTGGGCTCGTCCAGGATCAGGAGGTCGCGGGGTGCCAGCAGGGCGTTGGCGATGCCGAGCCTCTGCTTCATGCCCAGCGAATAGGCCCGGACCTTCTTGTCCGCGGCATGCGTCAGGCCCACCCGCTCCAGCGCCGACTGGACCCGCGACTTCCGCGTGGCGGCGGGAACATGCGGGTCGGCGGCATCTAAGCGGTGCAGGTTGGCCGCACCGGAGAGGAAAGGATAAAACGCCGGTCCCTCGACCAGGGCACCCACGCGGGGCAGCACCGAGTGCAGGTGCCGCGGTATCTCCTCGCCGAGGAGCCGGACAGAGCCACCCGTGGCCGCAGCGAGCCCGAGCATGAGCCGGATCGTGGTGGTCTTCCCTGAGCCGTTGGGACCCAGGAAGCCGAAGACCGAGCCCGTCGGCACGGCCAGATCAACACTGTCAACGGCCAGCTGGTGCCCGAAGCGCTTGCTGAGACCAGTGGTCTCGATGCTCAATTCCGTCGCCGGCGCGGCAGCCGTCACGCGGTGGTCACCGGGTGGTTCACCGCACCGCGGCCGCGGCCTGCAGCCGCTCCAACGGCACGGAACCGACGAGGATGCGCCCGTCGTCGAGGATCAGCACATTCACCAGCGATGTCGACACGAGACGCCCGCCCGGAACGGCAACCGCGGCCTGCTCCAGCAGGGCGGCGGCGCCGGACCGGGTTCCTTCCGGATCGGAGGGCGTGGGCTGCAGGGGATTGGCAGTCGCAGGGTCAGAGGGCCCGGCCTGGCCCGGCAGCGCCATTGCTCCCGCCGGGAACTCGAGCACCGAGGCCCAACCCGTGCCTGTGACGGTGGGCCGCTTCGCGGCCTTCGCCGCGGCAGCATCCGACGGCGGCATGGCGGCGGCCTTGTGGTCCGGCACTGGGATTTCCTCCACAGTGGCCCCGGGCGGCGGGGTGAAGTTGAAAATGGCGGAATCCGGGGCCTCCAGCGAGAGGCTCGTGAAGGCGACGCTGAAAGCCGGCTCGGCCTGTCCCTGCGCCTTCACTTCGACGCCGAGCGGAAGTCCGCTTTCGCCGTCGACCGCGATGGCGACCGAATCCACCAGGGTGGAATCCGCGGTCGGGGTCAGCATCAGATTGTAGGCTGCCCGCCCGGCGACCTGGACATCCGGTCCGACGGTCACCTCCGTGCTCGCGTCGAGTTTGGCGAGCAACTTGTCGGCCAGCTCCTCGGGGGTCGCTACGGTTCCGGGCCGGGATTCGTGGCGGCTCCCAGCATCGGCAGGAAGTTGCGCGTGGGCGGCCGTGTTGTCCTTGGAATTGTAGAACCAGAGCTCGTCACCATTCCGGACCGCGTTCCGTTCCGCCATCCGGTCCATGATCTGTACCCGGGCTTTTTCAGGCCCGTCCAGGTAGACGCGGGCGGTGTGAGGTCCGGTCAGCAGCTCCAGCCAGGCCATCTCCGCGGAGCCCGCACCGGACCCGGACCTCGGAAGTTCCGGCAGGCCGATCTCGGAGCTTTGTTCCAGCGTCCCGGACAGGGCTTTTTCGCCATGCTGGGCGACCATGAGCAACACCTGCTGCGGGGTCTTCTCCGGCAGCGGGTCTCCGGCGCTCGCGGGAAGGGATCCGGACAGGACGCCTGCCGCGATCACGGCAGGGACTACAACAGCGGGCATCCAACGCAACCATTTGCGGGTCATCGCGACCGCGCTCCAACCTTGCAGCTCATGATTCAACACTACGCCCGGAAGTGGCCCGTTTCACCTTTGCCCGGCAGATTAGTCCGGGCGGCCGCCGGGCTCGACGGTGCCGGCGGCGCCGTCGAGCGTGACGCTCTGGCCGGTGATGATCCGCGAGGTGGCCTCCGGAACCCCGACCACTGCGGGAATCCCGTACTCCCGGGCGACGACGGCGCCGTGTGAGTTGGGACCACCCATTTCCATCACCAGTCCGCCGGCGGTCAGGAACAGCGGCGTCCAGCCCGGGTCCGTGGATGGGGCCACGAGGATCTCGCCGGGCTCCAGATGCGCGCCCTGTGGTTCCAGGATGACGCGTGCCGCGGCGGTAACCGTGCCCGCCGACGCCGGAGTGCCCGTCAGTACTCCCGCAGATCCCCCCTCCGCCCTGGCGGCCTGCAACGCCTCAGGTTCTGTCCCGTCCGAGAGCAGCACCCGCGGGATGTGCCGGCGGCCCAGTTCCTGGGCGTACGCTTCGCGGCGCTCCTCCGCGACGCGGTGCAGGTGCCTTCCCGCAAGGCCCTCGCGGACCTCGACCAGGTCCAGGAAGAAGACGTCGTCCGCTTCAGTGATGCTCCCTGTGGCCGCGAGTTCCGTCCCGATCGCCCGGAGTTGCCCGCGCACCGCGCCCAGGGCCTCGACGATGTGGTACTTCGGCAGTTCCCGCAGCCCGGCAAACATCCTGGTGCGTTTCAACGCCGCCCGCACCAGTGCTGCGCGCAGCCTTCCCCGCTCCCGCGCGGCGGCGGCGAGCCGTTCCACCTGGGACTCAGCGTCACGTGCCGCCTTGCTGAACAGCCGGTCCGGGGCCTGGCCGGGATCCTTTAGCCGCAGGTAGTTGGCAAGGACTCCGAGGATATGGGTCGGATCGTCGGACCACCGCGGCATTCCCAGGTCTATTTCCGCCACCGCACGGTGCCCGTACCGGCCCAGGAAGTTAGCGATCCCGGACTGCACGACGGCGGGCAGTTCGCGGGCCCGGTAGCGGCGGACCAGCCCCGGCACCCCTGTTTCATCGAACACGGCGCCCTCGAACACCGCGGCGGATCCGGCGTCGGCCCGGATGGCGGAGGCGAGCTGCCAGAGGGCCAGGTCCATTTCGGTGGTCACGTTGTGGGGAAGACCCCGCAGCACCGGCTGCAGTGCCCCCGGGCCGGCGCCGGGCCCCAGCAGCCTGCCGGCGGCCGCCAGCAGGGCAAAGCCCACGGCGGGCAGCGGCAGGATGTTGGGTACCACCGGGAAGAGCTCCTGCCCGAGGATGCGCTCCACGTGGTCCAGCCGCTGCACCGGGGTGGACCCGGCCGGTACGACGAGGGCGGCCCTGAACCGTTCGCCGAACCGTTCAACGCGGCGCAGAGCGGCCTCGGGCCGGAACACGGCGCGGAGCAGCGCCTCCGGGACTCTGGCCCGCGCCGCCACGGGGCCGGCATGCCGAAGCACCCGCCAGGGAGACCTGCTGGTGACCGAAAAGCGGGGGTCCGCGAACAGCCGCCGGAGCACTGCCGCGGAGCGGGCCTCCATAACGTCGAACACCCGCGGCACGATGGCCTGTCCAAGGGCGCTGCGCACCACCGGGGTCAGGTCGACGAACATGCGTTGGCCGGCCTGGACGTACGGCGGCGGCCCGTCGTGCGGTACAGGGACTTCGAACTGCGCGGCCCGTGCCACGGACGAGGCAATCAGCCGGAAGCCTGCCAGCCCCATCGGGGTCAGCGGGCGGGTCAGGCCCTGTGCCAGGCTGAAGCACAGGTAGACGCGGGTCCCGTCCCGGCTTCGAGGCAGCTCCGGCAGCGGGTAGAGGGTGGTGATGGGCCGCGATTGCGTCAGCCATGCCACCCCGCCGCCGTCAATGGCCCATTCGAGGTCCTGCGGGGCGCCAAAGTGCACTTCCGCGCGCCGGCCAAGGCGCTCCAGCGCCAGGATCTGGGCATCCACCAGGCAGGGCTGCGACCCGGAACCCGACTGGTCGATGCGTTCGGTCCCGCCGCCCGGCAGCGGCCGGATGGCCACCCCCTTGCTACCGGTCCGGCGCTCCAGAATTCTGCCCGTGGCGCTGTCGACGACGAAGTGGTCCGGGTTGACTGCCCCGGACACCACCGCTTCGCCGAGCCCGGGGCTGGCATCGATGACTGCTTCATGCCGCCGTCCGGTCACCGGATTCGCGGTGAACAGGACTCCGGCCACGGCCGCGTCCACCATCTGCTGGACCACCACGGCGAGCGTCACCGTTGAGGGGCTGATCCCGTGGGTGGCGCGGTAGCTCACGGCGCGGTCCGTCCAGAGCGATGCCCAGCACTGCCGGACGGCGGCCAGGACCGCCTCGGCGCCCACGACATTCAGGAAGGTGTCCTGCTGGCCGGCGAAGCTGGCGAACGGCAGGTCCTCGGCGGTGGCGGACGAGCGCACCGCCACCGGGGCGTTCGCGCCCAACGCCGCGTAGGCGGCCCGGACGGCCTCGGCAATGTCGGCAGGGACGTCGGTGGCCAGGACCTGCGCCCGGGCGGCGGCGGCCAGACGGGCGAGCGCCGGAAGGTCATCCGGGGCGGTCGCTGCCAGCTCAGCGTGGATCACCTCGAGCCCGGCGGGCGCAGTGGTACGCCGGTAGGCCTGGGTGGTCAGGCAGAACCCCGCGGGAACCGGCAGCCCGGCGCGCCGTAATTCACCAAGGTTGGCCGCTTTGCCGCCGACGTCGGGCAGCAGCCCGGCGCCGGCCAGCTCCAGTGCAAGCACCAGCCCGGGCTGCGGTTCCTGCCGCGGCTCACCACGGCCGGGGAGCTGGTCCACGTGCGGGTCCCCCCTTCACCGAGGAAGCTTTCCGTCCCGGGCCCGGGTCCGCTCCGGGCTATGAATCGCCGAGGATGGGGCCGAAGTTCACCCGGTCCGCCAGCCGGGGATCGTCCCGGTCCGGGACCACCATGACGGGGCCTTTGGCGTGGTGCAGGATCCCGTCCGAGGTGGATCCGAGCAGCATCCCGGCGAAGCCGCCGCGGCCGCGGGTGCCGACGACCACCAGTTCCACATGCCGGCTGGCCTCGACGAGGATGTCCACGGGTGAGCCATCCACGAGCTGTGTCTCCAGCGTGAGGTGGGGGAAGTGGCTCCTGATCCAGGCGGTGCCGGCCTCGAGCTGGACCCTTATGTCGGCGAAAAGCGCGTCCCGGTCCATCGGCGCGGGTACCCAGGCGAGCGAACCGCTGTACTGCGGTACCGCGCACACCACCCGCAGCGGTGCCGAGAGCCGCTCGGCCTGCGTTGCTGCCTCCAACACCGCGACTCGGGCCTGTTCGGAGCCGTCGACCCCCACCACCACCACGTTTTCGACCGGGACGTGACCGGACTTCGCCCGCTCCGCGAGGACATGCTTGTCGTCGGTGGTTTCGCCGAGGCGGTCGGCGCAGATCAGGGGCACGGTGACCGTGGGGCATTTGGCGTGCGCGGGGAGGGCGCTGCTGACGGAACCGAGCAGCCGGCCGACGAAACCGCCCCGGCCCCGGGTGCCGAAGACCAGCAGCTCGGCGGTCTCAGACATTTCCAGCAGGACGCCGGAGGCATCGCCGTTCTCGACGGAGGCGTCGACGTCGATCAGGTACCCGGCCACCTTGTCCACGGCCTGCTTCAGGATGGCCTCCGCGCCTTCGCGGATCACTGAATCGTCAACGGTGGCGTACCCGCCGTCGAGCCCTGACGCCGCGAAGATCGGAACGGAATAGGCGGTCACGATGTGCAACGGACGATTGCGGCGCTCGGCCTCGCGGGCGGCCCATACCAGGGCGCACTTGCTGTGGTCTGAACCGTCGACGCCGACCACGATCCCCCGGGGCGCCGCGGACCCGCCGGGGGCGTCCCCTGCCGGATCCGGATGCACCTGTTCTCGGCCCATGGGGTCCGCCTCCTCGCGATTCTTGCCTGATGTTGCGGCTATTCTGCCAGACGTGTCGGCATGCAGCGTCCATTGGCGACGCGCCCGAAGAATCTGCGGCTAGAACCCCTGGTGTTCACAACTATTCTCGGTTTGCCGGGAACAAGCAAGCGCCACGAATGAGCTCTGGATTGGGGCGTCACGCAGGTTTTACCCAGTGTTTACACGCCTTCCGGCGGCCCCGGAAAACTGCGGAAGATGCCCGCGGTGCCGCCGGAAAAGCCCGGGAAATTCCGGGACCTGCCAATGTGGCAGCTGCTCTACCCACGGCCGGAAATGTTAGGTAGTCTTCGAGGCGTTGCTGAACCGAGACTCGTGTGTCAGAACGCGGAAGCTTCCCATGAATGCGATGAGAGCAGGCGGTCAGGCGGGCAGCGGAACGCGTACGGGGCATCGGCCCCGTAATTGGCACCATTCGAGGAGGGACCTGCCGTGTCGACCATGCCTATGTCCGGTGGTATCGAACGGACCACAGCCGTCGTCATCGGCACCGGCCTGTCCGGGCTGGCGGTTGCCAGCGAGCTGCAGCGGCGCGGCGTGGACTCCATCATTGTGGACGGGCTCGATCTGCTGGGCGCCGGCCATCCGGCCAACACCTCCTCCCTGCAACGCTGCGACGCTGCCGACGCCGGCAGCCTGCGGGAGCGCAACGAGATCCTCCGGCATCTGCGGAACTACGCCGCCAGCCACAAGCTGGACGTCCGGAACGATATCCGGGCCCTGCAGCTGGACCACGTTGATGCCGGCGTCACCGGCCCCGCCCAGCAGTGGGCCGTCCGCACCCCCGGCGGCGTCCTCCTGGCGGATCACCTCGTCCTGACGCGCTGTGCCCACAGCCAGCTGCGCCGGATGCTCTCCGAGCTCGGCATGACCGCCGGGCAAAACCTGATGGCGACCATGCACGCCCTGGGGATGTACCTCGTGGGCGTGGGCGAACTCATCACCCCGACGCCGAAGGAAGTACTGCGCCAGGCCAAGGTGGTGGGCCAGGCGATCTCCGCCAAGGTTTACCCGGACGGCTTTCCCGCCGCCCTCCCGGGGTACTACGACCTCGCCGCACCGGCCTGACCGGAGCATGCCTGACCGGAGCATGCCTGACCGGAGCAGGCCGCCTCGGAATCAAACAACGCGGGGCCACATACGGCCCATCCAGGGGCACCGGATGGGCGCGGAGTGACCCCGCGTTGCTTCTGGTCAGCTTTCGGTGTCCCTGCCGGAGCCCGGCTTGAGGCGGCTCCTGGCCATCAGACCCAGGACCACCATGATGCCGATGGCTGTTCCCACAAAGATCACGATGCTCCAGGGGAACGGCTCCGCGGAGCTGGCCGGCCGCGCCGGCGCCGGCGTGATGCCCGGCTGGGCGGTTCCCATCGAGGGGACCGCAGCAACCGCCGTCGAGCCTGGGGCTCCGGCGGTGGCGGTGAACGTGAAGCTGCCCTCGATCGGGTGGCCGTCCGAACTGGCCACGCGCCACAGCACCGTATAGGCACCGGCCGGGGCGCCGGCCTTGAGCGTCTGCGAGGCCACGTTGTCCACGATCTCGACGGCGCCGTCGGCCCAGTTGGTGCCGGCGGGATCGTTCACCAGAATCTGCGACCCAAGCGCCAGCGGATTCTTATTGAACGTGACCGAGACCTGCTCCGGTGGCGCCGCCACGGTGGCGCCGGTGGCCGGGCTGGTGGATTCGGCGGCATCGTGGGCCGAAGCCGGAGCAACCGCCCCCAGCAGGGCGGCGGCGAGCATCGCGGCGCCCAGGAGGGCACTAAAAAGCTGTCGGATGAGGCGCATGGAAAAGCTGCTCCTAGTGTTGGCTTCCTTACAGACTAGGCGAAATCGGCCGGACGCCGGGTGCGCGCCCAATAGGATTCAAGTAACTATCCACACCTCCCGGAGGACTAATGCTCAAGCAGGGCTCTGCACTCGACCGGTACTTCAAGATATCCGAGCGGGGGTCGAACTTCTCGCGGGAGATCCGGGGAGGCTTCGCCACGTTCTTCGCCATGAGCTACATCGTGGTGCTGAACCCGCTGATCCTCTCGGGGCCCGATTCCACCGGCGCCACCCTCGGCTTCGCCGCCGTCGCCGCCGTCACAGCCTTTGCGGCCGGCATCCTGACCATCCTGATGGGCGCGTGGGCCAAGCACCCCTTCGCGCTGGCAACAGGCCTCGGAGTCAACGCCTTCGTCGCCGTCACCGTGGCCACCAACCCCGGCCTGACCTGGCCGGACATGATGGGCCTCGTCGTGCTCTCGGGCGTCACCATGCTGATCCTGGTCCTCACCGGTTTCCGGACCGCAGTCTTCAAGGCGGTGCCGGAAGGGCTGAAGACCGCGATCGTGGTGGGCATCGGCCTGTTCATCGCCCTGATCGGCCTGGTCAACGCGGGCTTCGTGCGCCGCATCCCGGATGTTGCCGGCACCACCGTTCCGGTCGGCCTGGGCTTCGACGGCAAGCTGCTGGGCTGGCCCACCCTGGTCTTTGTCTTCGGCCTGATCCTCACCATCGCCCTCGTGGTGCGCAAGGTCAAGGGCGCGATCCTGATCGGCATCGTCGCTTCGACCATCCTGTCCGTGATCCTGGAATTCACGCTGCACATCGGCCCCAGCTTCGACGGCAAGACGTACAACCCGCAGGGCTGGTCCCTCGTGGCCCCAGCGTTCTCCGAATGGGCGGCCCCGGACCTGTCACTGATCGGGCAGGCCAACCCGTTCGGCGCCTTTGAGCACCTCGGCTTTGTCGCCGCGACCCTGCTGGCGTTCGTGATCCTGCTCAGCATCTTCTTCGATGCCATGGGCACCATGGTGGGCCTGGCCACGGAGGCCGGCAGCATCGACAAGGACGGCAACATCCCCAACGTGGACCGTGTACTGCAGGTGGACGCGCTCGGCGCGATCATCGGCGGCGGCGCCTCGGTCTCCTCGAACCAGATCTACGTCGAATCCGGCGCCGGCATCGGCGAAGGCGCCCGGACCGGCCTGGCCTCGATCGTCACCGGCCTGCTGTTCCTCGTGGCCATGTTCTTCACCCCGCTGATCAACCTCGTGCCGTTCGAAGCCGTGGCCCCGGCGCTGGTCGTCGTCGGATTCATGATGGTCTCCCAGGTCGGCAAGATCGACTGGCAGGACCTGGGGATCGCGATCCCGGCCTTCCTGACCTTCACGCTGATGCCGTTCACCTACTCAATCGCCAACGGCCTGGGTGCCGGCTTCATCACCTTCGTGCTGATCCGCACCTTCCAGGGCCGCGCGCGTGAGGTGCACCCGCTGATGTGGGCTGTGGCCGCGGCATTCCTGCTGTTCTTCGCGATCGGCCCGATCGAGGCCGCGCTGGGGATGCACTAACCCTTCGTTCCTCCCCCGCAGGTTCCCCCTCCGCCCGGGTGGGACGTCGAGCCCATGTTTGTTCTAAACATCGGCGCGACGTCCCACCCCGGCGGTTTTTTGCGGCGTTTGGGCCCGGATTCCGGGATTACGGACAGTCCGACGGCGGCGCGGCTGGTTTTCCGGCCCGGGCTGCGGTGAGCTTGGGGCATGGTTTCTCCCGTGCCCGCCGTAGATGTCCCGCCGCAGCCCTGGACCGGACGGTTCGACGGCGACGGCCCCGAGCACCGCCGCTGGTGGCAGGCTGTCACGCCGTACGCCCCGCGCCGCGTCCAGCCCGCCTCCGCCCGGCCCGCCGTCATTCTCGGGTTCGGCAGCGATGCCGGGGTGCGCCGCAACAAGGGCCGCGCCGGTGCCGCCGCGGCCCCCGCCGCGATCCGCGCCGCCCTCGGTCCGCTCGCCTTCCATCTCGGCCGGGAAGTGCACGACGCCGGCGACGTCACCGTGGCCGGGGACGCCCTGGAGGCCGGACAGGCGCGTGCCGGGCTTGCGATCACCAGCCTGCTCGACGCCGGGCAGCTTCCCGTGGTGCTGGGCGGCGGGCACGAAACGGCGTTCGCGAGCTATCTGGGCGTGGCAGGCTCGGCGGCGGTCCGGGAGGGCCTGCGCGTGGGGGTGCTGAACCTGGACGCCCACTTCGACCTCCGCGACGAGGCCGTGCCCAGTTCCGGGACCCCGTTCCTGCAGATGGCCCGGGCGGAAGCCGCCGCGGGCCGCGAGCTGAGGTACGCCGTCGTCGGGATCTCCGAGCCGAACAACACCCGGGCGCTGTTCCGGACCGCGGAAGAGCTGGGCGTGGACTACCTGCTGGACGAGGACTGCTCAGACGAGGCCGCGCACGCGTTCGTGGCTGCGTTCCTGGCGCAGGTCGACGCCCTGTATCTGACCATCGACCTGGATGTGCTGCCGGCCTCGGTGGCGCCGGGCGTGAGCGCACCGGCAGCCTACGGCGTGCCGTTGCCGGTGATCAGCGCGGTGTGCCGCCAGGTGGCCGCGAGCGGAAAGCTGCTGCACCTCGATGTCGCCGAACTGAACCCGGAGTTCGATCCGGACGCCCGCACGGCGAAGGTGGCCGCGCGGCTGGTCAACACGCTGCTGGGGTAGTCTGCGGCTGGCGGGCACAGCGCCCGGCCGCCGGCAGGAGCGGCCCCGTCAGATGGGTGTCTTCGGCGCCTTGCCCTCGTCGCCATACTGCTGCACGGCCTTCCGTTCGCGGAGCCGGTCCAGCCGGTTCATGACCGGCGCCGTCGTTGCCCCGTGCAGCACGATGGACATTGCCACCACCAGGCCGATGAACGCCCACAGCTGCTCGGCGTGGGCGTCGAAGTCGCCCTTGCTGAGCGCGTAAGCGAGGTAATAGAGCGAGCCGATGCCGCGGATGCCGAAGAAGGCGATGGCGATCCGTTCCCGCGGGCCGGTCTTGCTCCGCGCCAGGCCGATCCAGCCGGCCAGCGGACGGACGACCAGCAGGAACGCCAGCGCCACCAGGATCTCCGCCCAGCCAATGCCGGCCAGCAGGCCCCGGGCAATCGCGCCGCCCAGGAGCACCAGGATGACCACCGTCATAAGCCGTTCTAGCTGCTCCACGTAGGAGTGCATCACACGGTGGAATCCATGCGTCCGTTCCGCGGCCCGGATGGTCACCGCACACACAAAGACGGCGATGAACCCGTAGCCTTCCAGCATTTCCGTCACCCCGTAGGCCAGGAAAGTCGCCGCCAGCGCCACGAAGCCTTCGGAGTGGCTGGCCAGCCGGATGCTGTCACGGGCGGAGAAGAACAGCAGGCTCAACGCCTTCCCTGCCAGCCAGCCGAGCAGCACGCCCATACCGATCCGCCACACGACGTCGGTGGCGAACCAGGAAACGAACCACTCGGACGGCGAGGGACCGACCAGGCTGATGGCAATGGCCAGGTAGACAAACGGGAAAGCCAGCCCGTCATTCAGGCCTGCCTCGGAGGTGAGGCCGAAGCGGATCTCGTCTTCGCCTTGCTCGGTTTCGTCCTCGTCATCGGCGGGCTCCCCCACCTGGACTTCCGAGGCCAGCACGGGGTCGGTCGGCGCGAGCGCCGCCGCGATCAGCAGCGCGGCACCGAGCCCCAGCCCCAGCACCCCGAGCCCCAGCAGGGTGAGAGCCACGATGCAGATCGGCATGGCGATCCCCAGCATCCGCCAGGTGGTCGACCATGCGCGCCTGCCCACGGGGCGGTCCAGCGCGAGGCCGGCGCCCATCAAGGAGATGATGACGCAGATTTCAGTCAGGTGGGTGGTGAACTCCCCGTATTGCAGGGGGTCCGGGTCCGGCAGTTCCGGGATGAACGTGAAGGCCAGCATGCCGGCGGCCAGGAAGACCATCGGCATCGACAGCGGCGCATTGCGCAGCAGCTTGGGCAGAAGTGCGGCAGCGAAGACGGCCATGCCTGCCGCTGCAAAAATAATGCTGGGAGCCTCAAACACTGCGTATTCCTCCTGCCGGGACCCGGATGCCCGGGGATGGGTAGGGGGCCCGTCCCTACGGAACGGCGCCCCCTCACCAAGATACGCGTCAGCGGCGCGAAAACCGGTTGCGGCTAGCTGCGCCGCACCTCCACGCCATCGGATTTCAGGAAAAGCCCGTTCTCAGAAGGGACCGCCGGTGCCGCCGGCACCAGCCAGAGAACATTGCCGCTCAGCGAGACTTCTTCGACCTCACCGGCCGCCAAAACCTGGGCATGCTTAAGGATTTCGACCCGGTCCCCGGCTTTGAGGCTCCGCCAGTCGGAGACCGCACTGACCGATGCCAGCCGTCTGGACATAACCGTCCCGCGTGCTTTCATGAACTTCTACCCCTTTGTATATGTTCTTTGTCACAACTTCGTTGGTGTGACTTTCCATTTGTACTACAGTTCCCGGGTCCCCGCGGGCCGTGTTGCCCACTATTTCGGGGGCGCCGGAAATTGTTCACCCGGACTGCATTTTGTTTTCCCTCAGGCGAGATTTCCGACGGCGGATTCGGCCGCCGCCCGCACCCTGCCCGAGGCAACGAGGCGGTCCGCCGCCTCCAGCTCCGGGGACAGGAACCGGTCCGTGCCGGGACCGTCGACGACGTCGCGCAGCGCGGCGATCACGGCGGCGCCGGCGGGTCCCGGGGTGAGTTCGCCGTCGGAGAGCTGGGTGCGGATGTCGAGTGCCCGGGCCGAGGTCACGAGTTCGATCGCCAGGACGCGGCGCAGGTTCTCCACCGCGCGGCGGAGTTTGCGGGCCGCGTGCCAGCCCATCGACACGTGGTCCTCCTGCATCGCGGAGCTGGGGATCGAATCCACCGACGCCGGGACCGCCAGCCGCTTGTTGTCCGAGACCAGCCCGGCCTGGGTGTACTGGGCGATCATCAGCCCCGAATCGACGCCGGGATCTGCCGCGAGGAACGCGGGCAGCCCGTGCGAGCGGGCCGGATCCAGCATGCGGTCTGTCCGGCGCTCGGCGATGGAGCTCAGGTCCGCGACGGCGATCGCCAGGAAGTCCAGCACGTAGGCCACCGGGGCGCCGTGGAAGTTGCCGTTGGAGCTGACCCGGCCGTCCGGCAGGACCACCGGGTTGTCGATCGCGGCGGCCAGCTCGCGGGAAGCGACCATGGCCGCATGGTCCACGGTGTCGCGGACCGCCCCGGCCACCTGGGGGGCGCAGCGCAGCGAGTATGCGTCCTGGACCTTGGTGTCGTTGATCCGGTGCGAGGCCACGATCGGTGAGTTGGACAGGACCCGGAGCATGTTGTCCGCGGAGGCGGCCTGGCCCGGGTGCGGGCGGAGGGCCGCATGCAGTTCGGGCAGGAACACCTGGTCGGTGCCCAGCAGCGCCTCGACGCTGAGCGCGGCGGTGATATCCGCCGTCGTGAGCAGCTGGCGGATGTCCGCGATGGCCATCAGCAGCATGCCCAGCATGCCCTCGGTGCCGTTGACCAGCGCCAGGCCTTCCTTCTCGGCCAGGGTGACGGGCTCGATCCCGTGCGCGGCGAGGAGCTCGGCGACCGGGCGGCCGTCCTTGCCGCCGTAGAGTTCACCGTCCGGGCCGGCGGCTTCGCCTTCGCCCATCAGGACGAGGGCGCAGTGGGAGAGCGGGGCGAGATCGCCGGAGCAGCCGAGCGAGCCGAATTCGCGGACCACCGGGGTAATGCCGGCGTTGAGGACCTCCACCATGGTCTGCAGGACCACCGGGCGCACGCCGGTGCGGCCCGACGCGAGGGTCTTGGCGCGCAGGAACATGATGCCGCGGACGACCTCGCGTTCCACGGCCGGGCCCATGCCGGCGGCGTGGCTGCGGATCAGCGATTTCTGCAGCTGGGTGCGCAGTTCGTTGGGGATGTGCCGGTTGGCCAGCGCGCCGAAACCGGTGGAGATGCCGTACGCGGGGACCTCGCTGTGGGCCAGGCCGTCGATGTGGGCGCGGACCCTGGCGACGGCGTCGAGGGCGTCCTGGGAGATGGTCACCTGGGCGTCGTGGCGGGCGACGGCGACGACGTCCTCGGGAGTGACGCCGCTGGAACCAAGGGTGACAGTGAGCGGTGAGTGGGTGGTGAGTGTCACTTTGCAGTTCCTTCGTTCATGGGGATGCGGACGCCGCGCTCTTTGGCGACTTCGACGGCGCGGTCGTAGCCGGCGTCGGCGTGGCGGATGACGCCCATGCCGGGGTCGTTGGTGAGCAGGCGCTCGAGCTTCTGCGCTGCGAGTTCGGTGCCGTCGGCAACCGAGACCTGGCCGGCGTGGATGGAGCGGCCGATGCCGACGCCGCCGCCGTGGTGGATGGAGACCCAGGTGGCGCCGGAGGCGGTGTTGAGCAGCGCGTTGAGCAGCGGCCAGTCGGCCACGGCGTCCGAGCCGTCAGCCATGGCTTCGGTTTCGCGGTACGGGGAGGCGACGGAGCCGGAGTCGAGGTGGTCGCGGCCGATCACGATGGGCGCCTTGACCTTGCCCTCCTTGACGAGCTGGTTGAACAGCAGCCCGGCCTTGGCACGATCGCCGTAGCCCAGCCAGCAGATGCGGGCCGGGAGGCCTTCGAACTCGACGCGCTCGGCGGCGGCGTCGATCCAGCGGTGCAGGTGCTTGTTCTCCGGGAAGAGTTCCTTGATGGCTTTGTCCGTGACCGCGATGTCCTCCGGGTCGCCGGAGAGCGCCACCCAGCGGAACGGGCCCAGGCCCTCGCAGAACAGCGGCCGGATGTACGCCGGGACGAAGCCGGGGAACTCGAAGGCACGGTTGTAGCCACCCTTGCGGGCCTCGTCGCGGATGGAGTTGCCGTAGTCGAAGACCTCGGCGCCGGCGTCCTGGAACTCGACCATGGCCGCCACGTGCCTGGCCATCGAGGACTGGGCCTTCTTGGTGAAACCTTCCGGGTCGGCGGCGGCTTCGCGGTGCCATTCCTCGACCGTGATGCCCTCGGGCAGGTAGCTCAGGGGGTCGTGCGCGGAGGTCTGGTCCGTGACGATGTCCACGGTGAGCTCACCGGCGTTGTGGCGGCGCAGGATCTCCGGGAAAACCTCCGCGGCGTTGCCGACGTAGCCGACAGACCAGCCGCGGCGCTCTTCCTTGGCCGCCAGGACCTTGGCGATCGCGGCGTCGAGGTCGGTCTCCACTTCGTCAAGGTAGCGCTTGCCGGCGCGGCGGCGCAGGTGGCTTTCGTCGACGTCGACGATCAGGCAGGCGCCGTCGTTCAGGGTGACGGCGAGCGGCTGGGCGCCGCCCATGCCGCCGCAGCCGCCGGTGAGGGTCAGGGTGCCGGCGAGGGTTCCGTTTTCGTCGCCGGTGAGCTTGCGGGCGATCGCGGCGAAGGTTTCGAAGGTGCCCTGCAGGATGCCCTGGGTGCCGATGTAGATCCAGGACCCGGCGGTCATCTGGCCGTACATCATCAGGCCCTCGGCCTCAAGCCGGCGGAACTCGGGCCAGTTTGCCCAGTCGCCGACGAGGTTGGAGTTGGCCAGGAGCACCCGCGGCGCCCATTCGTTGGTGCGGAAGACACCGACCGGTTTGCCGGACTGGACCAGCAGGGTCTCGTCCTTTTCCATGGTTTCCAGGGTGCGGGTGATCGCATCGAACGCGGCCCAGCTGCGGACGGCGCGGCCGGTGCCGCCGTAAACCACCAGGTCATCGGGGCGTTCGGCGACCTCGGGGTCCAGGTTGTTCATGAGCATGCGCAGCGGGGCTTCGGTCTGCCAGCTCTTGGCAGTGAGCTCGGTGCCGCGGGCTGCTTTGACCGGGCGGGCACCGGTGGTGAAATCGGCGGGTGCCATGAGGGGCTCCTTTTGTGTCTTGGTGGTTCCGGGAATGAGGTTCTGTATCAACTAAAGCCTGTCCGCGGCCGCGGAAACAGGGCCTACGGAGGGGTACTGTCCGGGATTCCAGACAAGGACGCCGCCTCCCCTGCCCCGGCTCCTCCCACCCCGTTGCGCTATTAGTTCGGGTGCCTAAACCGCGGGAATGGGGACCAAAAGTGATAGCGCAACTGTGTGGGTGGGGTGGGGTGGTCAGCTGGGTTGCGGGCGGCCGTGGATCCGGAGGGAGAGATCGTCCGCGGCTTTCCGCACGCGGGCAGCCAGGGCGGGCCACTCCTCGGGCGGGAGTTTGTCCTCGAGGAAGGTCACGGCGACGGCGGCGGTCGGCCAGCCCACATGGTCCGTGACGGCGGCCGCGATCGAGCCAAAGCCCGGCGTCACCTCTCCGTGTTCGGTGGCGTAGCCGCGCTGCCGCACCTGGTCCAGATGCGAGGACAGCGCCGAATACTTCATGATCGGCGATTCGGTCTCATGCCGGGCAGTGAAGGCGGCCGCGTTGGGGTACAGCGCCCGCACCTGCGACTTCGGCAGCGCGGCGAGGATGGCGCGCCCGCTAGCGGTGAGGTGGCTCGGCAGCCGCACCCCGACGTCGGTCACCAGTGAGGGGCGGTTCTTGGCCCGCTCCTCCACGATGTAGAGCACATCGCGGCCATGCAGCACGGCAAGGTGGGCGCTCTCGCCGATCACGTCCACCAGCGAGGCGAGCAGCGGCCGGCCCAGGCGCGAGAGCGGCTCCTGCCGCGAATACGCCGAGCTGAGTTCGAAGGCGCTGATCCCCAGCCCGTAGCGCTGCTCCTCGTGCAGGTGCAGCACAAAGCCGTTGGCCTCCATGACGCCCAGCAGGTGGTAGACGCTGGAGCGCGGCAGCCCCAGCGCGGTGGCGATGTTCGACGCCGCCATCGGCCCCCGCTTGGAGGCCAGCAGTTTGAGGATGCGCAGGGTATTTTCCGCCGCCGGGACCTTGGATGTCACCTTGGCCGGCGCGGTTTTGGGCGCCGCGTCGTCGGCTGGCGGGGTGCTGCTGGTAGCTGGCATGGATCCTCTTCAAGTGCTCGGTGTCCGGTATCCCGTAACTAAGCATGCGCCCCGACCGTCACCCCGGACCGTCCGACATCCTTCCCACTGTCTGGAATCCCGGACATGACCCGCCTCGTCCGTCCTCGGCCGGAGGAGGCCTGAAGCGGGCCTCCTCAGACCGTGATGACCACCTTGCCGCGGGCATGTCCGCCGTGCAGGTGCCGGATTGCTTCCGGAGCCTCGCCCAGCGGATAACTCTTCTCGATGACGGGGGTGACGGTACCGGCGTCGATGAGCTGGGCCAGGTAGCGGAGGTCCTCCTGGCGCTCCGCTGCCATCAGACCCGTGAGTTTCTGCCCGACGAAGGGGGACAGCAGGGCGGCCCGGAGTGACCGTTCAAAGCCTCCGGTCCAGCGGCCGCCGCCCTCGCCGCCGACAATCACGAGGATTCCCCGGGGTTTCAGTGCCCGGCGGAGGACCGACAGCGGGCGGTTCCCCGCCGTGTCGAGAATGAGGTCGAACTGCCTCGCGCCGTCCGCGAAGTCGTCGTGCTTGTAGTCAATGACGTGATCGGCGCCGATCGACCTGACCAGATCCAGTTTGGCGGTGCTGCACACTCCGGTGACCTGCGCTCCGAGCGCCTTGGCGAGCTGAACGGCAAAGGAGCCCACCCCGCCGCCGGCGCCAATGATCAGCACGTCCTGCCCGGGCTGGAGCTGGCCGCTGTCGCGGAGGCCCTGCAGCGCCGTGGTGGCGGAGATAGGAACGACTGCTGCCTGCTCGAAGCTGGCTTTCACCGGCTTCAGGGCGATCTTGCCCTCCTTGGCGCAGACAAATTCGGCAAAGGAACCCTCGGCCGTCCCGAACACTTCATCCCCCGGACGGAACCCGACGACGTTCCGCCCCACCGCCTCCACCCGCCCGGCAACTTCCCTGCCACGGATCGGGTTCCTGGGAGCCTTGAACCCGAAGAAAGCCCGGGTCAGGTAGGGCATACCGGACATAAGGTGCCAGACCCCCTGCTCGACGCCGGCGGCACGGACCCGGATCAGCACCTCATCGTCGCCCGGTACGGGAGTGTCGACGTCGCGCAGCACCAGCACATCCGCAGAGCCGTACACGTCCTGGACGATGGCTTTCATAGCGTTTCTCCTTGACTGTCCGATGGACCCTCGTCGGTTCTACCACGGCTGGACGCCCATCCGTTAGGCCTTGCCCCCGTCTGCACGGTGCGCGGTTTGTCTGAATACGAAGACACCAGCTGCTCGCGAGATCCCCCGCAAGAGACTGCGGGCGTCGGACTTCCCGTCACCGTGGTGGCCGGCTGCATCGGTGGCAACGAACGTGTTCATGGCCCTCGTCATCGTGGCAGTCTATGGGGGCGATGATGATCGGGCTCGACGGAATGCTTGCCCGGCAAGTAGTCGGCGCCGCGTCCCAAGTGGTGCCCGGTCTGGCAGAGGTAGAAGTTACTCGTGTGACGAATGGGGCTGAGGGATACAGTAACTTCACGGCGGTACGGAGCGGCCGGGACGCAGGGCCGGCGGGCCCTCCCCCAGCTGGTCCGGAAGCCGCCGACAGTCCGAGTGGCGCGCTTCCCGAAGGAGTGGTTCCGATGGAGTCCCCAGCATCTCCGCAGGCACAACACCAACGACCAGAACTCCGGCGGGGCGGCGTGGCCGGCTTCCTCTGGGGAACCGTGAGCCGCGCCAGAACAGCGCGCATTCCGTTCCGGATGGGTCAGGTGCTCATTGGCGATGATCCGTTCAACGGCCGGCATCTGGGAACGGTGGCCGTGATCGATGCCCCCTACGTGGGTCTCCGGACAGCCAGCGCGGCGGGGGAAGTCACCTTCTACGACTACCGGCAACTCCGGTACCCCGACTAGTGGACGGCCCGGAAGATATGAGCTCAGCGAATTTCTCCTCCCACTTTCTGACTATCGCGGAGGTCGCTGCGGCCATGCGGGTGTCCAAAATGACCGTCTACCGGCTGGTGAAGTCACACGCCATCGCGGCCGTGCGCGTGGGCCGCTCGTTCCGGGTTCCGGAGGAGGCCGTCAACGACTACATCCGCCGTGCCACCGAGCCGGCCACCCAGGACCAGCCCGACGACAAGAAAGACGACGGGAAGACTGACTGATCAGCTGCCCGCTACCGGGCGGACCAGCCGCCGTCCATTGTGTAGCTCGCGCCGGTGACCATCCCGGCGTCGTCAGAAGCCAGCCAGGCTACGAGGGAGGCGACTTCCTCCGGCTCGACGAGTCGCTTGACGGCTGCCTCGGTCAGCATGATCTTGGTGAGTACCTCTGACTCCGGGATCCCGTGCACCTTGGCCTGGTCGGCGATCTGGGACTCGACCAGCGGCGTCCGGACGTAGCCGGGGTTGATGCAGTTGGAGGTGACACCGTGCGCGCCGCCTTCCAGCGCCGTCACTTTGCTCAGGCCTTCCAGGCCGTGCTTCGCCGAGACATAGGCACTCTTGAACGGGGAGGCACGGAGCCCGTGCACGGAGGACAGGTTGATGATCCGGCCGTAGTTATTGGCGTACATGTGCGGCAGGGCGGCGCGGATGAGCAGGAACGGCGCTTCCAGCATGAGCGTGATGAGGCGGCGGAAGTCCGCCGGATCGAAGTCCTCGATCGGGCTGATGTGCTGGATGCCGGCATTGTTGACGAGAATGTCGCAGTCCAGGCTGACCGACTGGAGGGCCTCGACGTCGAGCAGGTTGACCGCCCAGGAGGTGCCGCCGACCTCATCGGCGAGGGCTGCGGCCGCGGCCTCATCCATATCCGCGATCACCACTTTGGCTCCCCGCGCCGCCAGGGCACGCACGCTCGCAGCGCCGATTCCGCCGGCTCCGCCGGTCACCAGGGCCTTTCGCCCGTTCAAGCTGCTCTCCATGATTTGCACTCCTCAAGTTTGCGGTCGTCAACAGCCCAGAGGAGGTGCGATGCACAGCGCTGAGCAGCTTTACTGAGTATTGCCGCACAAAGTTGGCGATTCAATGCTCAAACCAGCACCCCTTATGTGCAGAATTGCAGATATGAACGCCAACCCGGATGATCTGCTCGTACTTCTGGCTGTCTCCCGCTCAGCGAAGTTCACGACGGCGGCGCAGTCCCTGGGGCTGAACCACACCACCGTGTCGCGCCGGATTGCGGCACTGGAGAAGGCCCTGGGCGGGCGGGTGCTCTCGCGCGCCTCCGGCGGCTGGGAGCTCACGGAGCTGGGCGCGGAAGCCGTGCAGGTGGCCGAGCGGGTGGAAGCGGCGATCCGGACCCTCGAACAGCCCGGCCGGGTACCGGACCCGATCACCGGCGTCGTCCGGATGACCGCGACGGACGGGTTCAGCGCCTACATCGCGGCCCCCGCGGTGGCCAGGCTGCGCCGGGACCACCCTGGTCTCAGCGTCGAGATCATCACCGTGACCCGGCGGGCGCTCCAGCAGCGTTCCGGGCTGGACATCGAGGTTGTGGTGGGTGAACCGCAGGTGCACCGGGCTGCGGCCGCCCGGCTCGGTGAGTACATGCTCGGCATGTACGCCTCCCGCGATTACCTTGCCGAGTACGGCACCCCTGCGACGATCGAGGAACTTACCACCCATTCGCTGGTCTACTTCGTGGATTCCATGCTTCAGGTGGACGACTTGGATGCCCCGCGGCGCCTTGTGCCGACCATGCGGGACGGCCTGAGCTCCACTAACGTCTTTGTCCATGTGGAGGCTACCCGTGCCGGAGCCGGGATCGGTTTCCTGCCGTGTTTCGCGGCGGACCTGCATCCGGACCTGGTCCGGCTGCTGCCGGAGGACTTCGCCGAACTGCTGCCGTACTGGATGGTGCTGCGGCCCGATTCCATGCGCCGCCCCGCTGTCGCGGCGGTGGTGCAGGCGTTGCGCGAACAGACGAAGGCCCACCGCAAGGCGCTCCTGGGGCGGGGAGGGCACGCATCGACTGCTCCGTAACCGCCGTTTTTCAGGCCGCTAATGGGCCGTTACGGAGCAGTCGACGGCGCCGGAGCCACAGTTTTCGGGTCGTGGCGGACCGGCGCACCGGCGGCAAAGGCCCGGACCTTGGCGTCGTTCCAGATGTGGGCGGGCACCGCGCCGCCCAGCAGCCGCCGCGCCAGTCCCGGGTCGTCGTCGAACGGGAGGTCGCTTCCGGCCATGATCATGTTGCCGTAGCGCCTGCCCTTGAGCATGGCGGGGTCCGCGATGATCACGGTGTGCTGGAAGGTGTCCGCGATGGTGGCGGCGTCCTCGCGGGCGTTCCTCAGGTCCGGTGCGTCGCCGGAGTTCACCACGTAGATCCCGCCGGGGGCCAGGACGCGCTTGGCGTGCTCGTTGAACTCCCTCGTGGTGAGCGGCCGCGGCGTCAGCGAGCCGGCAAAGACATCGCGGATGATCAAGTCCCGGGTCTGCGGCGTAAGGCTTTCGGTGACCTCGCGGGCCTCCCCCACACGCAGGCGCATCAGCGGCGCCTTCGGCAGGTCGAACCAGCCCCGCACATATTCCGCCAGCTTTCCGTCGAGTTCCACCACCACCTGGCGCGCCTCCGGGTAGGCGGCGTGGAAGTAGCGTGCCAGTGAGCATGCTCCGCCGCCAAGGTGCAGGGTGCGCAGCTTCGGCCGGGCATCCCGCGGCCAGCGCGATTCCACCAGGGCCGAAATCCAGCGCATGTACTCGAAGTCCAGGAAGAGCGGATCCGCCAGGTCGATGTGCGAACTCATCACACCATTGATGCGCAGCAGCCAGCCATTGGAGTTGTCCTGGTCGGCGATCAGTTCGCAGTCACCGGTATCGATGTAGTAGATGCCCTCCAGCGGACCCTCGGGGCGGCTGCCCTTCGGGATCTCCACCACTCCGGACGCCTTTTCGGTGTTGTTCCGGCCGGCAGCCCTGCCCCGCTTCGCCATCAGCCGTGCACCGTTTTGCCCATGTTTCCAGCCTAGTTCACCGGCCGGGGACGGTTTCACCGCCGCCCCGCCCAGGGCCCGCAGCAAGAAGTAAAACAAGGGTACTTACTATTTGTTAGTAATCATGCTTACTATTATGTTTCCAGTTATTGCTGGTTTGTGATCAGCAGCCGACCTTGAAAAGAGAGCGAAGATGACAGAGAACAAATGGCCCGAGGACGGTAGCTACGGCACTCCTACGGCCACCCAGCAGACTCCCCTGCGGCCGGAAACCACATTCCCGCCGACGGTAAACGGCGGGACCTCAACGACCGCCACCTCCGCCGACGGCGGGGCCTCCAAGACCGATGCGGCCAGGGGCGAGGCAGCCGACCTGAAGCGCCAGGCCACGGATTCCGCCCAGACCGTCGCGGAGACGGCCAAAACGGAGGCCGCCAACGTCGCCGCCGAAGTGAAGACGAACGCCAGGGACCTCCTGCACCAGGCCAAGTCCGATCTGACCGACCAGGCCGGCACGCAGCAGCAGAAGGCCGCTGAGGGCATCCGCTCCATCTCCTCGGAGTTGACGACCATGGCCGACGCCTCCGAGCAGCCCGGCGTCGCAACAGACCTTATCCGTCAGGCCGCCGAGCGGTCCCAGAGCGTGGCTACCTGGCTCGAGAACCGGGATCCGGGTTCGCTGCTGACCGAGGTAAAGTCCTTTGCCCGCCAGCGCCCCGGCACATTCCTGCTGCTCGCGGCCGGAGCCGGCGTCCTGGCCGGGCGGCTCAGCCGCGGCCTGAGCGCCGGAGCACCGGAAACGGGCACCGCCGGTGCCAACACAGCCCGGGCAACCAGGGTCCCGGACACCGGCATGGCGGTTCCGCCGCCGCCCGTTCAGATGCCTGCCCCGGAAACCACGCGGGCGGGCGTCGCGGACACCTACCCGCCCAACCCGCTCGACGCCGATCCGCTCGGCGACAGTGACCGGCAGGACCGCTGGGCCTCCGAGCCTGTGGTGACCGACCCGACCCGGCAGGATCCTTTCCGTGACGATCCCTTTGACGGTGGCCGTCGATGAGCAGCGAAATACCTCCCACGGCCGCGCATGTGAAGGCTGAGACGTCGTCTTTGGGTGATCTGTTGGGTGAGGTCACGCGGGACATGTCCACGCTGATGCGGCAG